>NZ_JBBOOK010000002.1:313427-626854 GCF_038003045.1 Sporosarcina sp. FSL W7-1349
GGCAATACCGGATCCGCTATCTCTTCTTGACCTCGTTCATGGTGACGTTCATCCTGGCAGGAATTGAAGCGACGTTCCAGTTGTTTCAAATCAATCAAATCAGCATTACGCCGTTGCAGGTCGGCTACTTGTTCATGGCGAGCGGCTTGGTCGATGCGGCCATCCAGGGCGGTGTCGTGCGCCGGGTGAAAAACGGGACGGAAACGACATGGATTCTCGTGGCACAATTGATTACAGCAGCCGGCTTGCTGCTCATTCCGTTCACGACAAACCTATTTTGGGCCGGATTCGCGCTAAGCGTCTTCACTGCTGGAAACGCATTGGCCCGGACCGTGCTCGTCTCCCTGACAACAAAGGAATCGGGTGGAAAATACGGAACAGCTGCCGGCATGACCTACTCGATGGATAATATGGGGCGCATTATTGGTCCGCTGTTGTTCACGTGGATTTTCACAAGAGAAGCGGGCAATATGTATTATGTTTCCGCTATTCTAGCCTTACTAACGATTGTGTTATTAGTTGCTTTTAGAAAATCCTCTCAATCATTGCGTAATGCCGAGACCGTAACCTCGGAATAACAGGATAAGGCAACTCCAATTTTGTTAGGGAGTTGCCTTGTTTGTCATAGAGCAACATCTGAAACTTCTACTAAATCGTTATTGGGAAAAGAAATCAGAAAAGTTTATGGCGTGTTCAGGAAAAGGCATCCCAAGTTTTGTTTCATCTGAATATTTTAATTTCCTGATAACACAAAGTCTCAAACATGAGGTTCTATCGGCGTGAGCCTCGGTTACCCAAATAAGAATGGGAAAAGGAATTAATTATTGTACTATAGAGTTTAAAGGTTTTGAATGCGTTTCTAGCCATTCACAAATTGAGTTGGATTGGTTGGAGAAATACACTTCGGAATTTATAAAGTTATCCAATTCTTTGCATGTCATGCTTCTGAACATGATGTTAGGTAAACATTTTACTTCCTTTAGCTCCGTATCATCAGTGGAATTAAAGATGAACACCTTTTCTACATTGAAGTCTGCTACAGTTTTCTCTAACTGCTCCATAGAAATTGATTTATTTATAACAATCGGATATATATTTTCTATATGCAGCAGTCCCTCCAATACCTTTAAATGCACAGCTAAGTTGTGACTCCCCTCCGCGACTAATAATATTTGCCCTTTATAATGATTGGTTTTCAAAATAAGATCCTCAACCGATTGTAGTAATCGTAAGACAGATGAAATCCGTAAATAGTATTCATCTTTATCCATTACATGTCCTTCATATAGAATTGTAAGCACCCTCGTTACAGGGATAATGATTTGTTTATATATTTCTTCAATTTTCATCCCATCTGCTAAATCAATAAACTCAGCCATGAATAATTCCTCATATCCTCCAATTAAACTTTTGGAGAACTCTTTAAATCTATCTTGGAAGGATTTGGATTGATACTCAATCATTCTACTAACTTTAATATTAAAGTTATACGGTAGATGGAAATCATTTAGATCGTTACTTCTTTTGACTACAGGGAACATTGGCAGCGCCTCATTGACATGGACTACTTTGGCATGTGTATTATCTGAAAGGAGGACAGACGAATTATTCGGATAAATTTTCAATAACTCAATGAAATCTCTTAACAAACCTATATCATAATGGTGAGCATCGCGAAATAAAGTATCTAATGCTTTTGAAGCGCTAAGGGCTTTTCGATAAGGTCGATTAAATGTCAGTGCACTGTAGACATCAACTATATGGAGTATTTTCAATTCTTGATCCATCTCGTGTCCCTTTAAGCGGCTGGGATACCCCGTGCCATCTGTACGTTCATGGTGTGATTTTGCATATGGCGCAATATGATTTAGTCCCAAGGTTTGTAGCATTACGCATCCTTTCGTTGTATGCGTTTTCATTACTTCAAATTCTTTATAGCTTAATTTTCGTTCAAGCATTAATAGTCGCTGTGGAATGTGTAATTTACCGATGTCATGGAGTAAATAGCCCAAAGAAACCGACTCTATATTCGGTATACTTTTTCGTCTTGCAAATAAAGATCCTATTACAAAAACATCAAAGGAATGAAAAAATGTATACGAATCCCAATTCTTCAATTTATTCAACTTATTGGCGATTATCTCATTTCTCATAATATCTCTGAATAATTTCATGACAAACTCCACATCTTCAGAGCTACTTAACAAGTTTCCATACCTGGATTCCATACCAACTTGTTTCAAGTTTTCAAAAAATAGTTCATTTAAATAACCCCGTTCTTTATTATTTCCGACTTCTTCATCTACTTGTGCCACACTCTTTATTTTGTTTTTTTCCTTCACTTCATCCACAATAATAGCTAGTTCCTTTATACATCTATTTTTCAGCAGAGTCAGTAACCTTTCTGTTAATGGTGTGTTTTTACTGATAATTAACCGACCATCACTATAAACATCCGTAGCTACCACGTCATTCGTTAGCACTTCTTTAATACTTTTCGTTATGAATGAGGCCATTTTAGTAGAGTCCCCCTTTTCATTCTATACAACTAGCACTGTACGTTTTAAGTTTAGAGAGAAAACTGTAATACCGCTGGAGTCGTTAAAGTGCTTCACAATTTAACCCGCCCTCTTTCTTTCCGCAAAATAAGATTTTTCTTTATCTCATAAAGTTTTTAAACCTAAAGTTTACTAAAAAACTAAGTCGGAATTCGGATTATGTCAATCTCTACATTGTAAAGCTTTGCAAGTGCATAGATTACAAGCTCTTTTGGTTCTACGACTCCCCCTCCCACTTGATAACAGTAGAACGTGAAACACCCAAACGGTCTGCTACATCTTGTTGTGTCATATTCGCATTTACCCGCAACGCTTCGAGTGATAACTGCATATTTCTCCCCCCAAAATTCGAACCTTGTATATATAATAGTAAACTTAAAGTTTAATTTCAATACTTAAAGTTTATTTATTTGACAAATAGTCTATCCTTATCAAAACTTTAAGTTTATAATAAAATGTAAAGAGAGGTGAGAACAATCAAATCGCAAAGGGAAATACTTGGAGAGAATTTGGAAAAATTAATAGAGAGGAGAGGAATTGATCAAAAAATACTTGCTAAAAATATAGGAGTTAGTGACATGACCGTATCGAATTGGGTTAGAGGTGAAAAATATCCACGGATAGATAAAATACAAGCCTTGGCGGATTATTTCGGAGTTTTAAAATCAGACTTAATTGAAATGAAGCCAAATAACCTGATTGAAGTTTCCCAACGTACAGTCAGAATCCCTGTATTGGGAGCAATTTCTTGTGGAGATCCAATATTAGTAGCAGAAAATTACGAGGATTACCGAATTGAATTGGCTGAAAGCCTCCCTGCTGGGAATTTGATATACCTTAAGGCAAAAGGAAATTCAATGGAACCGACAATACCAAACGGATCTTATGTTCTTATCCGAGAACAGAGCGAGGTAGAACATGGTGAAATCGCAGCGGTCCTTGTAAATGGTAAAACCGAGGCCACCCTGAAGAGGGTGAAAAAACAGGAGAATACATTATTGCTTATCCCTGATAACAGCGAGCACGAACCGATAATCGTAACAAAGGCAAATCCAGTAAAAATAATCGGTAAGGCTGTTCGATTTACACAAGATCTTTAATTCCAATCGATTGAAATTAACAAGAACAAAGCAGCCCATTCGCTGCTCTGTTCTCATGACTAATAAAATCCATATTAGTATCTGCTCCTACTGCAAGTGACTTTATAGATACCACAACCAATTGAAAAAGAAGTGACCGCTCAAATCACCTGAATTCTATTAAGAAACTTCACCCCTTAGCCCCTTACACTTTTCACTTGGATTCCGGGACATGGATAACATGAATTGATGAATACTAATACGCCATTATTCCATTCATAGCGAAACCTTTTTCTTATTCAGCCCATACAATAGAATAGGTGTAATTGTTTCTGGCACTTTAGTTGCTTCGCTGTCCCTTTCCATTAAGATTCCGTTATAATGGAACATATGACGACACATGGAAGGAGGGCGTTTGGTGACTCACTTGATTAGTCTGTCTGTTACGATCATCCTCATCCTGAACATCCTCCTGGCAATCGCCCTAATTTTCTTGGAAAGACGAGACCCTACCGCTACATGGGCTTGGCTTCTCGTTCTGTTCTTCATCCCGTTTTTCGGGTTTTTCATCTACCTCCTACTCGGCAGAAGGTTACGGGAGGATGAACTATTCCGTTGGGAAGGCCGCCATAAAATTGGAATTGATCAATTGATTGATTACCAAATCGAAGCGATCGAAGACAGCACGCTCGATTTCCGGTTGGATGATACGGCTCATTACAAAGACATGATTTACATGCACTTGCGAAATAACCATGCGGTCTTGACACAGGATAATGATGTACAGATTTTCAATGACGGAAGAGAAAAATTCGCCTCTCTTCTCAAAGACTTGGAGCAAGCGAAAGATCATATCCATTTCCAATATTATATTTTGCGTTTGGATAACTTGGGAAACCAGATTTTGGATGTACTTATACGGAAAGCGAAACAAGGCGTCCGGGTCCGGGTCCTGTTCGATGATATCGGGTCACGCGGGTTACGAAAAAAGCATCTGAGAGAGCTAGTTGAAGCAGGTGGAGAAGTAGAAGCGTTCTTCCCCGCCATCCTTCCGCTCATCAACCCGCGCTTGAACTATCGGAACCACCGGAAAATCGTTGTCATCGATGGTCGGATCGGCTATATCGGCGGCTTCAATGTAGGGGATGAGTATTTAGGATTGTCCAAGCGATTTGGCTACTGGCGGGATACCCATCTCCGGATCGAGGGCAGTGCGTTGCATCCATTGCAAACCCGTTTCATCCTGGATTGGAATCAAGCCTCCTCCGAAAAGCATCAGATCGAATATTCGGATCGCTACTTCCCGGCCATTCCGCGCAAGGGCAGCGTCGGGATGCAAATCGTCTCGAGCGGGCCGGATGCGGAGTGGGAACATATTAAAGACGGTTATTTGAAAATGATTTTCCTCGCCAAGAAGTACATTTACATCCAGACCCCTTACTTCATCCCGGATATCAGCTTCCTGGATGCCCTCCGGATTGCCTGTCTGTCGGGGATTGACGTGCGGATTATGATTCCGAACAAGCCGGATCACATGTTTGTCTATTGGGCGACCTATTCGAATGTCGGCAAGCTGTTGAAAGCGGGCGCACGGGTTTATATTTATGATAACGGATTTATCCATACGAAGCAGATTGTGGTGGATGATGAATTGTCTACCGTTGGTACCGCCAATATCGACGTGCGGAGTTTTAAATTGAACTTTGAAGTGAATGCATTCATCTATGATCGAGAAACCTCCCATGCCCTCGCCGAACTATTCGAACATGATATGCAGCTGGCGACCGAATTGACGTTTGAACTGTATGAAGAACGCTCCAGGAGAATCAAATTGAAAGAGTCGATATCCAGG
The DNA here is from genome assembly GCF_038003045.1 of Sporosarcina sp. FSL W7-1349. Taxonomy (NCBI): domain Bacteria; kingdom Bacillati; phylum Bacillota; class Bacilli; order Caryophanales; family Caryophanaceae; genus Sporosarcina; species Sporosarcina sp. FSL W7-1349. Next base: position 318,917 of record NZ_JBBOOK010000002.1, read on the forward strand.
CTCGTTTCACCAATTTTATAAGAAAAACGGACACCCCATATGCCGGAGTGTCCGTTTTTCATTTGATCCCCAAATGCTCTTCCAATGTGCTGTTTTGCTGATAAATCTCGTTTGCGATTTTTTCTCCAACATAACGGAAATGCCAGGATTCGTACATATAGCCAGTGATCGCTTCCTTGCCTTTCGGATAGCGCATGATGAAACCGTATCGATGCGCATTGGCAGCCACCCATTTGCCAGCTTCCGTCTCTTCAAATGTCGACGAGGCCCAGTGCTTTTCAAAGTTCACTTCCCCGATGTCGAAGGCGAGACCTGTCTGGTGTTCGGAATATCCCGGGCGGGCGCTGTACCGATCCGCCGCCTCCTTACCGTCCCGCGCGACATATCGCTCATACAGCGTCGTCTGGTACTCAAACGACCGATACGTGCTAAAGGCGGTCAGGTTGAAACCGGATAGTTTCGCTTCTGCGGCCATTTTATTGAACGCGGCGCGGGCTTCCGGGCTCTCTCCTGGATCATAGTCCTTCGGCAACGGATATTTTTTGCTCGCAATGAGCATCCCTTTGATATACGTCGGCTCGGTCGGAAGCTCCTGCCCTTCGATATAACCACCTGCATCCACTGCCGGCGGCGCCTCCACTTCAGGAGCCTTTTCCTCCGGTTCGGCTGTAGATGGCGCAGTAGGTTCCTCTGGTGTCCCTTCCTCGACCTCTCCGCCTGTCGGCAATAAAATCCCCGACTCCTCACCGGGTACTGTTTCTTCCGCTGGCCCTGCATTTCCCTTCAACCGATTAATACTTTGCTCAATATCCCAATCGTTCATCCCTACCCAAGCGACAGCTCCCGTCATGACAATACCGGATAGGATCAAGGCAATGGTCAACCCATTCCCTCTTTTTTTCCTCCGATCGCGATAATTTCTTTTTTTCATTCCTGCTAGCCTTCCTTCTGCCAAAAATCTCGCTTCTCTGCTGTGTTCTCATTCTATCATTATGTGTCCATATTCATAACTAGAATACGGCCATCCTCGTCTGGAGCAAACGGAACAGTTTTCGCCTGCCAATAGGACGGTTTAGCGAAGGTTCTGTTCCTCCATCTACTGGCCCCAGACAATATAAATCAGCATGCCAATGAAGGCAATCCCGAAAAACAAGGCCATGCCGGCCATCCACTTCGATTGCCGTTCAAATCCCTGTTCACGGAATGATTTCGCACGAAAACCGTTGGTCATGGTGAATAAAGCCGTCATCGCCAGCACTGCATAATTCAGATTCCCCTTGACGATGAAATACAGGGAAGCGACTCCAGCCAGCACAATGGCGATTCCCGAAATCCATTTAAAATCCATATAAGGTCCCCTCCAAAAAGGCTGGAGATTGCTCTCCAGCCTGTTCTGTCACTTTTTCTTCTTCTTATTATCCGCTTTTTTGATGTCCTCTTCCAATTCTTCTTCAATTTTCTGGACGTCTTCCTTCGCTTCCGTCAAATCGACGTTGGCAGCTGTCACTTCTTTATAATAGAATTTCCGGCCAAGGTACGTTTGGAAAATGAGGAGCAGACCCCCGACGGCCCAATATAACGGCAGAGCCGCCATTGCTTTGAAGGAGATGAACATGATCATGATCGGCGACATGTAGATGAACATCTTCATTTGCTGCTTTTGCTGTTCTGGCATCGTCCAGAGAGACACACGCGCTTGGACAAAGTATACGAGACCTGCCAGAAGCATCATGATTATATCCGGCTCACCCAGACTGAACCATAGGAATTGGTGCGTCTTCACATCTGGCGAGTACAGGATTGCAAAATAGAGCCCCATGATGAACGGCATCTGGATTAATAACGGCAAGCATCCCATGTTCAATGGGTTGACGCCATGCTTTGAATAGAGACCCATCATTTCTTGCTGAATCTTCATCTGCTCTTCTTTTGGCAGATTTTTTTCACGAGCCTCTTTCATCCGTTTCTGGATGTCTTCCATTTCAGGACGTAACGCATCCATTTTCACTTTCATCTCTTGCTGGGCCTTATAGTTTTTCAACATCAACGGCATCAGTACAAGCCGGATGAGGACGGTGATCAAAATAATCGCCAGACCGTAACTTCCATTGAACTTATCGGCGAAGAAATGAAGCAGGGAGTCCATCGGTTTTACAAAAAAGCTGTAAAACGTGCCCTCTTTGTTCTCCACACCGGCACATCCGCTTAACAATATGGCGGCCGTCATCAATAAGGTCCATAGACCGATTTTTTTCCTCAATACATTCACCCACTATTAATCAATTGCGCCTAAGACAATGAAAAAATTTGCCGGAGGCTTGCAGTACAAGACTAATGAAAAGTATACCTCAAAAGGTCTGCCCATTACAATGAATGTCCGTTGACAATCGAACCGCACAGGGCCCGATTTGCCTTAATTTCTGTGCTCTTTGTAGAAATTAAGGCACATTTTCGAACAGTTGCAGGAAAGTTCCGAACGCTTCGTAGAAATAAAGGAAAATTATGATTCCTATTTTCCCCATAAGGTATCCCGCGCAAGGTCCTCACGATTCAACAGTCCATTTGGAGAAAAACTCTTTTCATATATCGAGTAGGAGGGAGTGATTAGCTCCCGACCTCTCACACCACCGTACGTACGGTTCCGTATACGGCGGTTCAATAACTTAAGTATCGACGCTCATACAAGTGATTCAGGTCTTTCAGACCCCACTTGGTGAGCGTTTCTGCTTTGATTGCTTTATGTAGAGTTTCGCTTTTGGAGACTCTCCAATATCCCTTTCGGGAATTTGATACTTTCCAAGCTTCTTCATGTAAAATTCCCAGCCTTCGTAACTGACGGTATTTTGTCCATATCTTCTTCCAACGTTTCCATATCAGTTGACGTAACCGATGGTTCAGCCATTGTGCCATGGATTTGATAAAACTTTTCATAAAGCCAATTCCATAGTAGTTTATCCAACCTATTGTCACTTGGTTGATTTCTTTGGCAATCTCGTCAAAGCGGCCCGGGCGATTCCGTTTGGTGATTTTCTTTAATTTTGATTTGAATCGACTTTTTGCGGAGTGATGTGGTCTACAACCCACACCTTTAGATGTGGAATGGAGGCAGAAACCGAGGAACTTGAGTTTGACCGGAGAACCCACCTTGCTCTTTTCTTGGTTCACTGTCAGCTTCAAATCATGTTCAAGGAACTTTGTAATGCTTTCCAAAACACGTTCCCCTGCTCGCCTGCTTTTCACGTATATGCAGAAATCATCCGCAAATCGTACGAATTTATGCCCCCGTCTTTCAAGTTCCCTATCTAATTGATTCAAATAGACATTGCTAAGAATCGGGGAGAGTACGCCACCTTGCGGAGCACCTTCTTCTGTTGGACTGATAAGTCCATCTTCAAGGATGCCACTCTTTAGAAACTTCCATATCAACTTTAGGACAATCTTGTCGTTTATGAACTCTTTTAGATATTCCATCAGCTTCTGATGATTAATGGTGTCGAAGTAGCTTTTTAAATCACAATCGACTACCACTCTATAACCTTGTTCATAATATGTGATGGATTGCTTAATGGCTTGATGCTGATTCCGTTTTGGACGAAAACCATAGCTCCTCTCCGAAAAATGAGGGTCAATGATTTTACCAATCACCTGATAGATGGCTTGTTGAACCATTCGATCCCGTACACACGGTATGCCGAGTTTTCGCATTGACCCATCTAACTTTGGAATTTCAACACGTTTTACTGGCAGTGGTTCGTACGAACCGTCTTTCAGCTTTCTAATAAGTTGGGTTCGGTATTTGGCTACATGACCTAAAAGTTCATCTACTGTCATTTCATCGACACCCGGCGCCCCTTTATTTGCCTTCACTTTCTTACAAGCGTTAAAGAGGTTGTTGATGTCGACTACTTTATCAATCAAATCGATACCATCCTGTCGCTCCATTTCTGTAAAGACAGGACTGCACGCTCCCGCATATTCTTCGGTTTCCAACCTATCCCTTTGCGGCCAGCCATCTGCCGATGTTTTCTGTGGTCTTTGCACTGTCTTTACCTCCATTTCATTTCAGGATTATTATTGTTCAGCCCTTCGTCCTTATGGACTACTATGGCTTCTGCTGACTTCTTACAGTTCAACCTGCCATCACTGACCGGTTTGTTCCTGTGGGATATTCCATCCCTCTTGTCGGGAACCCCTGTAAGACCTCCCCGGGTAAGAGCTATAACCTTCCTCCCATGTAACCGCTGCATTTACTGTATGGAACTCGGGCAGTATTGGACTTTGTTTTGTACGGCAAACTCGTCCGTTCCAATTCAGCCTCATATGCAGTTTCTGTCCGTCGGTTCGGGATTTTGCCGCCGGCTTCCTTCAGATTCCACCTCACGGTGGACACCCTTGCCTTAAGCTAACAGTTCCTACTGCCAAGCCTGTAGTGGACTTTCACCACCAAGTTATAGCCCATGCCGGGCACACCGCCAAAAACGGGAGAATGCCAGATTCCCCCGTTACTCGCAGTTATTCAATTAACTTGGCCTGAACGACCAACCGATATTCATTGGACCGTTTCGGGTAACAGGTGATGAGGGATAAAAGGGACAATCCGGGTTGCCGGTCCAGAACCTCCACTTGGTCAGGGCGAACCTTTTGAATATCAAAGATTTCATACTGCAATATGTCCGCTGTTGTTTCAAAAGTAAAACGCTCTCCTATTTCCAGTTCATCCAAGCGGTTGAAAAATTCCCCGAAGGCGTAGGTCTGATGGCCAGCGATCGCGTAGCTGCCGTCCGGTGCACCGGGTGCATCCATTCCTTCAATAGCCCCCAAACCAGTCGACAGTACCGATTCGTCGACCCCCATCATGATCGGCTCTTTCAGATCAATGGTCGGAATGGATAGGATGCCTTCGATGTCCTGTATTTCGGAACCCGGGGAGACATCGGCCGCTTCCAGCTTGTTCGGTGCGGCACCGGCTTCCGCCTGGATAGCAGCAAACGCATCCAGTCGGCCCTCCCTTGCCGAGTCGTTTTGTCTCAGTCCGAGAGAGACGATCAGTGTAACTGCCAATCCTGACAAGATCAACAGATTTCCAATCCAAGTCATCCGCTTTTTCATCGGCATCACCTACTTATAGGCTCTTGAAGTCCGAAACCGGATCATGACCCCCGCTGATACAAGTAGGCCGGCAATGGCGAACAAGAGAGATGAATCAAAAAATCCACCCGTCTTGGGGAGTTGGTCCCCGAGAGCGGACATTTGCCCCGTCCTTGCCGAATCCCCATCAGATCCCGTGTTATTCACAGCCCATCCGCTTGCGGGGCTTATCCCCGTGCCGGAAGCGAGTCCAGCGAAGGTTATGTCGGTGTCCTCAATCGTCGTCCCATTGCCTGAAGTTCCAAGTTTCATTGATGAGGTACCAGTAGCATCAGATTCCTGTACTTGCTCGGTAATCCCGTCATTCGGAGCCTGGCTTTGTGGCATTCTTCCTTCCTCGGAAGCGGGAGGGATTTCAACGCCGGATTGGACATTTCCTCCATCACTTGTAGTCAGGGGAGTCACTTTAATCGGGGCGTTCCCCCCGTTCTCTTCGTTTCCTGGCATAGGTGGGTTGGAACCATTGGCTGAAGCCGTCCCTTCTTCAATCCCTGTCAGGGAGGTTGTCCTCTCATTTGAAGCGTCTTCTGCGTTTTCTTCATTTCCTGATGCAGGCGGCGCTACTTCATCGGATGGGGTCATCCCTTCTTCGTCTCCTGTCGGCAGGGTTGCCCCTATAGTTGTGTTATCTACATTTCCTTCATTACCCGAAGAGGGCGGGGTCCCCCCGTTGGATAGAGCATCGTTGACCGAATCGGCCGGCAAGGTTACTTCGTTTGACGATTTGTCGTTCGGCGCTACCGGAGCAGCAGCAGACATTTCCCTTACCAACACACCCGCCTGTACATCCCCGAGTACAGGTATGGGCAGATTGCTCATCAGAACCCCTTCTTTTCCTAAAGCGCCTTCAGTGTCTGTAACGTTATGCTTTCTCAAATTATCGATTGTTGCCTCTTCCAACAGAGGACCGTCCAAACCAATTTGAGCCAAACCGGTGGAAATTGAAGAGCTATCCGAATGCTCGGTTTCATGGCCATCCAGTACGCCGACATGCGTCTCTCCTATAATCGGAGCATCCACAAGAGTCGCTTCTACGACACCGACATCACGAGTCGTGGAACTCTCATCCGTGCTCGTATGATTGTCCAAAACACCGACATGCGTGTCGCCCAGAAGGTTCGGCGATGCGATATCGACCTCCACAACGCCTTGATCCACGGTTTGTGCACTATTTTCATTGCTTTCTTGGTCATCCAGCACACCGATATGTGTTTCTCCCAAAATCGGAGCTTCCGCAATGGTCGCTTCTACCACACCGCCATCATGCGTTGAGGAACTCTCATCCGTGCTCGTATGATTGTCCAAAACACCGACATGCGTGTCGCCCAGAAAATCCGAGGATGCGATGTCGATTTCCACGACGCTCTGGTCTTCGGTCTGCGTACCATCTTCATTGCTTTCATACTCATCCAGCACACCGATATGTGTTTCTCCCAAAATCGGAGCTTCCGCAATGGTCGCTTCTACCACACCGACATGCGTTTCGCCAAGAAAATCCGGGGATGCAATTTCTACCTCCACGACGCCCTGGTCTACGGTCTGCACACCATTATCATTGCTGTCAGGATCATCCAGCACGCCGATATGCGTCTCTCCTATAATCGGAGGTTCCGCAAGAGTCGCTTCTACAACACTGCCTTCATGCGTTGAGGAACTCTCATCCGTGCTCGTATGATTGTCCAAAACACCGACATGCGTGTCGCCCAGAAGGTCCGGCGATGCGATGCCGACTTCCACAACGCCTTGATCCATGGTCCGCGCACCATCTTCATTTCTTTCGTGGTCATCCAGTACGCCGATATGTGCTTCTCTCAAAATCGGAGTATCCACAAGAGTCGCTTCTATCACACCGTCGTCACGAGTTGTGGAACTTTCGTCTGTACTCGCGTGATTATCCAAAACACCGACATGCGTGTCGCCCAGAAGGTCCGGCGATGCGATATCGACTTCCACAACGCCTTGATCCACGGTCTGCGCACCATTATCATTGCTTTCATGATTATCCAGTACACCGACATGCGCCTCTCCTACAACTGGCAAGTCTTCTGCATTGATTTCCACAAGCGCTTTTTGCGAAGTAGCGTTTGCTTCACCGCTTTGCTTCGTCGATGTCGCCACTTCCGCACTCACTTCCTTCGTTACCGGAGTATCGAGGGTGACAGATGCAATAGATTGCGTTGCTTCCACCATCTGCTCATTTCCGGAACTTGAAGCGGGAGCTACATCGACCTTCAAATTCTCCACAATTCCGTCCTGCACTTCTAATTGCACCGCTGATCGGGAATCCCCTTTGTCTTCGTCCAGCTGGGATGGCGAATTGCTCGGAATTTCAAGATCCATGTCACCTAAAAGCGGCACATTTTCCAGCTTCACATCCGCGATGGCGTCACCATCCAACAACTCGACATCAGCATTCAGAATTTCACTATTTGCATCGCTTGCAGCAGGGTTCCATAAAAAGATCGCTCCTGCCCCCAGCAGCATTCCGACTTGTTTCATCCAGTTATTTTTCATTTTTTAACTCTCCTTTTTTATAGTTAGAATTGATTAACGTATAAAAAAGGAGCTGTTTGGGGTGGTTGTCCCGGTGGTGCATGGGTCCATTGCGTCCAGATTCGCTCATTCTGCCGATTCCAACGTGGTTTGATCGGTAACAGCCAGTGCAACGAATCCGCTAGCATGGCGTTGACTCCTAAATCGGCATGCGTGCCACCCGGCGAGGCCGGTATCAACGTAATCGAAGAGCTGCCCGCCGAAACGGAAACCGTGAAATTCGGAATTCTTTCTCCCGGCGCCCCTTCAGGAAGCGGCTCGTTCATAGGGTGGATCTTCGATGCTTCGGTCTGTTTGCCGGCAGAGTTCCCGGATGCTGTTGTAGGTTCGACGGCATCGAACGGTTCAATCGTCTCTTCCGTATCCGCATCTGCGTTCACCGTTTCCGCTACTTTTTCTGGAATCTCTGTTTTCGGTGCTTCTTCAATCGACGCCGGTGGTTCCGTTCTCACGGCAGGGACCATCTCCATTGCAGTTTCCACTTCTTTCATTTCCGTAGGTTTGACTGCTGGTATGCTTGAAGATCCGCTGTTAGAGGTTGCCTTCTGGGTATCCGGACTGTCTAATTCATCGATTTGCATTTTTTGTTCAGGTTGTCCCGCATCGGCATTTTCGTTCTCTGCCACTATCGGTTGTTCAGGTTGCGGCATTTGTTCCACCGGCTCACGTTCTGCCCCAGTACTTTTCAGAGGGGCTGCCACTCCTTTTACAGCCGTGGAGACGGTTTCATCCACTGCCTCCCTTGTATGCCCGACAACCTCTTGTAAACCGGATGTTGTTTCTTCTAAAACGGAAGTTACCAAAGGAACATTCGGCGCGATGTCGGTAACGGCGGTCACATCTTCAACGACTGTTTGGACGGTTTCTGTCGTTGTTTCCACGACAGGGACCGTACTTTCCAATGTTTCTCCTACGAAGTTCTCTGTGCTGCTCACTATATTCCGCACGGGCTGTTCGTAAGGAGTACCGACTTCCCGCAACGTGTCCGTTGTAAAATCCAACGTCCGCTCTGCTGTCCCTTGTACAAAATCGGCTGTTTCATCCACAACTGGAGTTACCAATTCGACCTCTGGAAACTCCTTGACAATTCCGGTCGCTTCCGCAGTGACCGTCTGCACCGTCCCGACTTCGGATTCCACAACTGATGTGACCGATTGAACAACGGAACCTACGTCTTCTCCGAGAGTAGTCTGCGAAGTAGGATCACCTATGGTTTTACCAGTATTCTCTATTAAGTTTGTCGTCTGGATAACGGTTTCCCCTGTCGATTCCAAAGTATCACCGACTGTCTTTCCGACAGAAGAAACCGTCTCCTGAACGGCATGATCAACTTGATTCAATAAACCTCCGACTGGATCATACTCTTCACCTTGGACAAACGCCGGCAATCCGATGCAACATAAGATAATCGCTAAGAAGAATGTCCATTTTCTCACCTTTACACCTCCTCCCTTTAGAAGTTTTAAGAATTATTCCTCTTCTATCATTCGTACCCAGTCTATTATCCGATAAACGTTTTCAGGCCAAAGAAAAAACGCTCCCTGGACAGGAAGCGTAAGGTAGTTAGTTATGCAGTTGTGTTTCCGACTGGTGAATCGCCAGTGGGCTTTTTGTGGTAGAGGCCGTCGTCTTCAGGTGTCGACTTTGTGTCCTGGACCTCTTCATTGTAGTAATGGACACTTGTCTGAGCCCCTTCACTTACCATTTTGTTGTCCTGTAAATCATATGGATCCGAATGGCCGGCCTTCGTATCTGGCGAACGGTTCAATTTTTGTGATTGGACGAGCGAATCGAGTTTCGTCCTCATATTGTTGAATGCGACTTGCGCCTTGTCTCTGTTCTCTTTCTTACTAAAATACGCGTATGCACCGGTTGCCAAAGTAGCAAGCAATAAAGTATTTCGTTTACGTGCCATCTCCATCATCCTTCCAAAAGTGAATTTATATTGGATTGTACAGGGAGTATACCCTTTAATCCAGAATTAGAAACTTCTAGTTAGCAAACGGCGACAGTCTGCACGCCTCGAAACATTTCCTGATAAAATCCTTTAACCCGCAGATTTCACAGTATTCACCAGCCAACTAGCTAAGTCTTCCAAGTTCATTTCGAATATATCAATTTGATTACAACCATAGTCTTTGCCCGGTTTCTTTGCTATGATAACAAAAAGGATTGCTGAGGTGATAGCGCAATGATTCGACCTATGACAGAAGCAGATATCATTCATGTTCAACACATCGCTCGAGAAACATGGAGCGCTACGTATGATGGAATCATACCCGAAGAAATTCAAACGGACTTTATCGACCGAGCCTATTCAGAAGCCATGTTACGGAAACGGATGGAAAAGACCTGCATGCTTATCGCAGAACACAATGGAGTGCCAGTCGGCTTTGCGAACTTCACGAAGAAAGACGAAGACGGAGACTCCGAACTGACAGCACTTTATATCCTCCCGTCCCATCAACAATACGGGTTTGGACGGAAACTATTCGAATATGCGCTATCCGAATTACAAGATGCCCTGCAATTGTTTGTCTATGTAGATCGCCACAATGAAATCGGACGAGCATTCTATGAAAAACAAGGCTTTGAACTGCTGGATGTGTTTGATGAATTTTTCGAAGGGCATCCTGTGGAAACAGCCCAATATGTATATTATATCCAAGAGCCTGTGCTGGCTTGAGGTGTAGAACGCTGCCTAATTCGCTAGGGAGCGTTTTTGTTTGCAAAAATTCTTCGATGGAACGGACGCGGAAATAGTTTTTCTCGCTTTACCATGTTTATCCTGAACGACACGCGGGTATTTATGATGATATACAGATACAACATCTTAAGAAATGGGGACGATACAAATGAAGAAAGAGCTAATTTTCAACTCTGCCGACATGCTGTATACTGTCGCCGGTGCATCCACATTAACGACGATTGTGTACTTCATCATGCTATCATTGTGAGGGATTTACATGACAGGTTTCAAATAAAAGGCAATCCACCTAAACCGGGGGATTGCCTTTTATCATGCTCACGCTATGACATCTTCATAGTCCGGATAGCGATCAAACGCCGTCACGACGTAGGAACAGACGGCTTCCATCTTCAATTCGTTTTCCCGCGCGTATTCTGCCGCCCGATCGAGCAGTTGCTTGGCAACCCCTTGGCCTCGCAATGTTGGGGAAACGAAAGTATGGTCCATGACCATGACATCCCCCAGCAAAGTCCATGTAATTTCCGCAATCGTCTTCCCATCCTCTTGTTTGCGGAAAGCAAACGCGTCACCGCCGAGTTCTACTAATTCGAATTCCATAGTAACTACCCCTTTCTAAACTGCACTTCATCCGATACAGTTTTCACCTGCCGGATGGTTTTTTATTACTTTATCACAAATTGTACAATTCAGGTTGCGTTAATGTTTCGATTTTTCGGCGAATTGGTTACGATTCTTCTGGTCAAATGTCCAATGGCCGCAGGGAGGCTTCGATCTGTTCCCGGCGCGGCTCCAAGAATGGCGGGAGAGCCAGCGATTCGCCCAATGATTCAAGCGGCTCATCTGTCGCAAAGCCCGGTTCATCGGTCGCCAGTTCAAAGAGGATGCCATTCGGCTCCCGGAAATAAATTGATTTGAAATAAAACCTGTCGACTAATCCGCTCGTCATGAAGCCTTGGCTCCGCAACCATTCTTCCCAGCGATCATAGTCGTCCATCGATTTAATGCGGAACGCCACATGATGCACGCTGCCCCGCCCCGGCCTTTCCGCCGGAAGATCCGTTCTCGTTTCGACATGGACCTCCCCGGCCGGACCACCTTCACCTGTCGAGAACACCCGGATGTCCGGCATGCCTTCCACGGTTGATGGATACGAGCCGATTTCCTTGAAATGAAGAACCGACGTTAACACATCCACTGTTGATCCGGCACGGCGGACCGTCAACGTGACCGGGCCTAATCCGACAATCGCATACTGTTCCGGAATATCCTCGCGAACCCATGGAACACCGTACGGAATTCCTTTGCCATCGTCGACGACCAATTGAAGCCGGGACCCTTCCTGATCCTGGAATGCTAACGTCTTGCGACCGAATCGGTCTTCTATCGCATCCTGCTCAATGCCAAGCTCTGTAAACCGCTGTTGCCAGAAATCCAGCGCCTCTTCGGACATGATCCGGAACGCCGTGTTGCTAATACTCGAGACGCCCGGATATGTTCTTCCTGCCATCGGGATATCGAAATACGTCATATCTGTCCCTGGCGTCCCGACCGCATCCGCGTAAAACAAATGATACGATGACGTCGAATCTTGGTTCACGGTCTTCTTTACGAGCCGCATGCCGAGGACCTTTGTAAAGAAATTAAAATTTTTCTCTGCATCTGCTGTAATAGCGGACACATGATGGATTCCCTCTAATCGCATTGGAAAAACCCCTCTCTAATTATCTTGAATTCAAGGTAATTAAATCTTATCATGCTTCTTAAAGGATTACAAAGAATCTGTTTGCAAATAAAAGGCCGCCCGGTTGCCGGACAGCCTCTCGTTTCTATAGTTATCAATTGAACCAAGATTTAATCGATTCGAACAGGTCCGCGAAAAATTGTTTCACTTTTTCCCAGAAACCGGGATCGATTTCACCGAATTTGTCTTTTATTGTCGTAGCCATATCATTCAGCTGGTCGGAAAACTTGGAGAAATCGATGTCCAAATTCCGGATCCTGTCCATCAAATCGATGAGCAATTGGCGGTCAGCCTCATTCAACTCGATATTGAGTTTAGACAATTGTTCCTTGACAATCCGTTCGACATCTTCCTTCGTCGCCGGATTTTGTTCAGCGATCTGCTTTTTAATTTCCGTCAGGAGGGTTGTTACTTTCTCCTGGTCTATGCCGGAATCCTTTGCAAATTTTGTTGCCAGATTCAACTCATCATTCGCCACATCGGTACGTTCCGTGTCAAGTGTTTCCCCCGTCACTTCATATGCTTTGTAAATGCCGACAAGCGCGGAGTGTCCCGATACTTTTTTCGGGGATGCCACTTCGACGATTGCGTCCTCGATTCCTGCCGTCAACATGGCATTTGCATACATCTCGGGTGTCACTTCTGTAATATTCTCTTCTGTGACGATAGAAATGACGAGCCCTTTCCCTTCTTCCTGTCGGGTGATTTTGGCAGATGAATACATTCTCGCCTTGCTATTGCCGTTCTTAATATATTTGACTAGGTCATTGCCGTCGACCGTGATTTCTTCGACTTCGGTCTCTTGGTCAACTCCCAAGCTTTTCTTCATCGTCTCTTTTTCAGTTTCTGATAAGTTGGCGCCATACACTACAATGGGGACACCAAGTTTTTCATCGATCGCCTTTTCAGCTTTGGTGCTTTGTGGGAACAGCACTCCAACCGCCAGCAAAAGGGCCGCTAGTGTCGTGATGAACCGTCTCATAATCATTCTCCTCTCCTATACGGATTAATACGTTGGGAGAACCTGAAAAGTTCCCGGAAGAGAATTCATTTCAAAGTTGTCCACCCATCTTCCTGGGTGATCTTCCCTTCCTTCATCAGCCTGCCGAGTGCCCGTTTGAAGGCCCCCTTGCTCATCGTGAACATTTCCTGGATCTCCTCCGGGTTGGATTTATCGGTGAATGGCATTTGGCCGCCGCTATCCTGCAAATAACGGAGAATCACTTCCGAATCATCCGCCAAACGCTCCTGTTTCCGCGGCAGCAAAGAGCCGTTCAACGTCCCATCTTCTCGGACTCCGATTACCCGGACATCCAATTCCTCGCCTAAACGCGGCTCTTTCTCCCGTTCCGATTGGTGGATGAAAATCCGGTAATTTTCCGGAATGCTTAATAAAAACGAACCGACAGGCAATAAACGATACGCCCTCGCTTTCAAATTGGCATTCGTCAAGGAAGCGGGCGCCGCCGCAATTTGCTCGAGCGCTCTTTCTTCCGTCACCAACCTGCCAAAAAGAGTGCCTCCCAAATCGGTGCGCAGCGTCATATATAGCATATCGTCCGTCTGAGGCCAAAGGGCACGGACCCTTGGCATATCTGCTTTATTCACAAGCACTTCCACAGGAGCCCCAATATCGACGTAGACCCCTTCCTTGGCATCGATGCGGATGACCCGGGCCCAGCCATACGATCCGATTGTCACCCGAGGGAGCTGCGTCGTGGCGGACAGCTCCTTCCGCCGGTTGACATAGAGGAACACGGTTACACGATCCGCTACTTCTAGCGTCTCATCCGCATCCGAAGCATTCATTTGAACATCGCCTTCCAAGATCCATCGAGATCCTTCTTTTGCGATCACTTCCAGTTCGGTCATCGTACCAGGTTGCAATTCTTTCATTCCCAATCGCCTTCCTTTTCTCTTCCCATATTCAATTTCCGGACGAACTCCTCGTCTTGTTTCAGCGCCTCGACCAGGTCGGTGATCCGATCCATCGCATTCCAGCTCAAATGGTGTTCAATCCCTTCTACGTCTCCATAAATATTCTTCTCTTCTACTCCAATAATACGGAGAAACTGCTCCAGCAAATCATGGCGCCGCACGAGCTTCTCGCCGAAGTGCATTCCTTTTTCTGTCAACTCGAGTCCTCTATACCGTTCATAGACCACATAGCCTTCTCGATGCAAGCGTTGCGCCATTTTCGTGACGGAGGAAGGAAGGACGGCAAGTGATTCCGCGACATCCGATACCCGCGCCTCCCCCTTCGCTTCGATATGCAAATAAATCTGTTCGATATAATCTTCCATCCCCGGTGTAGCCAATCGGAACGCCTCCTGTTTATATTCCCGCACGGCACCTTCTCTACTCCTTTAGCCCCCTCATGTTTAGCCGAACTTTTTGCAGGGTAAAATTGAGGTAAGACATGATCAGGAAAGAGGTGATCTGCATGGGCCGAATTATTTGGTTGCTTATCGTTGCCCTGATCGTATTTTGGGTATTAGGGCTTGTCTTCAAAATTGGCGGTGGACTGATCCACCTCCTGCTCGTAGTTGCCGGAATCATTTTTGTCATCCAGCTCTTTACGGGAAAACGGACCGTGTAACGAAAGGGATGTCGACAACATGTCGGCATCCCTTTCTCAGTCATGCTCCATCCTCTTCAGTCTATTTTCGCATAGATGCATGTATTCCGTAAAACATTTCCATCAGGCGACAAGCTATCCTGTTTCAAAACGCCTTCCAGGACGAAGCCCGCCCGCTCCGCAACCCGGCGACTTTTCATATTCGCCTCATCACAACGGATCTCCACCCGCCTTGCTCCCAGTCGTTCAAAAGCAAACTGTTCAATTCTAACAACGGCCTCCGTCATATAGCCATTTCCTTGAAAATCCTTTGACAGCCAATACCCAATTTCGAATTTCGGGATGGACCAATCGATCCGGTGGAGACCGGAAGAACCGATGAATTCCCCTGTTTCTTTATGGTAAATATGAAACCGCAAGTCTTGCCTCGTAATAAAGTTCGCCATTGCCTTTCGCAAACTTTCCTCCGTCATATGTAGCTCGGGTTCCGGTTGCGCCCACGGCATCCATTTCCGCAGCCCTTCCAATGAGCGTTGGATCGCATGTAGCGCATCGGGTGCATCCTCTATTCTAGGAGCCCGGATTAGAAGACGTTCCGATTCAAATGATTCCGGAAAATCCGGAATGCGCCGTGGCGACACAAAGGCCTTAGGCTTGTCCCCATCTTCCCAAATAACAGGCGTCGTCGTTCCCATGATGAAGTCTTCTCGGGTGATTCCATATGTAACGGCATCATAATACTTATTTTCCTTTGGCGAGAACCAAGCATTCCGTAAATGAGCCTCCTTAACAAACCCGGCCCGTTCGAATGTTTTTCTCATAGCTAGATTGTCTTGGCGGGTATGGCCTTCCAATCGGATTTTCTTCTCTTTCAATCCGAATACATACTCCGCGACGAGCCGGAGCGCTTTCGGACCATAGCCAAAACCGCGCGAGGCATCCCCGATTCGCAGATCGAAGAGCGGAATCTCATCTTGCAAGTCGTAGATTTTCACGATGCCGACTTTTTCCCCTTCTTCATTTTCCACCCAGAAGGTTTTCACTTCATCCGATTCATAACCGCCTTCTTCAATTGCCTTTTCAATCATATCGCGGCCAGGGCGTGGAATTCCATGATAGGGCCATGTGTTCGTCGTCATGAAATGGATCAGCTGCTCCTGCTCTTCCATCGTCCATTCTTCCAAGTGCATCTTGTACCGCCTCCATTCTATTTCACATACATGTCTAAAAGAGCTGGTATGCTAAACCAGCTCTTTTTATTGTGACGGGCCCGCCAATCAAAGTGGCGGAATGGTGTTGTCTACTTTTGAACACGCAAGAGTCGTAAGGAATTCAGTACGACCAATAAAGTCGCTCCCATATCCGCAAAAATGGCGATCCAGAGGGTAAGCCATCCGGGAATGATGAGAAGCAGCGCTATAATTTTAAGCCCTAATGCAAACATAATGTTTTCTTTTATGATTCGCAACGTTTTTCTACTTAATTTCATCGTATACGGCAAATTCCGTAAATCATCTGCCATCAATGCGATATCCGCCGTCTCGAGTGCGGCGTCCGTTCCCGCTCCACCCATTGCAATGCCGATGGAAGATGCAGCGAGTGCAGGCGCGTCATTGATGCCGTCTCCGACCATCGCGACACGGCCGTATTGATCTTTCAATTGTTTAATGGCCGTCAGTTTATCTTCCGGCATCAGGCTTGCACGGACATCGGTGACGCCAAGCCTATCGGCGATGGCGGCTGCGGTGCCGGGATGGTCTCCTGTTAACATGACCGTATGCCGGATGCCGATTTCTTTCAGTTTCGCAAGAACCGTCCGGCTTTCTTCCCGCTCCGGATCGGCCACGGCAAGCAATCCACCGTATTGAGCGTCCAGCACGATCGCCATGACGGTTTTTCCTTCTTGCTGAAGAGTGGCGGCTTGCTCTGAGACAGATGACGGCAAGTGGGTCAGTTCATTCGCCCAATCGAGGCTTCCGATTGAAACCATGACGCCGTCAACCTTGCCGTATGCCCCTTTTCCTGTTACCGATTGGAAATCGGATACTTCAGCGGCGCCCGCCCCGTTAGCCCTTGCGAAGTTGACAATCGCTTTGCCAAGAGGGTGTTGGGACAGTGATTCCACCGCGGCGGCCATGCCAAGCAAACGGCGGGCTTCCATCCCCTCTGCTGCAATGAAATCCGTCACTTCCGGATATCCCTTCGTCAATGTACCGGTTTTATCGAAGGCAATCGCATTCAGACGGCCTGTTTCCTCCAAGTGGACGCCGCCTTTGATGAGCACGCCTTGACGGGCAGCATTGCCGATTGCGGTAACAATGGCGACGGGAGTCGAGACAACAAGTGCACATGGACAGCCGACAACAAGAACAGCGAGCCCTTGGTAAATCCATGCATTCCAGTCCCCTCCGAACAACGGCGGGACGACGGCTACTAAAATGGCGATGCCGATAATGATCGGCGTGTAGTACTTGGCAAATTTATCGACGAACTTTTGAGAGGGCGCCTTTTCCGCTTGCGCATCCTCTACGAGATGGATAATTTTTGCGATGGTCGTGTCGCCGACCAATTTGGTCACTTGGACCTCGAGCGCTCCCTCTTCATTCAGCGTTCCGGCAAATACTTCATCCCCCTGTTCTTTCAAAACCGGGACGGACTCGCCTGTGATAGCAGCTTGGTTGATGGTCGTCTTCCCGGATAGGACAGTCCCGTCCATCGCAATCTTTTGTCCGGGCTGGACGACGAGAATATCTCCAACGACGATATCTTCGGTCAATAGTTCAACTAGCTCGCCATCCCGTCTGACCAATGCGGAAGGTGGTGCAATATCCATCAGTTGCCGTATGGACTGACGCGCTTTGTCCATTGAATACGCTTCGAGGGCTTCGCTGACCGCGAATAGGAATACGACAACCGCTCCTTCGCGCCACTCTCCGATGAGGGCCGCCCCGATGATGGCAATCGTCATGAGCGTTTTCATGTCGAATTCTAACCGGACAAGATTGGCCAAGCCCGTTCGGAACATGCCAACCCCTCCGACTACGATGGAGACAGCAAAGAGTGCGATGGCCGCAGGATGCGCTTCACCCATTTGAGAGGAGACGATCGAACCGATTATTAAGAATATCAGTGAAATGAAAGAAACTACGTTTTCTTTTTTCTTAAAAAATGGGGTCCTTGGTGCAACATCACGCTTGCTCTGTTGCAGTGGAACGACCTTGATGCCGTCAAAGGCGCCCGCAGCTTCAAGTTCCTCGATTGTGGCATTGCCGCTGAATCGCAATTTGGAAGCGCCGAAGTTGACTTGGGCCTCTTCAATAGAGGGAAGGTTCTTTACGTTCTGTTCGAATTTCAGCGCACAATTGGCGCATGATAAGTTTTCCAATCGATATTCAGTTTCATTAACTGTTGTCATGATGATCACCTTCTTCGACGGCATGGTCATACGCGATTTTCACAAGTTGATGGACATGGTCATCGGCCAGTGAATAGTAGACCATCTTGCCTTTGCGCATTGATTTTGCGAGGGCATGGTCCCGCAAGTACCGGAGATGGTGAGAAGCGGTGGCAGCCGATCCTCCGATAACCGCTGCTACATCGCACACACACATCTCTTCTTCCAGTGTTAACGAGTACGCGATCTTCAAACGTGTTTCATCCGCCAACGCTTTAAAAATTTGAACCATACCGCCCAACTCCGGGAGCACACCTTGAATCCGCTCTACGACCTCTTCATGGACAACTGTAATGTCACAAACATCTTTCAACGTCATTCTGGACACCTCATTCAAATGTTGGTTTGATTAATCTTAGTATATACAATTAATTTCCAAGGTACAAGGATAATCAAACAGACATTTGAATGTTATTTCAAGTAAGTGCCGATGACTCCTGTCAAATGCTGATAACCTCTCATAAGCAACGAACTCCGAAAAAACCGCCGACCCCAAAAATCCAACAAAGGTTTCTGTTAGAGATTTACTACACTTTTTCATATACTAAAAGAAAAGGAGGGATTCGATGTATAACAGAATATTATTGGCGGTTGATGGGTCGGAGAACTCGAAACGAGCTGCACAGCAGGCCGCCCATTTGGCTTCGTTGGTCCCCGGTGCAACTGTGGAATTGATTTATATCTTGGACTACGATCGAATCCGGGCGGATGTCATCCTGGATGCCAGCGCAGACGACTTGCACATTGACCGGAAAAATCGGATCGCTCCGATCGAGGACTTATTCAAGGAACAGGATATTTCATATAAAATGGTCATCAAACATGGCGAACCCGGCCCGACCATTGTCAACTATGCCAATGAAGGCCATTTCGATCTGGTCATTCTCGGAAGCCGTGGATTGAATGCGTTTCAAGAGATGGTGCTCGGCAGCGTCAGTCATAAAGTGGCAAAACGGGTGAAAGCACCTGTTTTGATCGTAAAATAAGAAAAAGGCTGTTACCCCGTCCATCGGTAACAGCCTTTTCCTCATTTCACGCTTTCTTCTTCCTTCTCCTCGCCATGCAGCACCTCATACAGTTCATCCTCAGCAGAGATGTCAGCCAATTTCACTTTCGATCGATAGGCCGCCCGAATGATGAGATGTCCTGCGACGGGTGCTGTCAAAAACACGAACACGATTCCCAACAGCAACCGGACACTGATGAAATGTTCGCTGAATAAAAAATATAGAAAAGCCCCGGATAAGGTCAGCAATACCGCCAGTGTGGAGCTTTTCGTCGCGGCATGGGACCTCGTATACACATCCGGTAATCGGATAAGCCCGAACACACTAATCACACTGGCAATCCCGCCTGTTAAAATTAAGACCGCGCCTATAAATTTACCGATCTCGTCTACGCTCAACGATAACACCCCTCTCAATAGATTTAGAGAAAGCGATCGTTCCGATAAACGACAAAATTCCTAAGATCAGAATGACTTCCAAAA
The DNA here is from genome assembly GCF_038003045.1 of Sporosarcina sp. FSL W7-1349. Taxonomy (NCBI): domain Bacteria; kingdom Bacillati; phylum Bacillota; class Bacilli; order Caryophanales; family Caryophanaceae; genus Sporosarcina; species Sporosarcina sp. FSL W7-1349. The sequence continues at coordinate 338,590 of NZ_JBBOOK010000002.1, forward strand.
AAGCTTTCGTGTTCATAATGACTGATATGACCGCAATCGTTGCAATCAGGTTGACTCCGATGACATCCAAGGCAATGACCCGGTCCGGCATGGATGGCCCAAGGATAATGCGCAAAACCGCAATCGCAATGGTAATCGAAAATAGCACAACGGATATTTTCAGCATGAGCTCAATCATCATCGAGTCACCTCCATAATCGCCTTTTCAAAATTCTTCAACTGTTTAATCAGTCCTTCGCGAGACTGTTCAACGTCCATCGCATGGATATAAAGCAAATTCCCTTCCGGCGCAACTTCCATCACGACCGATCCTGGGGTCAGCGTTAAGAGAAGCGAAAGCATCGTCACTTCCACATCACTTTGCAAAATCGTTTCATATTTGAAGATACCCGGTTTTATTTTCAACTTTGGGCTTAATATCTGTTTTAACACGATAATACTCGACTGCGTAAGCTCGGAAATGAAAATGAGCAGCAGTTTGAAAGATGAAAACAACCGACGCAAATAAAACTGAGTGCCGAAAAAACGGTGCATGAAAAAAATGATTCCAATCCCGACAAGAAAGCCGGCAAAGAAAGTCGTAAAATTTAGCTCGTCTTCATCCATTAAGGTCATCCAAAGAAATGCGATGAATAAATTTAATAGCAGCTGGGCTGGCAAGATCCGTCACCTCTTCTTTCCTGTCGTTTGGGGAAAACGTCACTTTCCGTGAACCATCTCAATCCAAAATGGCCTCGATATAAATCTCGGGGTTCATCAATGTTCTGGCGGCATCACTTACATACGGGGCAAGACCTTCCGCCCCGATCCCCAATGCGATGGTGAATACACCTAAAATCACCGCGGGAACTAGCAACCCTTTTCGAAGAGGCACATCATCATCTTCACTAATGATCGTTTCGCCCCAAAAACAGTTCAGAAAGATTCGCAGTAACGAATACAGGACAAAAATGCTTGATATGTAAGCAACGGCAAGCAAGACAAAAGAGCCTGCTTCAATTGCTCCTTGGCCGACGTACATCTTTCCAATGAAGCCGCTAAATGGCGGAATTCCGGTCAGGGATAACGTGGTGATAAAAAACAACCATCCCAGAACCGGATAGTTCCGGATCAGCCCACTCATTTCCTCTATTTTCGCAGTACCCGTCAAAGACACCAGTGTACCTGCAATAAGGAACAACAACGCTTTGATGATCATATCGTGGATGAGGTAATAAATAGATCCCTGGAAAGCCGCTTCCGTTGAAACAGCAAGACCTACTAGGATGAACCCGACGGAAATGACTACATTATAAGAAACAATCTGCCGGATGTCGTTATAGGCAATTGCTCCAATACTTCCGCCAATCATCGTCAACACCGCCATAATGCCAATAATCGTATGGGTAACTTCAGGTTCATGATAAAAAATCAGCGTGAAAACCCGAATCATCGCGTAAATTCCGACTTTCGTCAACAAAGCCCCGAACAAAGCGGCCACCGCTGTCGGAGGCGCACTATAGGAACCTGGCAACCAGAAGTAAAGAAGCAGTCCGGCTTTCAAACTAAAGACGATCAGGAAAATAATGCTGATCACGGTCAGCAGGGGGCCTTGTCCCACTTCTGCGATACGTACTGACAAATGTGCCATATTCAGTGTACCCACCGTACCGTAGAGATACGCAATCCCTAGAAGGAAGAACCAAGAGGATAGAACGTTGATGGCGACATATTTAATGGATTCGATTAGTTGTACTTTTCTTCCCCCAAGCGTAATAAGCACATAAGATGAGAGAAGCATAACTTCAAAACAGACAAAAAGGTTAAAGAGATCGCCAGTCAAAAATGACCCGTTGACACCTGCAAGCAGGAAAAAGATAAAGGGGTAAAAAAACATATGCTCATGCTTTTTGCCGATTGAAAAGAAAGCATGAAGAAGAATGGTTCCCGTCACAATAGCGGATGTTAACACCAACAGGACGGAAAATGAATCCGCTACAAATAGAATTCCGTACGGAGGCAACCATCCCCCGAAATCGAGCCGCAAAATCCCTTCGGACTGGATGCGGTCCAATACATACAGACTGACACCGACTACTGAGAGAATGGAAACAATGCTAAGCGCCCGTTGAGCTTTCACATTCGATCGCAAAAAAACGAGCACGATTCCCGTCAGCAATGGAATGATCATAGGCAGAACAATACTGTTATTCATCTTTGAACCCTCTCAATGCATCGAGTTCGTCAAAACCAGTTTCTTTATATGTACGATAGGCGAGTACAAGTAAAAAGGCCGTTACGGCGAAACTAATCACGATTGCCGTCAAAATCAGCGCCTGCGGAAGAGCGTCTGTATAACTATCGGCATTTTCACCCAACAGGGGGACACTACCTTTCTTTAGTCCGCCCATCGTCATTAACAATAAATGAACAGCATGGGATAAAAGAGCAGTGCCTAGGATCACCCGAATTAAATTTTTGGATAGCAGCAAATAGACCGCAACTGTGACGAGCACTCCTACCAGTATCGTTATTAACGTTTCCATCTGCTACACATCCTCACTTATACTTAAAATAATGGTTACGACCACGCCCACGACCGTTAGCGCTACCCCTGCTTCAAACAAAATAACAGTCGCCAGTTCCGTTTCCCCAAAAACCGGTAAATGGAAATGATCAAAAGTCTGCGTCAGAAAAGGCGCGCCGAACAAGAGCGACCCAACGCCCGTTCCGACTGCCAGGAAGACGCCAAATGCAGCAATCTTTTTGAAATCGAACGGAATTCCTTTATGGACTGTTTCAATATCATGCACCAGATAAAGCAGGACGAACGCGGAAGATAGGACAAGTCCGCCAATGAAGCCCCCACCCGGATTATTATGTCCGGATAAGAAGAGCTCCACCCCGAATGTCAAAATAATGAATACGACAATCTTTGTGACAGTCCGTAAAATGACATCATTGATCTTCAACATCACGCCCCCCTTTACCGGCTTTCAGCTTGATTAATGTAAAAACACCGATCCCTGCAAGGAATAGCACTACGACTTCAAGCATGGTATCGAATGCACGGAAGTCTCCCAATATCGTATTGACAATATTCTTCCCCCCTGCAAGATCGTACGCATCTTCAAAGTAAACCGATATCGACTCGAACATTTTATTGCCCTGTACGACAAGTGCTAGAACTGTGACGACGGTCCCCACTGAAATGGCAATCAAGCCATTGACCACTTTAGTGGCCCGGGCAGAGTTCTCCTTCTTCCAATCTGGCAGGAAATAAAAGCAAAGGAGGAACAATGCAGTCGTTACCGTCTCTACGACGATTTGAGTCAAAGCCAGATCCGGTGCACGGAATACAACAAACAAGATGGCGATAGAATAGCCAAGCACTCCATTCAAAATAATCGCGGTCTTGCGGGATTTTGCAAAAAGTATTGCGACTGCCGCAACCATCATGACACAGACGATAATGTATTCATTGACAGTAATGGAAGCATCATTCGATAGATCGATCGTTACCGACCCTGTCCAAAACAAGCCTCCGCCGATTGCAATGATGAAGAAAATGAAAATATAGGCGAAGTAGTCCCGGAGGTAACCAGTCATATACCTTCCGGTCATGATCAACGCTCCCTGTTCACTTCGGTTCAACAGGCCATTGTATATTGAATCAAGGCTCCATCGCCTCGGCGCAATATTGTATATGCCCTTCCAATAATGGAGAAAGAAATAAAGGAGAAAGCCGACAGTGACGACACCGACCGTCATCCAAAACGCAGGATTCAAACCGTGCCACGCTGCGATTTCCGGTACCAATCCCGAGGCGTCCGCAAATGCCGGGAAAACCGCCATCATCGCAGGACGTAACAAATAAGAACCGATCAGATTTGGGAAAAAGAAAATACCGAGGACGAGCATCGCAAGGATAGAAGGTGCTATTAACATGCCAATCGGCGCTTCATGCGCTGGCCGGTCCAGCTTGTCCGGCTGGTGCTTCCCGAGAAAGGTTTGAAAGACGATGATCATGGAGTAGACAAACGTAAATACACTCGCAATCCAAGCAATGACAGGAAACAACGTTCCCAGAGACAGAATATCAAGATCCCGCACTTGTAAAACAGCTTCAAAAAACAGCTCCTTACTGAGGAAACCATTAAATGGGGGTAACCCAGCCATCGAAAAACTGCCGATCATGGCAATGGTAAACGTAACAGGCATAACCGCCACAAGTCCGCCGAGTCTCCGGATATCCCGCGTACCGAGCTCATGGTCCACAATACCGACAACCATGAAGAGGGCCCCTTTGAACGTCGAATGATTGATGAGATGGAAAAGTGCCGCAAAGGTTGCTTGTGTATAAATGATGGAATCCGCACTGTAGCCTTCCCGAAGCGCTATGGAGCCGAAGCCGAGAAGACTCATGATCAGACCAAGTTGACTGATGGTGGAATACGCAAGCAATGCTTTCAAATCGGTCTGCTTCACCGCGTTAAGCGATCCCCAAAATAACGTGAAGATCCCGACACAACTAACAGCGTAAAGCCATGCCGCTTCCCCGCCGAATATAGGCGTAAAACGCGCTACTAAATAAATGCCCGCCTTGACCATGGTTGCAGAGTGCAAATAGGCACTGACTGGCGTGGGAGCTTCCATGGCGTCTGGAAGCCAAATATGGAAAGGAAACTGAGCCGACTTGGTAAAAGCGCCAAGTAAAACGAGGACCATTGCTGGCAGGAACAAACGATCATCGGTATATTGACCGATTGTTGTAATAATCTCACGTACACTAAAGGAACCGGTCATCACAAAGAGCATGATAAAGCCGGCGAACATTCCAACCCCACCCGTTACCGTGATGAGCATTGATTTTTGTGCACCGTACCTGGATTTTTTACGATGGTACCAGAAAGCGATCAACAGGAAAGAGGAAATACTCGTCAATTCCCAGAAGACATAGAGAACCATAAGGTTGTCCGAAAAGACAACGCCGAGCATCGCACCCATGAACATGAGTAAATAAACGTAAAAACGCCCTAATGATTCACGTTCCGATAAATAATATATGGAGTAAAGGATAACAAGCGCTCCCACCCCAGTAATCAGTAGTCCGAAAATGATACTGAGACCATCCAAATAGGTCGTAAAATTGATCCCAGCCGAATCTATCCAGTGAATCGTATGTATATATACGTTTCCAGAAGCAACCTTAGGTATGAAACTGGACAATAAAAGAAATAACAAAAGCGGAACAATCAAAACAAACCAACCAATATTCCGATTGGGAATCCGCTTATATATGAAAGGGACCAACACAGCAGCTAAAAAAGGGGCAAAGATAGCAAACGTAATAATCAAATCGAAACCTCCAATATGGAAAGGACATTGAAAAAGATAGGGGTACGAAAAGTAAGGTCAAAAGGGTATTGCAACCTGTTCGGTGATAGAGTTAGAATAGAATCTATCCAAATTCATGGCATACTTGACTCACAGCGCCACTGACGAGATAATAGGTAGCCATAGGTACCATTTAAGAGGAACTCCGATGAGTTTACATTAAAAAGTATACACTATTTATCAGTTCGGGCACAGTCTACAAGTTCCCATCAATTTCTTCTTGTCAAACTCATCGTTATCTTATATAATTTCATGGTTTGAAAAATGTATCAAATACTATTCAAGAGGTGACTACCGTCATGGGCAAAGTGAAAGGCCGTATGGACGAGAGTATTCTCGTCTGCGTCTACTACGGTCCAAATGGTGAACGTCTCATCCGGCGCGGACATAAAATTGCAAGTATTATGGACTGCCCACTGTATATATTGACTGTCGATCCACTCCCCCTCGATGATTTCGATGCCGAAAAATCCGAGTATCTGGAAAGTTGGAAGCAATTGGCCGAGGAGCTGGAAGTGGAAGAATTCATTGTCCGGGATAATGAAAAACTTCCCACTGCAAAAGTGATTAAGGAAGTCGCACATCAATATAATATTACTCAAATAATTATCGGGCAAACTGCGCAAAGCAGATGGGAAGAAATCACCAAAGGTTCCTTCATGAATGTATTGTTACGCGAAATTACATTTGTCGACTTTCATGTCGTGTCGGTCGCGCGTTCCATTCGGGATGAAAGTGAAGGGTTATTCGAAAAAGGGGTACGTGCCTACTTGGTCGAGGATGGCTCCGGCTTTCGCATCAACTTCACTCTTTCCAAGGATGTCCGCTTCGAGGGCATATTTTTCAAAGAAATCGGAACGGATTTCAACAACGGGATATTTAAATTCATGCACAATAACAAGATGTGCCAAGTACCAATCATAGATGATCAAGTAGCTGATCCCTCATTGGTCAGTTGTAAAATCGAATGATGGACATGGAACGGCGGACGAACCACCAGTAGGTCATCCGCCTGTTTCGTGTCCGTGATGAAATCTCCGACTACTCTTCACCTACGATTTTTACTTCCAATTCCAATTCGACCCCGAATCGTTTCTTCACTTCTTCTTTCACCATGTCAATCGTCCGGATATAATCCGTAGCCGTTGCATTGTTTTTATTGATGATAAACCCGGCATGCTTCAGAGAAACTTCTGCGCCTCCATGGCCCTTGCCTTGCAATCCGCTATCTTGGATCAGTTTGCCGGCAAAATATCCAGGCGGCCGTTTGAACACACTTCCAGCGGACGGATATTCGAGCGGCTGTTTAGACTCCCGCTGAAATGTCAAATCCGCCACTTTCGCATCAATCTCTTCCTTATTTCCCATCGTTAGCTCAAAATTGGCTGACAACACATAATACCCTTTTTTCGCAATGATGCTTTGACGATAGCCCAGTTCGAGCTCATCTTTCGACAGGACCAACCGTTCTCCGGATTTTGTCAGGACAGTCACTTGTTTGATGACGTCTTTGACCTCGCCGCCATAGGCACCGGCATTCATCACCATCGCGCCTCCGATCGAGCCTGGAATGCCACAGGCGAACTCCAATCCGGTCAACGATTTTCGGGCCGCTTGCCTAGAGACATCGATGATCAGTGCCCCCGCTTCCGCATGGACCTCCGTCCCATCGACGCGAATGGCATTCAATCTGGAAAGATGAAGGACGATTCCTCGTACCCCCCCATCCCGCACAACCATATTCGACCCGTTGCCGAGCAAAAGAAGGGGGATCTCCTCCTGGTGGGCATATCGGACAATTGCTTCCGCTTCGTCCATCGTCCCGGGTATCGCCAATACATCGGCACAACCGCCGAGCTTCGTCATCGTATAATTGCATAATGGTTCATCTATCAAAATGTCGCCTTGTATGATTTCTTTCCGCAGATCAGTTACCCACTGATGCTTTGCCATCCACATACAGTCCTTTCCAATCAATACCTTTTCCTAATTCACGTGAAGAACTCACAATCCCATCCTACGCCACACAAAAATAGCCGCAGTCCTCCGACACTTCAGCAGAAAATCGGGACACGCCGCGCTACTTGTCACTTTTACCAATCCATATAGGCCATTATACGCGATTCACTTCGGCTTAATCATCAGGTTGGATAGGGGGCAGTATTTATTTTGGGAGATAAATATCAACGTATGGAACGAACAAATTCAAACCTGGTTCAGGAGAGAGGTCTGCCCGTAAATGAGGAGGAAAAAGCTTTCACCTTTATAAGTATGCTTGGAATCCACTATTTTGACAAGGCATTATTCATTACAATTTTATCGCAATGGTGTTAATTCTTCAATTCAAGACATTCGAGATAAAGATGTAAATATTGTTATAGAAGAAAGTGGACATAAAAAAAACGGACCTAAATTGGATACATGGTCCCTCGGTCCGTTCATTTTCGCTTTATTGATCTTAAGAGGATTCTTCCTCCGCCACTTTCTGCAAGGCGCCGGCAAACGCTTCCGTCGGCTGTGCCCCCGAGATGGCGTATTTCCGATTGATGACGAAGAAAGGGACCCCTTGGACTCCCAACTGCCGGGCTTCCGTGATATCCGCTTGCACCTCATCCGAAAATTCATCCGATGCAAGCATTTCTGCAGCCAGGGTCCTTTCGATACCCGCTTCTTCAGCGATGTTTAGGAGGGCTTCCTCCGTACCGATCGCCTCGCCTAATACGAAATGGCCTTTCATCAGGCGTTCGGCCACCTCCGCTGCCACCCCTTCCTGCTCAGCAAACTTGGCCAGTCGATGGGCGTTCCACGTATTGGCCGGCCGCATCGCGTCCACATCATATTGCAAGCCGACCGTCTTCGCCTGTTCGGCTACATTCTGCAACATCTGCTGTGCTTCTTGTTGGCTAATGCCGTATTTTTGGGCAAGTCCCGCCACTACCGATTCCTCGGAAGACTCCGGTGCGTCGGGATCCAACTGATAAGCTTTGAAAACTACTTCAGCTTGAAGCCCCAATCCTGTTTCCTGCAACGCCTCTTCTAACCGCCGTTTACCGATATAGCAAAAAGGACATACATAGTCTGACCAGATTTCTATTTTCATTGAAATTCCACCTTTTTAATTCATTTTAAATAGAGACCGCTCGAACAACAATGTATATGCCTACCGAGTTGTGTTCAAAATGGGAAAGATCGTACAGTTTCATTCTAACTCTGAACGTTGCTGTTGAGTTCAATGGAAAGTAAACGGAGGGTTCGCTATGACTTCATTGTGGCTGCAAACGGCTTATTCCCGAGATTCCTACCCGCCGCTCGGTAACGATATCGAATGTGATGTCTGCATCATTGGAGGTGGGTTGAGCGGAATTGCCACTGCTTATTTTCTGGCAATGGCCGGGAAAGATGTCGTGTTACTCGAAAAGGACTCCATTTTACACGGAGCGACAGGACATTCGACTGGAAAATTGACTGTCCAACACGACCTCGTCTATTCCGATCTGCTGAAGAAGTTCGGAAAGGAAAACGCCAGAACTTATTATAATGTAAATAAACAGGCAGTAGACTTCGGAAGATCCATTGCTCGGGCGGAAGAGTTAATGGAATCCGAGTCTATCCTTTTTTCTCAGACGAAACAAGGGACGGCCCAATTGCGGCGGGAAGTGGAGGCCTATCAGGAACTGGGCATCCCGGGAAGCCTTGGGAAAGACTTCGAGTTGCCGTTACCTTTCGAAACTACGCTGAAAATCCGGGGAGAGACGCAAATTCACCCCGTCCGATTCGGACAACGGCTAGCCCAGCTTGCTGTCGAGGCAGGCGCCCGAATTTACGAGCAGTCTGACGTGTTTGGCATGGATTTGGATAAACGCTATTTGGTTCTTCTGTCCCGGGCGGAGGTCCGTTTTAAAGAGTTGGTCCTTTGTACACATTACCCCGTAGAAGCGATCCGGGGATTGCAAATCATGAAACTGTCTGTCGACCGTTCATACATCGTCGCAACCGAAGCAGCCATGCCGTTACAAGGGCAATACATTTCCGTCGATTCGCCAAAACGTTCGGTCCGGACTGCCCACATTGACGGAAAGTCCTACTTCCTCCTATCCGGGGAAAGCCACACAGCCGGAACAGAGAAAGAAACCCAAACACATTATGACCGGCTGTATCAAGAAATCCAGGACGTCTACCAACTGTCCGAGCCGACTCATGGCTGGTCAGCCCAAGATCCGCAAACGCCAGACATCATCCCGTATGCAGGAGTCATCACCTCTAGCATGCCCTATGTATACCTATGTACCGGATTCCGAAAATGGGGACTTTCCAATTCCCTTGCGAGCGCCCGCATCATCAGCGACCAGATCCTGGGTCAATCCAATAAGGCGGCGGCCCTGTATTCCCCGAATCGGACCGGCTTCGGCTCTTTCTTCATGCAGGCCTTAAAAGTGAACAGTTTAGTCGTAAAAGAATTTGCAGGCGGGCACCTAACCCGATTTGGCAACCCGATCTGTACACATATGGGCTGCCGAACCCGCTGGAATGAAGGCGATGAGACATGGGATTGTCCATGCCACGGCTCCCGATTCCGAAAAGACGGCTCCGTGCTGGAAGGACCGGCGATGAAACCGCTGGATTTGTGATCAATCCCAGCTTCTCAAACGAAGCTCGTCGATTGAAAATACCCGATTTGCAAGCAACTGTCCAACGGATACAAGCATCCCCCAATCCACCTCTACAAACTTATTAAATAAAAAAAGCCATACCGGTTTTTATCGCAGCCGGCATGGCCTTTTCTTATTTAAGCGCCTCTGTCAAAACAGGCACGATTTGTTTTTTACGGGAAACGACGCCTTGCAAAGTAGCTTTGTTATTGACGAGTTCGACATTGAATGCCGCAGCCGCACGCACGGCAGCATCTCCTAATGCTAGGACAGCAGAATCGTTATTCAGGATATCCGTCACGACGAATAAGAACAGATTCAATCCTTTTTCGGCAATGATACCTTCAAGTAATTGCTCCAACTCCGCTTGGCGATCCATCACATCATTAATATCGATCGCATTCACTTGGGCAATCTCCAATTTAATATCGCCGAGCGTGAATTCTTTTGCATCTAGTGTAACCAGATCCTCCAATGATTTATCAGTGAGATCAGCACCGGCTTTCAACATGGCCAGTCCATACTCTTCCGCATCCACTTCCGCAATGGCCGCCAATTCTTCGACCGCCGCCCGGTCTTCTTCTGTAAAGGTCGGAGATTTAAACAGGAGGGAATCCGAAATAAGCGCGGATAGCATCAGACCTGCGATATTCTTCGGAATTTCCACACCGTTCTCTTTGTACAGTTTATTCAAGATTGTAGCTGTACATCCAACCGGTTCTGCGCGGTAATAGAGCGGATCGTTCGTCTGGAAATTTGCGATCCGATGGTGGTCCACCACTTCCAATACTTGCACCAAATCCAAATCATCGACACTTTGCTGTTTTTCATTATGGTCAACCAGGATGACTTGATCCGCGTAAGGTTTCGCTTTTTCAATCAAGCGGGGCTCTTCAAAACCAAAATGCTCGAGTGCATAAGCCGTTTCGTTAGTCACCGCGCCTAGGCGCACCGCCTCCGCATCCATCCCTAATTGCTGCTTCAGATAAGCATAGCTAATTGCCGAACTAATTGAATCCGTGTCCGGGTTCTTATGTCCGAAGACTAAAACTTTTCCCATGGTACCTGTTCCCCCTACTCCAATATAAGTTCGCCTTCATTTTATCACAAAGACGGCTCAAATAATAAGGCAGCTAACTCATCTTTATTGACAAGGAAATCTGCAATCGTATAACTGTCCAGTACCGCCAAATACGCATTCATCGCCTGAGCCAACGCGCCTTTCAAGCGGCATGCGGGAGCGATGACGCATTTCGTCGAACCCGGTACGAAGCAATCGACCAGATGGAAATCGTCTTCCGTCTTCCGCACCAGTTCGCCGATATTGATTTGATCCGGTTCGACATTCAAACGGATTCCGCCTCCGCGGCCTCGGACTGTTTCGATGAGACCCATTTTCCCCAATTCATGGGCGACTTTTGTCAAATGGTTTTTCGAAATCTTATACGCATCCGAGATTTCCTGGACAGTTGACAGTTCTCCCGTTTCCTTTGCACCGAGATAAATCAAGAGTCGCAATGAAAAATCTGTATACATAGTCAAACGCATAATCTCACCGCACTTTCTAATACTATTATAACGCCTTCAGTTAAAGCATTGAAGGAATGTAGCTCCAATATGTGTCAAAAAATTGAAGGGAATGTGTCAAAGTGTCTAACATTGATTAAAGTTGTATTTTTTATATAGCTTTAAATAACAAAAAGGATTATTGTTGAATCATACAAAACAAGAAAGGTTGTGCACGCAATGTTATCTCAAGAAACAATCGACATTATCAAATCAACCGTACCCGTATTAGAGGAGCACGGAAAAACGATCACAACTGTATTCTACAAAAACATGTTTAATGAACATCCAGAACTTCTGAACATTTTTAACCACGCAAATCAATCCCAAGGCCGTCAACAAACAGCTTTGGCCAACACGGTCTATGCGGCAGCGGCCAATATCGACAATTTGGGCGCCATCATTCCGGCTGTCGTTCAAATTGCGCATAAACACAAATCCCTCGGCATCACGGCTGACCAATATCCGATTGTCGGCTACCATCTCCTTGGCGCCATCAAAGAAGTGCTCGGGGATGCAGCAACTCCGGAAATCATCGCCGCTTGGGGTGAAGCTTACGGCGTGATCGCCGACGCATTCATCGGTATCGAAAAAGAGATGTACGACGCAGCGGAACAAGCGAATGGCGGTTGGAGAACATTCAAAGAGTTCACGATTGCGGATAAAGTGGAAGAAAGTGACGTCATCACTTCGTTCTACCTCAAACCAGCCGATGGCAAGAAATTGCCTTCTTATAAACCAGGCCAATACATTACAGTGAAAGTGAAGATTCCTGGTGAAGAATACACATTGAACCGTCAATACAGCTTGTCTCAAGCGGAAAATGAAGAGTATTTCCGCATCTCGGTCAAACGGGAAGACGAATGCCAACCAAACGGAAAAGTATCCGTCTATTTGCACCGACAAGCAAACGTCGGCGACACATTGGAAGTAAGTGCGCCCGCTGGAGATTTCTATCTCAATACGGAAAGCACAACTTCAGTCACATTGATCAGTGGCGGTGTTGGTGTCACACCGATGATGGCCATGCTCGAAACAATCGCGAAAACATCACCGGAACGTCCGGTTGCCTTCCTGCATTCTGCACGTACCCGGAAACACCAAGCATTTGACACGGATGTCAAACGATTGGCTGCTTCTATGAAGGATGCGAAATACGCTGTCCTTTATTCAGAAGAAGGGGATGGTTTCATCAACCGGGCATTCTTGGAAGCGAACGTGTTGAAAGGCGGAGACATCTATGTCTGCGGTCCGACTGCCTTCATGCAAGCCGTCATTACTGAATTGTATGCGATGGGCATCTCGAAAGAAAAAGTCCACTTCGAATTCTTCGGCCCAGCCGTCCAACTCGAATTGGCTCACGCATAATACGAAAAACGCCGTTCCCCAAACCGGAGGACGGCGTTTTACTATTCCACTTTTTTGTAACTACCGGGGAGATTTGTTCGGCAGCCGGAAAGACGCGAAAATTAATGCCCCGACGAGGAACAAGCCCAAATAGCCAATGAGCGGGTAGAAATAAGCGACGAGTTTTGTGAACCCGAAGAAGCTCAGGGCAAATCCGATGACAAGTGAAATAAGGACAAAAAGACGGAAGCTCGGAGCATTGATTGGAATAAACCGCGCCCCGAACGCGTAGAACATGCTGACGGCCGTATTGAAAATCATACCATACAGAACGAGCGACATAAAAATCGCCAAAACCGGGGAAATTTCATTGATGATGGCCAGCATCGGCATTTCCGTCTCGGCGACCGAGCGGATTTTCGAGAAAATCGCTAGATGGCTTAACAGGATCAAAATCCCCAAGCCGAGTCCTCCGACGAAACCGCCCCATTTGGCAACCTGTTCATCCTTCTCTGCGCCTCCCATGACAAGGGACATCGAGGCACCGACCGCAATATTGAAGGAAACGTAGTTCACCGCGGAGATGAACCAGTTCGGCAACGTTGTCGGCACGTCACGGGCAAACGAATCCAACGAGGTGAACGGCTCATCCATAGCAAACAAACAATAAACCGATGTGACAATAACCGACAATATGAGAAAAGGCGTAATACTTCCAATCACGCCCACCACTTTATCAACATTCAATAATACTGTTAAGTAGACAAGCACAATCATCAGCAAACTCCCGACGAAAGCCGGCAATCCGAATTGTTGCTGTAGATTGGACCCCGCTCCGGCAACCATGACAACTCCCACACCGAACAAGGTAAAAATGATAATATAATCGACCAAGATTCCAATATACCGGCCGCTGATTTGATAGATCGCTTCTTTATGGGAAGTGGTCCGCATACGGCTGCCGATCCTTGTCAATGTCATGCCAAGATACGCAAACAAAGCGGTGGAAAGGATAGCAGCTGCAATACCCAACATTCCAAAACTTGTGAAATACTGCAAAATTTCTTGGCCAGAAGCAAAACCGGCTCCTACAATAATGCCGATAAAAGCACTGCCCATTTTTATAATCTTTATCATATTGTCCTCCAATTGAGAGAAGTCTGTCTGAATTTTACTTGTCTAACTTTATCATGCCCTTACCATGCAATCAACCAGTATTAAGACGGGAATACATGGGCCTTTATCAATAAAAAAACCTCGACAGCCGCAGCTATCAAGGTTTGTCATTTATGCTATTGTCATTTTCCTTCCAATAGTTTCAGCGATTCCCGGTTAAATGCCGGGATATCATCAGGCGTCCGGCTTGTCACCAATTGATCGGAACAAACGACCACTTCTTTGTCCATATATTTCGCTCCTGCGTACTCCATATCGACCTGGATCGACTTGTACCCTGTCGCTCCCCTGCCTTCCAACGCTTTGGCCGTGATAAGCAGCTGAGGCCCATGGCAGATGGCGAAGACAGGCTTCTTCTCGTCCATGAACTGTTTGGCGAACTGAACAAAACGGTCATCTGCCCGCAACTGGTCCGGTGAAAAGCCGCCCGGGATGAACAGTGCATCGTAATCATCCGGCTTCGCTTCATCAATGCCATGATCGATTTTCACGGTCGCATCACCCTGCTTGCCTTTCACTTCCTTGCCCGCCTCTTTTTCAATCGTTTCCACTGTATGCCCAGCGTCCCGGAATGCTTTCGCAGGCTTCGTAAACTCCGAGTCTTCGAACAAATCCGTTATTAGCGTTGCAATTTTAGCCATGTTGTCGAAACACTCCTTTTCTGAAATGAAGGTCCATGGCTACTATTCCACGGATGGAATCTTCTAAACCTACGGCCGGTACTTCGAGACAAAAGGATTATCTTTTTCATAGAAACGCCATGGATAATGGACCGCCTCACCGGAATTACCAATCCCTACCCGGGGTCCCGCTTCAATCTCCGCAGATCCCGGCCCTTCGGCAATGAACAGCGGTTCCTCACCCCAATTATGGCCATAATATCGCATCGTCACGCCTAGGGCCTTCGATAATTTCCCCGGACCATTTGTCCAATCGGTTATTTTCAGATGACCGCCCCGTCTTTCCTCCATCAGTTCCTGACCTACTACGGGTTCCGCGGCACGCAGGAGGACGGCATGGGGTGTGCCAACCGGTCCTGCCACCACATTCATCAACGTATGCGTATGCATTTGATACGTATAGACTGAACCGGGCTCTCCGAACATGATCTCCGTTCGCTTCGTCCGGCGATTGCCGAAACTATGCGCCGCACGGTCTTCCGGACCATGGTACGCCTCCGTCTCTACAATGCGGGCGACAATCAATCCTTCCTCCGATTCATGCACAATATATTGTCCGACCAAACGATACGCCAACTCCAACACAGGCTCTTTGAAAAATGAATCCGAAACCGGTTTGTACAACGTCCTCCTCCTCTCTCCCTTACTTTATCCGTAACAGGGACTCCCTACACATGAAGTTAAGCCAATCCTTGTCCTTGCGCAAATTCCCGATAGAGCGCATGATGGCGGTACAATTCTTCATGGGTCCCCCTGCCGGTGATTTCCCCGCTCTCCAAGAAGATCAATTGATCCGCATGAATGATGGTCGCCAGCCGGTGCGCGATGACGAGAGTCGTTCGCCCTTCCATAAGCCGGGCGAGCGCTTCTTGCACATGGGTTTCCGAACCGCTATCCAAATTGGAGGTCGCCTCATCCAGCAGCAGAATTTCCGGATTATAGAGTAAAGCACGGGCTATAGCGACCCGCTGCCGTTGCCCACCTGATAGCTTCATGCCCCGCTCGCCGACCAGCGTTTCAAACTGGTCGGGCATCGCTTCGATGAAATCCAGTGCGTTCGCCGCTTCCGCTGCATTCCGGACTTCTTCCATGGAAGGGCGCCGTTCCAAGCCATATGCAATATTATCGAGAATCGTTCCGCTCAATAGCGGACTCTCCTGGGAAACGTAACCGATTTTCCTCCGCCATTCCGACAAGGCGATCCTGTCAATCGGCATTCCGTCTATCGAAATTACTCCTTCCACGGGAGCGTAAAACCTTTCCAACAATGAAAAGAGGGTCGTTTTCCCTCCGCCACTCGGTCCGACAAAGGCCGTGACTGTTCCCAGTCGCACTTCAAACGAGACATCCGATAAGACCGGTTTCCCCGTTTCGTAGGAAAATGAGACATGGTCAAATCGGATATTCCCTGATGGAACAGCCTCTTGCCCTTCCGCCCGCTCGCTTGGCAGGCCCAGAATCGTCTGGATTCGTTCCGTCGCCCCGACCGCTTTCTGGAAAGAAGTGAAAAACTGAGCCATCTGCGCAAACGGCATGATAATCTGAAACATGAAGAAAATGATCGCCACAAGGGTACCTGCTGACAGAGTACCCCGCGACACTTGAGCACCTCCATATCCAAGGATCACGACAAGGATGCTCATCATCATCAGGGTCATCACTGGCGAAATGACAGCGTGAATCCTCGCTTCTTTCAAGCCGAAGCCGAAAAGCGACCGGATTGCCTGGCTGCCCTTCTCCGCCTCGATCGGCTCCGCTCGATACGTCTTGACAAGGCGGATATCTCCTAAAACACGGCCGAGATGGCCCGAAAAGGATGCCATTTCCGCCTGCGTCGCCTTCGCCACTTTGTGCATAATCCGGCCAAGCGGAAACATGATCGCCATACTGATCGGAATACTGATCAGCATAATGAGGGTCATTTTCCAATCGAGAACGAAAAGAATGATGATTGAACCGACAATCGAAATCAGCCCGGATATGAAGGTGACGAGATGATTCGTGACCAAGTCTTTCAATGTTGTCGTATCCTGGGTAATCCGGCTCATCGTTTCGCCCGTTTCATTTGCATCGAAATAAGGGACCGGAAGGCGGAGCACTTTATTCCACAACCGGCTCCGCAGATCGGCGACAATCGTCTCGCCGATGTACGTCAATAAATAATATGAGACGCCACCGGTCACCGCTTGAATGATGAATATGACGAACAGCAGCGCCGCTGTTTTCCAGTTGAACAGGGCACTGGACAAGGTATCGACCAGATCCCTTGTGATAAGCGGGATGACGAGTCCGGCTGCCGTTTCCATCAATGAAAGAAGGAGTGCCACAACCGCGACCCCGATCGGCCACTTTAACCCTTTCAAGAGAACGAAAAACTGCTTCGTCTCCCCTTTTTGCATCGGTTGGTTTTTCATCGGATCACCTATTCTTTGCTTTTCATTTCTGTTAAAATGCGCCCAATTTCCAGCCAATCCGCTTCCAAGTCTGGCCGATGCGAAGGCCGATAGAAAATAGAGGCCGGATGGAATGTCGGAACGATTTTATAGCGTTTTTCCGTCCAATGGAAAGTGCGGTCCTCAAGTTCATGTAAATATTGGATGGGACGTTCCAACAATTGTCCATGAAGCTCGGTCACTTTCGCCGATTTCCCGAGTAACCGTTGTAAGCCGACATTGCCAAGGGTGACAATCAGTTTCGGCTTGACGTTGACAAGTTCATAGTCAAGGACAGGAGCATGGGCCAAAATCTCTTTTTGCGTCGGCGGTCGGTTGTATTTCCGCTCCGTCATTGTCCCGTCCCGCTCTTTCTTTGTACCCCAGCGATACGGACGGCTCCGAACTGCGCTCGTGATGTATACATCTTCACGTGTTAATCCAATCGTTCCCAAGGATTTCATCAATTCCTTGCCGGCCCGGCCAATAAACGGAATGCCATCGACAATCTCAAACTCCCCAGGCGCTTCCCCGATCAACATCAGCTCGGGATGTTCCGGCCCTTCCCCATAGACAAACCCTTCTACCGGAAACCCTTCAATCCGCCGCTTGCCAAGATCCGCAATCGACTCTGGTATGCGAAACATCCGAGCACCCCTTTCTTTTGTTTTCATTTTAGCAGAAGTGTGGGTTCGGGCTAAAGGAAAGGCGTTAAGTGTTCTTCTGTTGAAAATTCGTTTGGAGGGGGGAATCAAACATAAGGGTAATCAGCCGGACTGTTCAGACGACGGCGGAAGCTATAAATTCCCAAAATAAGATCGACTCTCGACAAAAAACCAGCCCCTGCAAGAAGGCTGGTCCAATGTTATTCCAATTCCATCTGTTTCGTTTCCGTCCCCAAAAATACAACGGCCAGAACGCCAATGACGATGGCGACGCAGAAGATGCCGAAGATTGTTCCGAAACCGTAGTCTGCGGCGAGAAGCCAACCGACGAGCAGCGGTCCGAAAATGCCGCCGATTCGACCGACAGCCGCCGCCATGCCGGAGCCAGTCGCACGAATAGCGGTCGGGTATTGTTCCGGCGAGTACGCATAGAGTGCGCCCCATGCACCCAAGTTGAAGAAGGAGAGTAATGCCCCCGATAACAAAAGCATCGCGAGGGTATCCGCATTTCCGAAAGCAAGTGCACTCGCGGCGGTTCCAAGCAGATAGGTCGCCAAGACGAACTTCCGGCCGACCTTCTCAATGAGCCAGGCCGCGGTAAAATAGCCCGGCAGCTGGGCAAGTGTCATGAGTAGGACATAGCCGAAACTCTTGATCATACTGAACCCTTTTAAGACCATGACACTCGGCAGCCAAAGGAACATGCCGTAATAAGAGAAGACGACCGTGAACCAGACAATCCACAGCATCAAAGTCCGGCGCGCGTATTTCTTCGTCCAGATGCCTTTCATTTTAGACATAATCGTTTCCTTCGGCTTGCCCTCTTGTTCGAATTTCGGGGAATCGGGCAAGTTCCGTCGAAGGTAAATGGCGTAAAATGCAGGTAACGCGGTGAGGACCAACGCAATCCGCCAACCGTAATCCGGAATGATGAAATAGGCGATCAACGCGGACAGCAACCAACCCGCCGCCCAAAAGCTTTCCAGCAGGACGACAACCCGTCCCCGCTCTTTCGCGGAGACACTTTCCGACACTAACGTGGAAGCGACCGGCAATTCACCGCCAAGCCCCGCCCCTACTAGAAACCGCAATACGAGAAATGCAGCCAATGTAGTCGTGGCCGCCGATAAGCCACTTGCCACCGAAAACAGGACGAGCGTCAGCATGAACACCTGTTTTCGGCCGATCCGATCAGCCAACAAACCGAAACAAAATGCGCCGACTGCCATCCCGATCGAGTTCACACTGCCAATCCAGCCCATTTCGGAAGGAGATAATTGCCAATCCACCGCAATGGCCGCGATGACGAAAGATAAAATCCCAACATCCATTGCGTCGAACATCCAGCCGGTCCCGGCAATCCCTAATAATTTATTACGAGAAATCGTTTGCTTCCCAGTTGTCATATATATCTGCCTCTCATTGTATATTCTGGTGTAAAGACAACTTAACTATACGACAATTGTCGAGTATTCACAATGCCCTCATTGAAAAAATAATTTTTCCGCCCTGTTGAGGAATGTTGGGAGGTTTTGGGTTGCTTTGGGAGGTTCGGAATGGAGGTTGTGAGGTTTTCGGGAAACGTTGAGAGGTGTTAAGAAAACATTGGGAGGCTGGGCTAAAACGTTGAGAAGTGAGAGTAGTGTTGGGAGGTTCTACGTAAATGTTTCGAGGTAGCTAGATTATGTTGGGTAGTGGAACCGGAATGTTAGGGACTTCATTCCAAACGTTTCGAGGTCGAGATGTGGTGAAAAAACGTTGCGATATTTGGTGCATTCGTTTCGAGGTGGCGACATTTTGTTGTGAGGTGGAACCAGAACGTTGTGGACTTCATTCCAACCGTTTCGAGGTCAGGGATAGACCAAAAGGACATGGCGCCATTCGATACAAAAAGAGCCGTCCGGTTTTCGGACAGCCCCTTTCTATCATTATTCGTCTATGCAACGAGTATTAGACTGATGGCCATAACCGCCATTCCCGCCATTAATCCGTAAATGGATAAGTGGGCTTCATCGTACTTTTGCGCAGCCGGCAACAATTCATCAAGAGAAATGAACACCATGATGCCCGCAACTGCTGCGAAAATGACGCCGAACATGATACCGTTCAAAAAAGGCATCAGTATCAAAAATGCCACAATCGCACCGACCGGTTCCGCAAGTCCCGACAAGAATGACAGTTTAAAAGCCTGCTTGCGGTTGCCGGTTGCGTAAAAGATTGGGATGGCGACAGCAATTCCTTCCGGGATATTGTGAATAGCTACTGCGATGGCAATGGCGACCCCGAGCGTCGGGTCTTGCAAGGCCGATGTAAATGTCGCAATTCCTTCCGGAAAGTTGTGGATGGCGATCGCCAACGCTGTAAACATACCCATCTTCTTCAGCTTGGCATACTCATCATTCGACGGACCTGCATCCACATCCTCAACACTCTTTACTTCATGCGGATTGCCGATCGCCGGGATGAAATGGTCGATCAGCGCGATGAGCAGCATTCCACCGAAAAACCCGGCGACTGTCATCCAATAGCCTTGCGTCATGCCAAGTTCTGCAACTAGCTCATCTTTCGCTTTGACAAAAATTTCGATGAGCGAGACATAAATCATGACACCCGCCGAGAACCCCAAGGCTATTGATAAGAATTTAGTATTCGTCCGTTTCGTGAAAAAGGCAAGTAAACTACCGATGCCCGTCGCCAATCCTGCAAACAGGGTGAGGGCAAAGGCATAAAGAATCGTTCCGTCCATGCATCCAACATCCTTCTACTTCTAGATAGTGTTATTGTATGATGAAAGTTTCCTTTATACAATATTTCGGCCAAAATATTGATGTTTCTATCGTATGACCATTCCTATCCAAATGTTCGATTAATCGACCAATAACTCTCCCATTTCGCTTATTCTTGCAAATACCCCTATTTTCGGATGCATGAAACGATGTCTTTTGACCCCTATTTGTATTTCCGTCCCGGCGTGTGCCGTTCCAATCGTGATGCTGCCAGTCGGCCCCGTCTTGACAATCGTCTTCACATTATTCTTGGATCCCGTCTCTAACAAGGACACCTTGCCTCGGGCATTGATTTCCCCGCCTCGGACAAGCCCTTGCACGATAACATCCCTACCGGCAGTCACCGAACAATGATACAAGCCTTTGGAAATCACCTCAATGTCGCCATTGCAATGCAAGACACTGTTGATGGCGTAGGGAATCGTCAAAATCGATGTCGGTTCCGGCGTTTCCCCGTACAGCTCCACGAGTGTCCGCGCTTCCAAAATCAGTTGCTCGAGCCCTGCCATATCCCGAACATCCTGATTCAATGAGCTGATAAATGTGCCATAACACTTCTGCGCGATTTCCGTCCACTCCGACGTCAAGTCCTGTGTATGGTTTTTGACGTTTTGAATGAACACCCGATTTAATTCCTGAAAGGATGTGTATTTCTTCTCAAGCAACAGGCGGATGAGCAAATTTAATTCGGCCTCCTCGACGTCATCGCCCGTTTCCCCTCGGACTAAAAACACTTGTTGGACGGCAGCCTGAATTTGTTCCATGTAAACTAGGATCTCTTTCAATTGAATTACAAGCTCTCCGATGATCAATTCCTCTTGGCCGACGATAACCGTGGACGAAAACACATTCCCTTTGACGAACGCGGATTTCATGGCATGGATGGTGGCCTTTGTCACCGTCCCCCCGACGTGCAGATTGCCGGATGCACGAACGAACATTGATGGATGAACATTGCCGTCGATCCGGACATCCCCCTCAAACCGAATATTGCCACTCTCTAAGTTGATTTCACCGCGATGATGCAATTCGTGGTTTACGTCGATTTTCACGAACTTTCCTCTCCAATCCAATGTCGGCCTTCCCGAAATGACCGCTACAATATCCTGATCGATTTGCTTGGCATTCTTTCCGGTTCGAATGATTACGTCTTTCACCGGTTTCACCGGAATCACTTCCCCGAGGAGGCTCCGCCCCTCTTTACCAGGTATCGCTGCAATCTTCGTTGCGATGATCTGACCTGCTTCCACATTCAAGATGGTCTTCATTTCACGGTAATCGACACGCTCGGTCTCCTCCGGCGTTTTGTCTTCATAGCGGATATGCACTTCCAGGTCTCCGTCCAATCCAGGAACGGGAAGATCCCCTTTGGCTACGATTGCTTCAAACGGCTCCAAGGCCTCCACCGCTTTTTTGATGGTTGGAAAGATGAGCCCTTGCTGGACACCCATTTCTTTCAACCGATCCACGATTTTCTGTGGCTCCAGATCATTATACGGTTCAGTCTCCTCGTCGGCCTCGATATACAGGACCGATGCAAAATCGGTGTCCGCTAGCGTCCGTCTTAGCTTTTTTCCAGGCGTGAATGAAAGCAAGGCCAACATATCATGCTCAATCAGTTGAATGGAAAATTGCGGAGGGATCCATTCGTCATTAATTTTAACCTTCACTTCGTCTCCGGGCGTGATGATAACACGGTCCATCGTCCGTTGTTCATTAACATAGAGCCGGACGTTCGATGCCGGCCATAGAACGGGATACGTATCGCCATTAAAGACTGTGTCAACCCGTTTTTGATAGATTCGTGACTTGGACTCCGTTTTTTCGACTGCAATGCCGATTCCTGTGTAATGTGGCGCCTCTCCTACGGCGGAGAGCAACGCCCGATCCAGTTCCTCTTCTATGTTCATCATTGCGTGTGGAATGGTGGAATGTTCTACAATTTGAGATACATTCACCTCCGCCAGTGTCTTTCGAAGACCAAAAAGGGTTCTGCCTGGATTGGATATGACTTCGATGTGCACATCTTCCATTTGCAGAGCCAGGATGGATAACGCCAGTTGCACGGCTTCTTCAATCGTTTCCGCCTTGACCGTAATGGACTTCCCCATGTCTTCCCACCTCACTTCTACGCTAATCTGAACACACCTTTCATTCTTTTCTATGTATTTTTATTCTATCATATCCTATGTACTTTTCTAATTATTAGCACAACTTTCATCCTAAAAAAAGAACCATTCCGCATAATTGCAGAGTGGTTCTTTTCTCCCTTATTATAGAGCAGCTTCGACTTCTTTAACCATTTCTTTCATGGATTTCAAGCCGCCACCGGATAGGTACCAATATTCACCGTTCAAGTAAATCATTTTATCGTTTTGGAACGCATTGGTCTTTTTCACAAGATCATTCTCGATGGAATCCTTGGCACTAGCACCTTCGCTGACTGCCGCGTCACGGTCGATTACAAATAGGACATCCGGATTTTGTTCTAAAATGTACTCAAATGTAATGTTTTGTCCGTGAGTGGAAACTTCAATTTTTTCGTCAGCCGGTTTAAAACCGAATACATCGTGGATAATACCGAAACGGGAATTCGGGCCGTATGCACTTACTTTTCCTTCTGTCCCAAGGATGATCAATGCTTTTTTGTCAGACTCTGCAGTTTTTTCGCTAATCGCTGCAATTTGCTCATCAATCTCTGCCAGCTCTGCGTTCATTTCATCTTCTTTGTTGAAGATTTCAGCAAGAGTACCCATGTTCTTTTTAAATGAATCCATGTAATGCGCAGTGTCAACACCAACGAAAATCGTTGGCGCAATTTCAGTGAATTGATCGTATAGTTCCGATTGACGTCCAGAAATCAAAATTAGATCCGGTTTCATCGCATGAATCGCTTCAAAATCCGGTTCTTTCAAGCTGCCAACATTCACATATTTGTCATCGTCGTATTTTGAAAGGTATCCAGGGACGTTGGCGCGTGGCAAACCAGCCACTTCCACTCCAAGCTCATCCAATGTATCTAGTGCTCCGAAATCAAAGACGACCACTTTTTCAGGATTTTTGGCAACAGCTGTTTCTCCCAATTCGTGAGTGATGGTCAATGTTTCATTTTCTGCAGCTGGCTCACTTTGCTCGCTTTGTTCATTATTTTCGTTGGCTGTTGAGCTTTCCGGTGTTTCTTCCTTTGACCCGCAAGCTACAAGTAAAGCCATAAGGGCGAACATCATTAAGGCGATTGAAAATTTCTTCATCAGTTTCCATCCTTTTTCTTTAAGAATTAGTTTTCATTTTTAATATACACGGTTACTCACGAATTAAAGTACACACAAATTCGACAGTTATTCATTTTTTTGATCGGAATTTCCATGTCATAGATCTCTCTCAAGGCATCCGAGTCGATGATTTCGTGGGTCAAACCATCTTTGACGACGCGCCCGTCTTTCAACGCAACAATCCGGTCCGAATAAACGGAAGCGAAGTTGATGTCATGCAGGACGATGACGACCGTTTTCCCTAAGTCATCCACAAGCCTTCTCAAGATCTTCATGATTTGCACGGAATGTTTCATATCCAGGTTGTTGAGCGGTTCATCCAATAAAATATAATCGGTGTCCTGAGCGATCGTCATGGCGATGAATGCACGCTGGCGCTGTCCGCCCGACAACTCATCCATATAACTGTGCTGCATATCCATCAGTTCCATATAATCCATCGCCTGATCGACGATGCGGATATCTTCCGCTGTCAATCTCCCTTTTGAGTGTGGGAATCGTCCGAAGGAAACGAGTTCCCGGATTGTCAGGCGAACATTCATGAAGTTGGACTGCTTTAAAATCGAAACCCTTTTGGAGAAGTCGTTCGATTTCATTTTCCGGACATTGTCGTTGTCTACCAGCACTTCTCCGGTATCCGCATCCAGGAGACGGCTAACCATTGAAAGGAGTGTCGACTTCCCTGCCCCATTCGGTCCGATGAAAGACGTGATCTTCCCTCGATGAATATTGACGGACACCTTTTCAACGACCGCTTTTTTTCCATAAAACTTCGATAGTTCCCGGACTTGGATCATGTGGATCGACTCTCCTTCAATAATAGATAGATGAAATAAACGCCGCCGATGAAGTTGATGATGACACTGAGTGTCGTGGAAAAGGTGAAGACCCGTTCGACGACCCATTGCCCACCGACTAGGGCGATTACACTCATGACAGAGGCACCGATAA
Organism: Sporosarcina sp. FSL W7-1349; assembly: GCF_038003045.1. Lineage (NCBI taxonomy): Bacteria > Bacillati > Bacillota > Bacilli > Caryophanales > Caryophanaceae > Sporosarcina > Sporosarcina sp. FSL W7-1349. The sequence continues at coordinate 363,490 of NZ_JBBOOK010000002.1, forward strand.
TTAGAATGGAATGCTTATATGTTTTGAAAAATTGATAAGAAAGATTCGCGACGATCAAACCGAAAAACGTGATCGGTCCAACAAGCGCAGTGGATACCGATATGAGCACCGCGGATAGGATGAGCATCATCTTAACGACTTTGTCATAGGAAACGCCAAGATTGATGGCCGTATCTCTTCCAAGTGAAAGAACATCGAGTTCATCCATCGAACGCCATCCGATGACAAGGGCGATTGCGACAAAGCCAAGTGCCCACCAGACCAGTTCCCCGCTGACGTTATTGAAGCTCGCAAACATTTTATCTTGCACCCGTAAAAACTCGTTCGGATCGATCAATACTTGCAGGAACGTCGAGATACTACCGAAGAACGTTCCGACGATGATACCGACCAACAGCAAGAAGTAGATCGGCTGTCTGCCCGACTTGAACAGGAAACGATACAAGAGAAGCGCAAATACGATCATGGTCGCCACGGACAAGATGAAATTCACATGTTTATTGACGACCGTCACATGCCCCGAACCGAGGAAGAAGATGACGACGGTTTGCAATAAAAGATAGAGTGAATCGAGTCCCATGATGCTCGGCGTCAAGATCCGATTATGAGTGATTGTCTGGAAGATGACAGTCGAGTAGGCAATCGCAACACCTGTGATAACCATCGCTAACACCTTGATGCCCCGACGCGGTAACGCATAGTCAAAGCTTCCATTCAATCCTTGAAACAGGTAGAGACCACAAAAAACGGCCGCAAAAACTGTTAATAATAGTATTTTCGTTGAGTTACGCATACGCCTTCCTCCTAAACAGCAAGTAGAGGAAGATCGCACTGCCGATAACGCCGACCATCAAGCTGATGGAAATCTCGTACGGATAAATGAGGATCCGTCCGAGTATGTCACAGATGAGCAAGAAAATCGCGCCGAGCAACGCCGTATGCGGCAAGGTTTTCTGTAAATGATCTCCTTTGAAAATCGAAACGATATTCGGAATGATCAGTCCTAAAAACGGAATCATGCCGACGGTCAACACAACAGTTGTCGTAATGAGCGCCACCAAGATCAATCCAATATTGACAATCCGTTTATAAGCGAGACCGAGGTTTTTGGAAAAGTCCTCTCCCATCCCCGCAACCGTAAAGCGGTTCGCATACAAATACGTAATGATAAGCACCGGTATGCTTATGTATAGAAGTTCGTAACGTCCCTTCATGATCATCGAGAAATCGCCCTGTAACCAAGCCGACATGTTTTGGATCACATTCGCTTTATAAGCGAAGAACGTAGTGATCGACGACAAGATATTCCCGAACATCAACCCGACGAGTGGAATGAAAATCGCGTCCTTGAACTTGATACGGTCCAAGATTTGCATGAACAACAGCGTGCCGGCAAGCGCAAATGCAAAGGCGACAACCATTTTCTCTAGTGTCGAGGCGTTTGCGAACAATAGCATCGAAACCAAAATTCCGAGCCGCGTCGCGTCCAATGTACCAGCTGTTGTCGGTGAAACGAACTTATTTCGGCTCAACTGCTGCATAATAAGACCTGCGATACTCATCCCCGCTCCGGCGAGCAGAATGGCAACAAGTCTTGGCAAACGGCTGATTAAAAATATCTCCGTCTCTTCCGACTGGAAATCTAGCAGATCCATCGGTGAAATATGGCTCACTCCTACGAAAAGAGATAGGAATGATAGGATGATTAAAGCGATGATCAAGTAACGTTTCTTCATAAGATCCCCGGTATCGTTTATTTGCACCCGACTTCAATAAATGAAAATGATTATCAGTCGACTGTAACCTAATTATATCATGTCAGAAAAACGTGTCAATCCATAATTGAAAATGATTATCATTGATTATAGCCTTGATTTGTTTCTTTGAGAGGGGAATCGCTTCAAGTCAATACAGTAGAGGCGGAGAATAATTATGCCAAGTTTATGACATTTATTAATGAATAGTAGGACGGCTAGGGAGGCCGCCTTATCCTATCTTTCATGATAAATAATCAGTATCCTTCCATAGAAAAACGCCGGCGCAATGGGCCGGCGTTTCATTTCATTTATTGTGCGACTTCTTGTGATTCCATCGCTTCCGTAATGTCTACAGCGTTGTCCAGGACATCTTGTGGAACATCGATTTTATCGATTTCATTGATTTGGCTGATGATCGACTTCATCTGTTGGATAATGTGCATTTCTTGACCTTCTACGGCCATCGTCATGTCCATATCCATATTGAATGCGTTCGTTTGGAATGTCTCCTTATCAATGAAAATCTCGAAATTCAAACTTTTGACGTTCATGTTTTCCATCAATTCAGCTTCTTCCTCACCCATCTCCATACCCGCTGGCATGCTGTCCGCGATTGCTTTCTTCATCAAGCTGTTGAATTTTTCGCCCTCCGCGGAAAGAGTCAAGATGAACTCATCGTCAGTCTGCTCGAACTGGAAGTCGTCCGTGAACTCTTTGAACATTTCCATGTCTGGAGTCGGATCCGTTCCGCCTCCCATTTGTTCCATCATATCGTCCGACATTTCTTTCGGGAATTTCAGCCATTGCTCAGATTCAGGATCAAACATGAAGAATCCTGCGTCTGTCATGTAAATTTCTGTAGCCATGGCACCTTGCTCACCCATGTCCATGTTCATCTTTTGATACATGGCAAGCGGCTCCATGATCATGTCCATATCCATCTTGATCTTGCTATCCATCTTCAAGTCTTCGCTAGGAACCTCGATTTTCTGTTGGATGTCCATTTTGGCGTGCATGCTCTTCAAATCTTCAGAAGCTTCCATCGCCTTCTCATAGACTTCCATAGCCGTCAGCTCGCTTTGCTCATCGGCCTCCTCATTCGCTTCCTTGTCAGTTTCCTCATTTGTATTCGGTTCCGGATCTGCAGGAGTCTCCGTTTTCGGTGTCGCCGTCGAATTACATGCGCTTAAAGCTAGTGCCAACATGACGATGGCCAGCCCTTTCAACCAATTTTTCAAATCTACTCCACCCTTTCTAAACTATTTACAGCTCTCTCATTCATACGGTCCTGCCGACGAAGAGTTCCATCTTTTTTGCAGAATTTCATTTTTGAATCAAACGTCTTATTCATATCCCTTAAGCCATTCGACGTACTCTTACCTCCTATGGAAAGTCTGGTTTAACCTCGAAAAGGATTGGGTATACTTCTATTATCCCACCACCTTTCTCTTTAAGTGAAAACTGCACCCCATTCAGAATAGGGTGCAGCTTTTTTAATGGCTGATAATAAATTCCTCGAAACGCTCTCGTTCCATGATATCCATCTCCACGGTCAACAGTGTGCCGTCCTCTTCATATTCCGTATTTTTCACAGTCGCTTTGTCGTTCAAATAGGCGACGACATCTCCCCGTTCAAACGGAACGAGCAATTTACAGGTGACATATTGTTCAAAGATCTTTTTCTTGATCAAACTGATCAGCTCTTCAAGACCCGCTTCCTCTTTCGCTGAAATCCAAACGCTGTCGCCCCGGACTTCCGGATAGGGAATATTGGCTAGATCTGCTTTATTGTACACCTTCAACGTTTCCACATTTTCCACCCCAACATCGTGAAGTGTGTCATTGGTCACATTCATCATGAATTGGTACTCCGCATTCGACACATCCACGACATGTAAAAGCAGATCAGCGTCCCGCGCTTCCTCCAATGTTGAGCGGAATGCTTTCACGAGATGATGCGGCAATTTCGAAACGAATCCGACTGTATCCGTCAAGATGAATTGTTTATTATCAATAAGCTTCACTCTCCGGACGGATGTATCCAGTGTCGCAAAGAGCATGTCTTCCTCAAATACCTGTTTCGCATGCTCCGGATCCATTTTGGCGAGCAATTTGTTCATCAACGTGGATTTCCCCGCGTTCGTATAGCCGACGATGGAAACGACTGGCGTTCCGCTCTTTTTCCTCTGCTTGCGCTGGGTTTCGCGCTGGTCCTTCATTTGCTCCAAATCCCGGCGCAGTTTGGCGATCTGGTCTTCGATTTTCCGGCGGTCGAGCTCCAATTTCGTCTCCCCGGCCCCTTTATTCTGGAAACCGCCGCCCGTCCCGCCCCCTTGCCGGCTAAGGGATGCACGCAACCCGACCAGACGCGGCAACGTATATTGCAGCTGCGCCAGCTCGACCTGCATTCGAGACTCTTTCGTCCGGGCCCGTCTCGCGAAAATATCGAGGATGAGCATCGTCCGGTCGATCACTTTACATTCCAGCTCCTGCTCCATATTACGAATTTGGGATGGCGTCAGTTCATCATTGAAAATGACAAGGTTAGCATCGGTTTCCTCATATAAATGCCGAATCTCTCCAACTTTCCCCTTGCCGACGTATAAAGAAGGATGGCGTCTTTCTAAATTTTGCGTCACCATCCCGACAACTTCTACATCAATCGCTTCCGCCAAATTTTTCAATTCTTCCATTGTATAATCGAAATGCTCGTCAGTTTGCTCATGGACTCCGACAAGGATTGCGTATTCCACCAATATATCCATCCTACGACCCCTTCCGGAAAAGATGCTATTTCCTATCTTACCATATCCTTTCATTTTCAAAACGTGCTCTTATCCGTAGAAAGCGCTCTTTTCCATCTGTACGCATAATTTCATTTGAATGAAACCTCCTATTAGCGGAATTCCATTGCTTCAAATGATAGCATGTGTGAACCTCTCATCACTAAAGTGACGAGCTTCTTGGGTAGTAGATGCTTTTGTCAGCCATCTAAATTGACCAAGCTCAAAGGGGTGAACCCTCCCCGTGTGTTATTAATTCGCCAGCTTGAGCAGGTTTCGGCTGGCGTTGATGTCCCTGTCGTGTGTGGATTGGCAATTTGTACAGGTCCACTCTCTGATGTTCAGCGACAATTTCTCGCCTTTATGTTCACATACACTGCATGTTTGGGTAGAAGCAAACCATTGATCCGCCTGGATGAGCGTGCGGCCAAGCCAGGCGGATTTATACGCCAGCTGTCTGGTGAATTCATACCAGCCTACGTCGGAAATTGACTTGGACAGTTTGCGGTTCTGTAACAGATTCGATGATTTTAAAGTTTCGATAACAATTACTTGGTTTTCGTTAGTTATCTTGTAAGACAATTTATGAAGGAAGTCTTTTCGCTGATTGGCAATCTTCTCATGCTTCTTGGCCAATAATAAGCGGGCTTTCTCTCTGTTTTTGCTTCCGGCTTTCTTTCTGCTAAGCGCTTTTTGCACTTTGATCAGCTGTTTCTCAGACTTTCTGAGAAACTTCGGATTGCTGTATTTTTCACTCCTGCCGTCATCATTCGTTGTAATGGCGAAGTCTGACAAACCTAAATCGATTCCGATTTTGTTTGTAGCAGGAATCCAGTCAGCCTCTTCCATCTCCACTAAAACGGAAATAAAGTATTTTCCGGTAGGTGTCTGACTGACCGTGCACGACTTAATCAAACCGTCGAATGGTCGATGATATTTGATCTTCACGAAACCAATTTTGGGCAATTTGACTTGATTGCCTTCTATGCGGATATTGCCGCCTTGATTGTTTGTTTTGTACGACTTTTTACTTCTGTGCTTCGACTTGAATTTTGGAAAGCCAGCGCCTTCTTTAAAGAATTTCCTGTAAGCGGCTTTTAAATCCAACTGGGCATTCGCTAAAGCCAGGTTATCCACTTCGTTCAGGAAGTCGAATTCTCTTTTAAACGAAGTGTATGTTCTCGGTTTATGCAGTTTGAGCTGGTCCTTGTCATCCTTGTATCTTTCATACAGTCCCATTCGGTCAGCCAGCATTTGGTTGTAAATAAAGCGGACACAGCCGAAAGACTTCGCGAAGAACTCTTTTTGTTCCGCGTTTGGATACAATCTGTATTTATAGGCTTTCAGCATGTGATCCCTCCTTATCTGTGATTCATCTGCTGGTTTTGAATGTAATGCTTCATTTGTTTTTCGGTGTTGTCACAGGATCGTATGCCTGTATTTTACACACCATACAATATGATAGTGCAACATATAGACATATCCTCTTCCTTTATTGGCTTTATCTACATTTATCACCCTACATATGATACTAGACATGTGCAGCAGCAAAGTAAATCAAGGGCATTCGCTAACTCATGACTGAAGTCACGTGAGTGCGCTCATTGGTTTTCAAAGGGATGCGATAACAATGATGGCGGCAAGGCAAGAAGCAACCGAACAAAAGGCCGCCCGGAAGACCTCTCCCCCTTATGATCTTTCCTTTTCCAACAGCTCCAACGTCTCATTGAACTCTCTCTCGATCTCAGGATCTGGACGGTATGTCGCCAAGCTGACCAAGTAGGTGACGACTAGACAGATCAGGAACCCCGGGACAATCTCATAAAGAGTATCCGTTAACACCTTAATATTTCCCCAAACGCCGACTGTGATCGCGCCCGCCACCATCCCCCAAAGCGCTCCTTTTGCCGTAATTTTATGCCAGTATAGGGATAGGAGGATGATGGGCCCGAATGCCCCACCGAACCCGGCCCAAGCGAAGGACACTAGTTTCAAGATAGATTCTTTATTAGGCCAAGCCAAGATGAGCGCAACAACGGAAACGACAAGTACGGCCATCCTCCCTAGAAAGACGTAGTGCTGGTCCGATGCGTCCGACTTGTAAACCGCTTTGTACAAGTCTTCGATCAATGCAGACGAAGTGACGATCAACTGAGATGAAATTGTACTCATAACGGCGGCCAAAACGGCAGCTAGCATAATCCCAGCAATGAACGGGTGAAAAATGATCTGGCCGAGCGCGATGAACACCGTCTCGCTATCCACTAAAGTCGCATCCACATGTTGGCGGTAATAGGCGATCCCGACAAGCGCTGTCGCAATTGCTCCGACAAGACTGAACAGCATCCAGCTGATCCCAATTCGACGCGCGCTCTTGGTCTCTTTTACCGAACTGATTGCCATGAAACGAACGATGATATGGGGTTGTCCGAAATACCCGAGCCCCCACGCTATAGAAGATAAAATCCCCAAAAACGTAGCTCCGGACACTAGATTTAATAATTGCGGGTTCACCTCACGAATCGTGGCTGCAGTTTCCGAAAAGCCGCCTGTTATAAAAACTCCGACAATCGGAACAAGTATTAAAGCAAAAAACATAATAAACCCTTGAACCGCGTCGGTGTAACTGACTGCCAAAAATCCACCAAATAATGTGTACGCGATTACAACGGCTGATACGATCAATACGCCTGCATGATAGCTTAAACCGAAAGAGCTCAGAAAAAATTTCCCGCCTGCTACCATGCCGGAGGAAACATAGAATGTAAAGAAAATGAGAATAATAATTCCAGATGCGATGCGTAAAAAACGGGATTTATCCTTGAGCCGGTTTTCCAAATAACTTGGAATCGTGATCGAGTCATTAGAAACTTGAGTATAGACACGGAGTCGCGGTGCGACAAGCAACCAGTTCAAATACGCTCCAATCGTCAAACCGATTGCAATCCAAGCTTCGCCAAGACCCGCAGTATAAATGGCCCCCGGGAGCCCCATCAATAGCCAGCCCGACATATCGGCTGCCCCCGCACTAAGTGCCGTAACAGCAGGACCCAAAGAACGGCCTCCTAGCATGTAATCCGTCAAGTTGGACGTACGCCTGAACGCATACCAACCAATGAAGAGCATAGCGGCCATATATAAGACAATGGCAATCAGTTGATACATCTCATTCGTCAAATCGATCTCCTCCTGACTACTGCTTATAACAATCTATACCCATATCAATTATCACGGAATCCCAATTGCCCTCTAACATGTTGTATGATGGACATGAAACGACAAATTGATTCTAACACCGCGAAATTTCCCGGGAAATAAACCCTATTCGACAAGGAGGAGACGTTATGCGTCATGAAAAATGGTTACAAGAAACGATTGATATGGCATTGGAGAATGTGAGAAAAGGGGGCGGTCCGTTCGCAGCAATCGTTGTAAAAGACGGGAAAGTCATCGGCCGCGGCACCAATCGTGTACATATCGAAAACGATCCTTCCGCACATGCTGAATTGCTCGCCATTCGGGAAGCCTGTGCTTTTCTCGGCACTATCGATTTATCCGATTGCACCCTTTATGCTAGCGGCGAACCTTGCCCGATGTGCCTCGGCGCCGCTTACTGGTCCACCGTCGGAACGATATATTATGCGTGCAGCAAATCGGAGGCGTTAGACGAAGCCCAGTTCACGAATCCGCTCGCCGCTTATTTCCTGGACCAATCGAAAGCCCCAGAAGACCGCCGAGTTCCGTTTATCCAATTAAAAACGGCCAACGCCCTCTCTCCCTTTCATGAATGGAATCAATTTCACGGGAATTCGGACGTTTAATTTGGAAATGAGAAGGGAAATGAATTTGTAAGGAGGCGATATGAAATGCCTTGGAACGATCAGGACTATCCCGCTTCTTTTAAGAACTTGGAGCCGGAAGTCCGAGGAAAGGCGATTGAAATTGCGAATGCCTTGTTAAAAGAAAACTACGAGGAAAGCCGGGCGATTGCGATTGCCACGGCCAAAGCTAGGGAATATATCCACGGCGAAAATGGCGACCGTCCAGAATATGAAGTGAAACCACGGCAAAATGACTGGATTTTAATAAAAGCTGACGGGGCACGTGCCATTTTTAAAGAAACAACTAAACACGAGTTATTGGAAAAAGCAAAACCGTACGTCAATGATCAAAACGGCGTGTTATCTATTTATCATGAAGATGGCTCATTCGAAAATAAGCTATATGAATGAGAAAGAGCGTATTCCTTGAGGTTGGCAAGGAATACGCTTCTTTATTACTCTTTATTGACCGCCTATTTTTTGTTGGGCAGAGGGTGCAATATGAAGATCTGAACACTTACCGGCTTTCAAAATAAAGCTGTCTGCCTGTGCGGGGTACCGCTCCTGCAAATCTTTAGCCAACTCAATAACCTTATCCAGATCAATTGCTGTCGCAATTCCCATCTCCTCAAACCCATGGACTAAATCCTCCGTGGCGATGTTACCACTAGCGTCCGGCGCGTATGGACAGCCGCCAAAGCCTGCAATCGAACTGTCAAAATCGGTAACCCCTTCTTCGAATCCGGCGACTGCATTGGCAAAAGCCATTCCGCGTGTATTATGCAGATGAAGTGAAAAATGAAAGCTTGGATAATGCTCTCTCAGCTCGCGAAGAATCCGCTTTACTTGAAACGGGTTGGCCATCCCGGTCGTGTCTGCCAATGAAATGTCTGTAATACCCAATTGCTCATAACGTTTGCAAATTTCCAGATGCCGCTTGATCGGTACTTCGCCCTCATACGGACAGCCGAACGCGACGGATATGGAACCGCCAATTTTGACGTCCGTCCCTTTAGCTCGTTCCACCAATGGTTTAAATCCTTCCATCGCTTGGAATGTATGAGCATTTGCATTGTTCAAGCTATGAGAATCCGAAGCGGATAACATCAGCTTTACTTTATCCACTTTGGCGGCAATCGCGCGCTCCATCCCTCGCAAATTTGGTACAAGCGCCCGTAAAATCACATCTTTTGGCCGGTTAATTCGCTGCAACACTTCGTCGGCGTCCCTCATTTGTGGGATCGCTTTCGGATGGACAAACGATGTCACTTCGACTTGCTTGAAGCCGCAATCAAATATTCGGTTAATAATCTCTACTTTTTCATCAGTCGGTATCGTTTCCGGCATACTTTGGAAGCCATCTCGCGGACAAACTTCTGTAATGGTAATTGGACGATTGCTCAATTGTTTTCCTCCCTTCTTATAGAAACGAGTCAGACTATACTATTCTCTTTCAATGACTGAATCTCTTGATCAGTCAAACCTGCCAAATCTTTCAAAATGGCGTTCGTATCTGCGCCCAAGTCCGGACCCACATTGCGGATGGAGCCCGGCGTTTCGGAAAACTTAGGCACAATTCCCGGCATTTTTACTTTGCCGAGCCGCGGGTGTTCGATTTCTACAATATTTTCACGAGCTTTGTAATGTTCATCCTCAAAAATGTCTTCGATACTATTAATCGAACTGATCGGAACACCGTATTCATCTAGTAGCTTTTGCAGCTCATCTCGATCTTTCGATTTCACCCAATCGGCCACGATGCCATTAGTCAGATCAAAATGCTGCAACCGGACAGCGTTGGTGTAAAAACGGTCATCGGACAGCATATCTTCCCGGTCCATCGCTTGGGCCAGCCGCTCAAACGTCCGGTCGGAAGAGGTGACGAGAACAATCCAATGTCCATCTTTCGTCTGAAACGTGCCTGCCGGACTCGAATGCCCGCTCAGACCAGGAGAGCGCTCTTTAATGACACCATTCTGATCGTAATCAATAACAAGGAATTCCATCATTCGAAACACGGACTCATACAGCCCAATATCTGCGTATTGGCCTGTCCCCTCCGCTGCATCTCGGTAATAAAGTGCCGTCGATGTAGCAAACGCAACGTACACCCCTGTTATATAATCAAGCAATGAAAAAGAAGGGCTGATTGGCGGGCGGTCCGTATATCCCTGTAAATACGTATACCCGCTAAAAGCAGTCGCAGGCGTTCCAAATCCAGCTTTTGGAGAATACGGACCGGTTTGCCCATACCCGGTTACGCGGATCATAATTAAGTCTTCATTCACTTTTTTCAGATCTTCGTATCCCACATTCCATTTCTCTAAAGTGCCGGGTCGGAAATTCTCTATGACAACATCCGATTTGGCAACGAGTTTTTTTAAAATTTCCTGTCCCTCTTCGCCGTGCAAATCCAAAGTCAACGATCTCTTGTTTCTCGCCAATCCCGGCCAGCGAAGCGGTTCATCACCTTTAAAGGGGCCCATTCTGCGCAAGGAATCTCCCTTGCCGGGCATCTCTACTTTGATCACTTCTGCACCAAAGTCTCCAAGCAAGGTCGCTCCAAATGGAGCAGCAATCATTGTCGACAAATCCAAAATGCGGATGCCAGATAAAGGACCATGTTTTTCATGTTGTCTGTTCACATCTCATTCTCCTTTCATTGCAGTACGCCAGCATCTCCCAATTTCAAACCTCTTCCTTCCTCCAATCCAACCGGTCCAGTTCGAATAAATGATCTGTTTTAACATACCATTTTCCGCCCATCCGACCGACTGCTTCGAGCTGCTTCATATCAATTCTGTTTCCTTGAATGAGCCCATCCTGCACTTCGACAGCCTTCACCTCTCCGATGACCAGGCTATGGGGAGAAGATCCGATTTCAATAATCCGTTCGAGCACACATTCCATACGGATGGGCGACTCTTTTATAGAAGGAGGCGAAACAAATTTGGATGGAACGGCGCTTAAATTGGCTTTTTTCAATTCATCTTCATTAGGAAGATAATCTTTGGATGTTTCATTCATTTGATCCACATTGGCGACGGTCACCAGATTAATAACAAATTGGCCCGTTGCCTCAATATTGCGAACCGTATCTTTTTTCTTTGTTTGTCTCCGTTCCGCAGCGAATATGACGAGCGGAGGATCGATTGAAACTCCTGTAAAGAAACTGAACGGTGCCGCATTGGCAAGGCCATTTTCATCTGCTGTTGTAATCCAGGCAATCGGGCGCGGCACGATACAGCTTGTCATGACACGATATTTTTCTCTTTCACTAAGGGTTTCCATTTCATATATCATACGCTTTGCCGCCGGCAGAAAGGGGCGGATCTCCCTCATCCGGCGACTTTACACCCCCGTTCGGAATAAGGCATGGCTTTTATAAACAAACCAGGTCGATCAATTCTTTCATATTTTGCTTATTCTCCATGTTTACTATCCAATCTACTATTTCTTCCTGTCGGTCCTCGGCATAAGTTCCGTTGCTATTTTCTTTAAACTTATGAATAATATGCGATAAGCTATAAACCTCTTCAGGACCGCCCAATGCATTATCCAATCTTTTCTTGAAAACCTCGCCCGTATTCAAGAAAACAACCACTTCAGCCGGCATTATGGTCGGATAATCCACCTCGAGAGCGGCAGATGCCCTCACTTCGACTTTCTCCGCAAGATCCCGGATGACGCTGTTTTGCAAAACATCTTCGTTAAAAATAGAGTGGGCCGAAGAATCAGTGTATAGCCAGGAGGAAAGCGCGAATGGAATGCTGAACTTGGCGGACAAGGCATTATGATACTGGCTGCTATTCAGAGTAGCTGCCCGCTGGTACGTAAATACATCAATTTTACGGATGTCCTCCGGCCTAATGCCATGTTCTTGGACAATTGCCTGGAATGCTTCCAGAGGGGCGTGCGCATAGCGGCAAAACGCATGGGATTTGAAATAATTGCGGTCAATATCCCAGCCATCCATCACTCCGCTCATGCAATCGGGCTGAAAAGCCTGCCCAATTATTTGGCCGAAGACATATTCGATATTTTGATTTGGCGCGCGGTAACCGGCCTGCAGCAAGGCCGCTGTCTTAATTCCCGATTCTGCCGCCTGGCCGGCATATACATTGCGGAGCGGCGATCCTTCCAGAGCAGCCGTCCACCTAGTCGGCATAGCAAAAGAAGCGCTAATTTGCAGCCCTTCTTGCAATGATTCTTCTCCGACTTGATCCATCAGCAATATGCTTCCCGCGGCTCCTGAAACTCCCCATGTACCATGAGCATGTGCTTCAGGCTGCAGTGTTGTCGCTCTTCCGAAATAGGAGCATAATTCATAGGATTTTATTAAATTACTCAGAAATAACCGCCCGTCATATTGCTGTTTAGTTTGAACGTAAGTAAGCATGGCAGGCACGACATGCGCAGCCGGATGCCCTTTGCTCCATTGGTTGCCTTCATCAAGCTCCACCGCAACGGATGCAGTGCCGTTGACAAACGCAGCTGAAAAAAGATCCAGCCTGACATCTGTTCCAAGCACGGCATAGGGGCCGGGGCCGAATAATTTGTACGGAGCTAAAAGGTTTTGTATGCTAGCTTCCTTCATCCCTAAAATTAGGGAACCTAACGTATCAAGCAATACTTTTTTTGCAGATTCCATCGTCTGTTCGCCGATGTCATCGGGAGCTGCTTGCACAATCCGTCCAATTAATCGCTTCATAAACTACCCTCTTTTTTTCCTCCCGCCTGGAAGTAGCCCAGCCGTTCGGAGATTTCTTTTGAGCTCCTCATCAATAACTGAATCAAATGTTGTTCCCGTTCGGGAGAAAGTCTTTGGATCGGGCCTGCTAGTGTAATGCTTGCAGTGGATTCTCCATTGCTTTCGTAAATCGGGGCTGCAATAGCAAAGCTGCCCGGCACTCTTTCGCCGGTCGTAAATGCATAGCCATTCTGACGGATTTCAACTAAATCCTTTCTCAATTTGCTCAGCTCGGTCTCATGCTTTTCTTCCAGTAGCCGAACCGTTTGTTCTCTTTCCTCGTCATGTAAAAAAGCAATTAGAATCTTTCCTGAAGCCCCTAAATGCAACGGCTTCCGTTCACCTACCCTTACAAAGTTTCGGACTGCCAATGGGCTGTCAATTTTTTCAATGCACACCCGGCTCAATTGATCAATGATATTCAGCTCTACGGTTTCCGACGAATCTTCCGCCAGCTTTTTCATAATTGGTAAAGCGACCGTGCGAAAATCCAATTGGCTTTGGTAAATGCTGCCGAGCCGAAAAAATTGAAAACTTAAAGAATAGCGATGGTTATCTTCATTTTTTTCAATGAAGTTTCCTTTCTCCAGTGTGTTTAAGATGCGGAATACCGTACTTTTCGGAAGTCCTAATTCCTCCTGGATTTCACTAATCGACAAACTCGTCCGCTCCATCGTGTATAAAGCTAAAATCTCAAACATTTTCTCCATAGATTTGTTCATAATAAATTTGCACCTATCTTTCTGCTTCGAGAACAAAGAGCGACTATGTCGTGATACCCAAGTAGGATGCTTTCAGCTTTTCATCATTCAATAAGTCTTTTGCCATACCTTCCATGACAATTTCTCCGTTTTCTAGCACGTATCCCCGATCGGCGTGGGATAATGCCTGATTGACGTTTTGCTCCACCAGCAGGACCGTCACTCCGTTCTCTTTGATTTCAGAAATGATATCAAATACTTGCTGGGTCAGCAACGGAGACAGACCAATGGACGGCTCATCCAGAATGAGAAGTTTAGGCTCAGACATCAGCGCTCGGCCGATCGCCAGCATTTGCTGTTGGCCGCCACTCATCGTTCCGGCAATCTGTGTTTTTCTCTCTTTCAAAATGGGAAACAACTCGAAGCAATAGTCCATGTTTTTCTGGAGGTTCTTTCTTGTATGCTTTGTAAAAGCGCCCAACTCCAGATTCTCCAGTACCGTCATATCCGAAAAAAGCTTTCTGCCTTCGGGCACTTGAATCAATCCACTTTTCACAATTTGTTCGGTCGTCTTTTTGTGGATTGGCTGGCCGTCAAAATGAATCTCTCCCGATGTAAGGGGGAGGATTCCAGAAATGGCTCTCATCGTTGTTGTTTTTCCCGCTCCGTTCGTTCCTAATATCGTAACAAGTTCACCCCGTTTTACTTCAAAAGAGAGGTTCCGCAATATTTGTATATTTCCATAGCCGGCTACTAAGTTAGATACTTTAAGCATGTTTTAACTCCTCCCCTAGATAGGCCTCCACCACTCTTGGGTCCTTCGTTACTTCTTCCGGCCTTCCCTCCGCTATTTTTTGGCCGAGATGCATAACAACCACACGATCCGATAATGCCATGACAGCGGACATCAAGTGCTCGATGAATAAAATGGTAATTCCTTTGTTTCGAATGTCTTTGATCAGCTCGATAAACTCGTTTACTTCCGACGGGTTCAATCCCGACATGACCTCATCTAAAAACAGCAGCTTCGGTTTTGTAGCCAGAGCACGCGCTACTTCAACTTTCTTTTGTTCGGCGAAAGTTAAGTCCTTCATCCGTACGTGAGCCTTATCGGCCATGCCCAAGTATTCGAGCTGTTCCATGGCAATTTCTTTCGCCTCTTGATACTTGCTAACCGTATTAAACGCGCCCACGATAACATTTTCCAGCAATGTAAGATTTCCAAAAGGCTGCACAATTTGGAAGGTCCGTGCAATTCCTTTTTTACAAATGTACTCTGGTTTTAATGAACGAATATTTTCCCCTTCAAATTCAATCACTCCTTCTTCGGACTGGTGAAATCCGCAGATAGAGTGGAACAAAGTAGTTTTTCCGGCGCCGTTCGGTCCGATCAGTCCAAGTATTTCTCCTCGATTTAATGTCAGATCCACTTGATTGACAGCGACCAAACCGGAAAATCGTTTCGTCACCTTTTCTAATTGCAATAGAACCATGTCAATCACCTCTTCTCATTTGCTTCGCCCTTAATCGGTCCTGAATCCATCCAACAATGCCGCCCGGTAAAAATAAGATGACAACTACCAGGATAATTCCATAAGCCATTAGGTGGACACCTGCAAATCCGCCAAAAATTTTGGCTGTCATTTCGCCAAGCGGAACGATGACCAAAGAGCCAACAAAAGGACCGAGTATTGTTCCCATACCTCCAATAATGGCAGGAAGCAAAATGGCGACTGAAACATCATTACCGAATGTCGTTGGCGGTTCGATATAAAGAATATACTGTGCATAAAATGTTCCGCCGATTGCTGTTAACGCCGCGCTCAATGAAATAGCGACCAGCTTGTTTTTAAATGTATTGACGCCAAGTGATTGAGCCGCTTCTTCATTCTCCCGGATGGCGACCAAGTTATAGCCAAGTCTGGATCGGCTGATAAAGTAAACTAGCAGCGTGGCAAGGGCCGTCAAAATTAAAATAGTGTAATAATATCCCACTCTCGTACTGAATTGGTACATAAGCGGCTCCGGATTAATCGTAATCAATACGCCTAAAGTTTTATTAAAGTAATCGGAATTCTGAACAATAATCCGAAGAATTTCTGCAAAAGCCAGTGTTCCGAGCGCAAAATAAGCGCCTCGAAGCTTATAACGGAATGAAAGAAAGCCGATAAACAGTCCTATTAACGCAGCAATTACCGCACCTATCAGCATGCCAATCCAAGGAGATACGGAGTATTTCGTTAATAGGATGGACGAAGTGTATGCACCGGTTCCAAAGAAAGCAGCATGACCAAAAGAAAATTGGCCCGAGTAGCCGCTCAAAATATTCCAAGCTTGACTGACCAATGAATAATAAAGGATAAGTATAGAAATATGCATAAAATACTGATCCTTTACAAACAGTGGTACACAGGCCAAGGCTATTAAAGCGATTAGGGAAAATAGAAATGATTTTTTCATCGCGCTTTCCCTCCAAACAAACCATTAGGCTTAAACAAAAGCACTAGAATAAAGATTAAATACGTCATCAACTCTTTTAAACTTCCCGGTAGAACGGCTCCGCCCAAGGCTTCCGCAACTCCGATCATCAAACCGCCGACTAAGGCGCCGATAAAATTGCCGAGCCCGCCCAGCACGACAACGACGAATGCCTTTAATATAAAAGCTGCTCCTACGTCAGGAGAGGTGTAGAAAAAAGGAGTGATCAAGCTTCCCGCAACTGCAGCAAGCGCGGCGCCAAGACCGAACGCAATATAATTGATCTTGCTCGTGTTGATGCCAACTAGGGCAGCGCCCTGCCGTTCAATGGAAGTGGCCCGGATCGCCTTGCCCAAAAACGTGCTCCGCAAAAACCAGAACAGTAAAATAGCAAGGACGACTGCAAAGATAAATGCAATTAATTTCGCCGTATGTACATTTAATGAAAGAACCGAAAGCGTTGCCGGCATTCCCTCAATCTTAATACTGCGGAAGTCGGGGCTGAATAGGACAAGGGCGAAATTCTCCAAAAATAACATAATGCCCAGGGTTACAAGCAGTTGGTTATGTTCAGGAGCATCCATCATTCTGGACAGTATCCCTTTTTGAATAAGTACCCCCACCCCAAACAAAACAAGTGCACTGAGGGGGATAGATAAGTATGGATTCAAACCTATTAAAGCAAAGAGCCAATAAGTGACGTACATACCAAGCATCATGAGCGCACCTTGTGCAAAGTTAATAATCTTCATAACTCCAAAGATCAGAGTTAAGCCCATTGCTACCAGGCCATAAATTCCCCCCATTAATAAACCATCGATCAGCGATTGAAGGAATAAACCAAATGACATTATTATGCCTCCTTTTTAAAAGGCATGGGAGCAGCAGAGAAATCTTTTGCTCCCATACAGTTAATTTGCAGGGTAAACCGGATCTTCTTCCTTAAACGCTTCCGGATAAACAACTTTTGTCTCACCATCAAAGATTTGATTCAGAACTGCGCTGGCATTCATGTTTTGTCCTTTTTCGTCAAATTTGATTGAGTCCTGCGGTAGGATATGATCATGATAATCTGTTTCAGTCAGTGCTTTCTGAACAGCATCCCGATCATTTTTACCAGCTCGTTCAATTGCATCAATGAGCACCTTAGCTGCCATATACGAATAAGCAGCATTCGGTCCTAGATTTTTATTGTATTTTTCTTTAAATTTCGCTTTAACCTCAGCCGTTAGCTCGCTTTTTGGATTAATTGAATAGTTGACGTCCATAATGAGATTATTAATGTCTGCTGAATCTGTAATGAAGCTTGCATTACTGAATGCACCGTTAGCTACACCGATAATCGCTTTTGACTTAACGCCGGCATTGTGCAATCCTTCAACCAGCATTACTCCATCCCTTAAATACGTTGTAGTAGCTACAATATCAGGATTAAGCGATTTAACACGGTTAATGGTAGATGATAAATCTGCAGCAGAAGCAGCGTGCGGCAATGTAGCCAGTACTTCCAGTCCATATTCATTGGCATGTTCCTCAATTGCTTTAGCTACGCTTGATCCGAATACACTGTCTTCGTGGATGAGTACTGCCGTTTTCAATGGAGTATCTGCCGACTTATTCAACTCTTCATAATAATTCAGGAAATCTTTCGAGAAAGATGTGGCTGGTGGCTGCAGACGAAAAGTATATTTAAAACCCCGTTCAGTCAGTTCATCCGCAGAACCAATATCAATTACGAACGGAATGCCAGAACGCTCAGCTTCTTGTGTTGCCGGCAACGCAACGCCGCTTGCATAGGTTCCGATAATTCCAAGAACTCCTGCTCGCTCCAAGTTATTCACTTCGGAAACGCCTTTTTCCGGCGCACCTTCGTGATCTGCTTCAACTAATTCTACTTTCGCTCCCCCCAAAGATTGTATTCCCCCAGCTTCGTTTGTTTCCTCTACTGCCAGCCGGATTGCATCGCGCATTTCCTGCCCTTCCATTGCAAGTCCCCCACTTAATGGATGGAGAGAACCAATTTTCACAACATTATCCTTCCCGCCTCCGGATGAGCTGCCACTTGATTCTGCATTGCCCGAAGAATCACTACACGCGGTCGCAATTAGAAGCAGAACTGCCATAAATAGAAACAACATTTTTTTCTTCATTACTAAATCCTCCTTTTATATAGTTCATTTGATTGCATTGCAGAACTATTTGTTGTTTAAATGGATCTCCTAATAAATTTTCCACGGCCGTTTTCCTTCGTCGGCACTCCATTTTCTACGATGATTTCTCCGCGGCTGACTGTGTATTGCGGCCAACCGATCAATTCCATTCCTTCAAAGACGCTATAGTCGCTCTGTGAATAGAGCCGATCCATTGTTGCCTTCTTGCTGTTGTTCAGATCAACAATGGCGAAGTCTGCATCGGCTCCGACTTGGATGCGTCCTTTTGTATCCAGCTGATACGACTCGGCCAGCTGCAAGGAGGTAATGTCGGCAATTCGTTCGAGCGGAAGCTGTCGATTTTTATATCCCTCGGTCAGCATAACTGGAAACAGTGCGGCCACGCTTGGAAATCCGAACTGCGTGCTCCAGACGTCTTTATCCTTGCCTAATTTCTGCACTGTAGAATTTGGTACATGGTCCGTGCCGATTGCATTGATTGTGCCGTTCCGGATGGCTTCCCACAAACGGTCGGCATCTTTCGTTGTATGAATCGGCGGGCCGACTTTTGCTTTGAGACCGATTTCATGATCTTCATGTAGACACAGATAATGCGGACAGGTCTCGACCTTCACTCCTTTTTCCAACAGCCAAGGAGTTTTCTCCAGCACTTCAACACTTTCTGCAGAACCTAAGTGAACAATGAAAATATTTCCTTCCACGATATGGTTCAAGTATAAGGTGCTCAGCAAAGACTCTGCCTCAGCATATCCCGGGCTTGTTTTTGCCCATGTGCGCAAGCCGTCATTTTCGCCGGATTGTTTATAATGAGCTGTCAGCTTCCGGTTAATGTCCATATTTTCACAATGGACGGAGAGCAGCAATTTTGGGGAAATGGACTTGAATTTCTCCAGAATGCGCATTAAGTCGTATCCGGACAAGTCAATGCCATCCGTGATGTTAAACTTGTCATTCAGCTGGCGCTCGTAATTCCGGAAGAACTTAAACGAAGTCAGTCCATGTCTCGTAACCAATTCCTCTAGCTCATCCAAGTGCTGTTCCTTTAAAATTCCCAAGCTATAAGTAAAATCAATGTAGCTATAACGTTCTCCAATTTCTTGAACCTTTGGAAAGAAATCTAAATAACTGACAGGCTGGCGGTCATAGTTCACAACCGTTGTAACGCCGCCGACGGCATGCTGCTTCGTATCGAGAAAGTCCTCTTCCACGGAGTTATAAATTCCTAAATGCTGGTGCGCATCAATTACGCCTGGAAATACATGAAGACCCGCGGCATCAAGTATTTGATCTGCTTGGACCTGCTGCTCACTATCGAACAGGCCGACAATTTTACCGTCATTTATACCGATATTCATTTCGACTACGCCTTCCCGTGGGATAACAACGCTGCCATTTTTGATGAGTAGTTGAACGTTCACGCCTGATTCGCCTCCTTGCAAATTTCCTCCAAATACTTTTCCACTTCTTCCGTTTTGATTACATCGCAATATTTCATCCACAGATCGAGCAGTCCGGCTTTATGGGACAGCTGAATCCGGTCATAAACGGCATCTTCGATGACAGCGACATTGAAATTGCGGGTTACCGCGTCGACTGCAGTCGCCCGTACACAACCACTAGTTGAACCGCCAACGATGATTAATGTGTCGATTCCCATTTTGATCAAATAGCTAATGAGCGGAGTGCCGAAAAAAGCGCTTGCATAGCTTTTGTCCACGACTAAATCATCTTCGTCAGGCGTCAACTCGGAAATGATGTCAGCTGCTGGGTTTCCATCAATGTATTTCGTATTATCCCGCGACGCTTTAGCCGCAAACGAATCAAAATTACTCGTTTTCTTTTGAACATTTCTCGTATACAGCACAGGAATTCTATTTTCTTTTGCCAGTTTTCGCAAGCTGACAATTTTGCGGATCGCTTCCCAAGCCAAAGATCCGCCCCCGCTTGGCCACTCTTCTAATTGATCTTCAATTGGCTTATCTGCTCCAACGTAGTTATGCTGGGTATCAATAATAACTAGCAACGGTTTGTTCCCCAGGCCGCGGCTTTTGCCGTATCCTCCTTTCTCAATAACTAGCTTGTCGACTGGTGTTAGTACATCTTCCCAAACATGTTTCATTACTTAGCAACCCCTTGTTCGTCTGTAATTGTTTTCGCAGCATGTTCTCCCGCAATTTTTCCAAATCCTAATGCTGCTAATAGACCGTTGCCGGACATATAGCCATAAGCATGCCTACCTGACACGCCGACAGCCGCCCCGCCTCCGGCATACAAGTTCTCGATAATCCTGCCTTGTTCATCCAACACCTGTGCATTTTCATTTATTTTCAAACCGCCTTGCGTATGGAATAAAGCAGGAACTACTTTTACTCCGTAATACGGCGTCTCGAGCTTTTTCTCAAAACTGTTTCTTTTAAATTCGTCTTGTTGCCCGTTTTCATTACGCTGGAAACAACCAAACGTCTCAGCCAAGGACGCCGGGTCGATTCGGAGACGCTCTCCAAGTTCCTCCATCGTGTCAGCCTTTTTAAAAGCAGTCGTTTCGCTTAAATTTTTAAAGTCTTCTATTGATAGCAAACTGTCATAGATTGCTTGATCAAATATAAGGAATCCACACTTCTCCGGCTGCTTTAGAACTTCTACCGCAAATTCGGAATAACCCATAGTCTCATTTTCAAATCTGTTACCGCTTACATTTACCATAAAGCCGCCCATCATAATGGTGCCCCATGTTACTAATAGGCCTGACCCTTCGTTGACAGCTGAGTGGCCTTGATATGCGGTCATATTTTCTGCAGCCGCTCCGGCCTGTAGTCCCATTTTAATGCCGTCGCCTGTATTTGCTTCATAGCCGAAATAGATTGCCTCTGAGATTTCAGGAATATATCGCTGAACCATCTGTTTGTCTCCGCCAAATCCGTTCGTCGCAAGAATGACTTTTTTCGCTTTAATCCGCTGGGTATTTCCATCAGACTCTGTAACAACGCCAATTACTTTCTGATTATCTCCCAAGATCAATTCTGTCACTTGAGATTTCATCATCAGGAAAATATTATCGCGGTCTGCTACGTTCTTTCTCAACTTTTTCATCAATTCTAGGCCGGATCTGGACGGCGGCGCATGCATGCGATAGTTGCGCTGGCCCGGATATTTAAATTCCTCGACTAAGCTCATTTCAATAGACAGGCTGTCATGGATCCATTCAACTAAAGGAGCCGACGCTTTGCATACAGCAAGTGTCAGGTCCGGATCGCTCTCATAGTGATTCTTTTTTAAAATGTCCTCGGCCATCTCTTCAGGCGTCTCTACAATCCCAAGTTCTCTTTGGAATCGGGTGCCCGCCGCCGGGATCATTCCGGCACTTGCAGCCGTATTGCCTAAAAGGAATTCGGTCTTTTCAAAGATGGCAACTTCCAAACCTTTTTCAGCTGCTGCCAGCGCTGCAACAAGCCCGCACCCACCTCCTCCGGCTACAATTACATCCACCTCTGCATCCCACATATTGCATGTCTCCTTTTTAAGGTTTCATTTCATAAAGAAACGCTAGGTTCTCTTGTTCTTCTATTCTCAAAATATTGTCTAAGAATTGCGCTGTCTTTTCTTCTCCATAAATAGGAGACAATGCCCTTTTAGATTTTTCAACTACTTTTTCATGCAGCTGCGGCTCGTCTACATCGCCTTTTGCTCTCTCGGCCACCGTTTCAAGCCGTCTCCCATCCTTCAGTAAAATCGCTGCGGAAGTAACCCGCTTAGAAGGAAGCATTGCGGTAAACTGCTGATTTTCTGTCACTTTAACTTTTCCCATCAGGCGCTGCATTTGGCTCTTACCATCTTTTGAATCTGTATTAACCTGCTTTGACCTCAACAACTCTGTAGCTACCGCAAACGGGATGGAAAACTTTCCGGCGAAATCATTCGCAACGGATGTACCATTCAGCTTCGCTGCCAACGAATATGTATCGATCGTTATTTCGCTAACTTCATCTAATTCCACATCTCCCGCAATCGATAAAACGGCATCAATCGGAGAATGACAGAAGCGGCAATAGGAATAGAACTTAAAATAACTTTTCAGCAAGTAATAATCGGTTCCGAGTCCGCTTGCGAGCAATTCAGTATCCGCCTGATTTCCTAGTAGTTTTCCGAATATCGTTTCGAATGTTACAGGCGATGCGCTGAATCCTGAGTTGATGAGATCTGGGATGAAGACAGTGTGCAAATTATTGAAACCGATAATACTGTTTCTAACTTTATGTCCCTCCATCACAGAATCCCAGAGCGTCGGTAAACTGTAGCTGCTGCTAAGCAGAGATGCTTGAACGTAATACTCCTCGTTCTCCCAACCGAGCAGCCGCCCTACACCAAAACCATTTCCGAATACTCCCCAGTTGCCATGCGGATGAATTTCTTGCTTTGCCTGGACACTCGCTCCTGCTCTGGCGCTAATTTCATAATTTACGATAAACGCCGATAAAAAATCTTCCCCTGACACATTATGCTTCAGTCCGAGTGAAATAAACGCCGGGAGAAAGTGGCAGGCCGGGTGTCCTTTGGCCAACGGATTTCCCTCATCCATTTCATCCGACACCATAGCGATTCCGTTAATAAGTGCTGCTGTCGGGTAGTCTGATTCATCCTCTGTTCCCAGAATCAGGCCAAATCGGTTTTTGTTAGGCACGGATTGTGATAACCGCAGTCTCATACGAAAAGCTTCCCCCGGTTTCATATTGCCTTCCATAATTGCGGCAAATGAATCTAACATGAGCAGTTTCGCTTGATTAATTACACTCTTATCACTATCTGAAAAACGGTAGTTCTTTGCAAATCTTGATAAACTTTCTGTATACCCCATTATCACAACCTCCGTGTTCCGCAATACGGAACGCGTTTTGAATTTAGTTCTATTCTAACACTGTATTTTTCAATTAGTCAATAAATTATTCTAAATATTTTATTTATTATTTACTATAATACTCAGTATTTATCAGAAATTTTTCACTAGTCAGCTGTTTGTCATTGACTTTCAATACTAGTTTTCATACTATTAAGATACAACCTTCACGGAACGCGTTCCATAATACGGAACGAAATTCCCCTCATTATCTGTATCGTTCTGCTAATTTAAAAATAGAAAGGTGAATTCTCATGGGTCAAACCATCATAGAAAAAATCATCTCCAATCATTCCGACACAAAAGTTCATAGCGGTGAATTGACTATTGTAGATGTTGACTTTGTCATGGCTACTGATACCACTGCTCCTTTGACGATTAAGGCGTTTCAAAATATGGGAGGAACAAAAATTTGGGATTCCTCCAAAATGGCTTTGATTATTGACCACGCATCACCTGCGCCAAACCAGCAAATTGCCTCCCTGCATGATCTGATGCGTGAGTTTGCAGCTGAACAGAATATTAAGCTATACGATGTAGGGGAAGGAATTTGCCATCAGCTAATGATTGAAGACGGGCACGCCAAACCTGGGCAGCTTGTTTTGGGAGCCGATTCACATACATGTACATATGGAGCAATCGGGACTTTTGCAACAGGCGTCGGTTCTACGGACCTTGCGGGTGTCATGCTAACAGGCAGTACATGGGTGAAAGTTCCGACTACTATTAAAGTGTCGCTAAACGGAACATTGCAGCTCGGTGTGACGGCAAAAGATTTAATTTTGTACTTGGCAGGCCAGCTTGGTATTCAAGGAGCTACTTATGAGGCGATTGAATTTACGGGCAATGTCGTCGAGGAAATGACCTTGGACAGCCGAATGACATTGGCGAATATGGTAATTGAAATGGGAGCGAAAGCAGGCTTAGTGGACACGAGAGGTTTGCAGTTGCCTTATGAATACGAACAGATTGAGGCAGACCCTGACGCGGTCTATAGCCGTGTCATTGATATTGATGTTTCGAAAATCGGACCTCAGGTGGCTGTTCCCCACTCACCTGATAATGTGATGGATATTTCAGAAG
Organism: Sporosarcina sp. FSL W7-1349; assembly: GCF_038003045.1. Classification (NCBI taxonomy): domain Bacteria; kingdom Bacillati; phylum Bacillota; class Bacilli; order Caryophanales; family Caryophanaceae; genus Sporosarcina; species Sporosarcina sp. FSL W7-1349. The sequence goes on from NZ_JBBOOK010000002.1 coordinate 387,925, forward strand.
TCGAGGAAGTGGAGATTCAGCAAGCATTTATTGGAAGCTGCACGAATGGCAGACTGGAAGACTTGCATGAAGCCGCGAATATTTTAAAAGGCAAAAAAGTGCATCCGAAGGTCCGCCTCATCATCGCGCCGGCTTCCCGGCAAGTCTTTCAAGATGCGCTCGCTGACGGAACGGTAGAGGTTTTATCTGCTGCCGGCGCTACCTTTTTGCCGTCGGGATGCGGACCTTGTGTCGGCACGCATCAAGGCATTCCCGGAAACGGGGAAAACGTGGCATCTTCGACAAACCGGAATTTCCAAGGACGGATGGGCAATCGAAACTCCAATGTATACCTTGGTTCTCCTGCGTTTGTAGCGGCCGCTGCGCTCAGAGGAAAAATTACAAATCCTCAAGCTATAAAAGGAGGAACATTGTAATGAAACTAATAGGAAGAGCACATGTATACGGCGACAACATTGACACCGACCGTATCATTCCAGGCAAATATACGAAAACATTGGATTTACAGCAACTGGCAAACCATGTTTTGGAAGATCTTGATCCAGAATTCCATAAAGTCGTGCAAAACGGTGATATTATTGTAGCGGGAGATAACTTCGGCTGCGGATCTTCAAGGGAGCAAGCTCCGCTCGCAATTAAAACGGCAGGCGTTTCGGCAGTCATCGCACACTCGTTTGCAAGAATATTTTTTAGGAATGCGATTAACATCGGTCTCCCTGTAATTGAGCTGAAAAATTATAACATCCAAAAGGGAGATGCGCTTGAAATCAATGTCACTTCCGGCACTGTACTCAATCAAGCAAATGGTGAGCAGTATGAGGGCACGAAAATGCCCGATGTCATGGTACAGATTCTGAACGAGGGTGGTCTTGTTAATTACTTGAAAAAGAACCAATCCTATAAGCTAGATGCAGGCAAATTATAATTTTTGCATGGGGAGAGGAGAGTAGAATTGTCGCATGAAAAGTGGCTTGAAGAAGCCGTACAGTTGGCCGTTCAAAGCGTAGAGGACGGAGGTGGTCCGTTCGCTGCCATTGTTGTAAAAAACGGAAAACGGATTGGAAGCGGAATGAATGTATCATTGATTCAGCATGATCCGACCGCCCATGCTGAACTTCTAGCGATTCGGGATGCAGCTGGTTTGATCGGCTCCGTTGATTTGTCGGGAGCCATTTTGTATGCGAGCGGGGAACCTTGTGTAATGTGTACAGCGGCAGCGTATTGGGCCCATATTAAAGAAATCTATTATGCGTGCAGCCGCAATAAGGCTGTTCAAATTGTCGACCTCCGAAATCCGATGCAGCATTTTTTTGCGGACTTGGAGAAAGAGCCGGAACGACGTTCAGTTCCATTCGTCCACCAGCCGACCAATAATGCAGCTTCCCCATTTAAGAAATGGGCTGAAGCTCATAAATAATAAAAAAGAAGCGCCTCCATTGCTTGCATGCAGTGGAGGCACTTTCTTTTGTAAGTTATGACTGATGCTGTGTCACTTTCTCCTCGGACATTTCACGAAGTTTGAACTTTTGAATTTTCCCGGAAGCGGTCATCGGGAATTCGTTGGTGAATTCAATATATCTCGGAATTTTGTGGTAGGAAATATTCCCTTTACAAAACTCGCGGACGGATTCCTCGTTAATATCTGCGCCTTCTTTCGGAATGATCCAAGCCATCATCTCTTCCCCATACTTCGGATCTGGTACACCGACGATTTGGACATCCAAAATGCCTGGATGCTTATAGAGAAACTCTTCCACTTCGCGAGGATATATGTTTTCTCCCCCTCGGATAATCATATCTTTAAGTCGTCCGGTAATATCGATATAACCGTCCTCGTCCATGATTGCGATATCTCCCGTATGAAGCCATCCTTCCGAATCAATCGCTTGGCGAGTCGCTTCTTCATTATTGTAATACCCTTTCATGACATGATAGCCGCGTGTGCACAGTTCGCCTGGTTGTCCGACGGGCACTTCTTCTCCTGTTTCCGGATCGATGATTTTCACTTCTACAAGAGGATGCGGTCGGCCGACAGTGGACACTCGCTTTTCGATGGGATCATCTGTCCTCGTTTGAGTGAAGACCGGGGATGATTCGGTCTGGCCATAACAGATTGTAATTTCATGAGCTCCCATCTCGTCTATGACTCTCTTCATCACTTCGATCGGACAAGTGGAACCCGCCATGATGCCGGTCCGCAATGACGACGTGTCGAAGTTTTTGAATTCCGGATGATTAAGTTCTGCGATGAACATCGTCGGAACCCCGAGAAGAGCCGTACATTTCTCGTCCTGCACCGCGTGAAGCACACGCAACGCTTCAAACTGCTCCACCAAAACCATGGTTGACGCATGAGTAACGGCTGAAAGCGTTCCCAAAACGCATCCGAAGCAGTGGAAGAACGGTACTGGGATGCAGACCCGATCCTTTTCTGTCAATTTCTGAAAGTCCCCAATCAATTTTCCGTTATTCACCACGTTATTATGTGTCAGCATGACACCTTTCGGAAAACCGGTCGTTCCGGACGTATACTGGATGTTAATGACGTCATCGGGATCAAGGGACTTGAATTGCTCTTCCAACTGTTCATCCGTCACACTCTCCCCATGTGCTAGGAATTCGGACCACTTGTACATCCCTTTTTCTTCTTTTTCCGTCATTAGGATGACCCGCTTGAAATGCGGAAGTTTTTCACATGAAATATCCCCGCCTTGCGCATCCACCAACTCCGGGCAAACCTTTTGAATGATATCTATATAACTAGTACCTTTAAATCCTTCATCTAAAATAAGCGTTGTCGAATCGGATTGTTTTAGCAAATATTCCAGTTCAGCAGCTTGATAATTCGTATTTACTGTGACAAGGACTGCCCCCATTTTCCCTGTCGCATATTGACTTAAGAGCCATTGTCTTTTATTATCCGACCAAATGGCGACATGCTCCCCTTTTTGAATGCCCATTCCCATAAATGCTTTTGCTAATTGATCCGTCTCTTCGTCGAACTCCTTATATGTCTTTCGGATGCCGTGTTCCGGATAGACATAGGCTTCGTTCTCAGGAAAACGTGATGCCTGCTCTCTTACAATCTCCCCAACCGTTTTGCTCAGTAATGCCATTTTGCAAATCCCCTTCCCCTGAAAATTCATACTCTACGGCCTATTTTATCATAAAATTCAGAACAACGTACAGTAGATTTTTATTTTTTTGGAGAAAAAGCCCAGTTTTTTTACAAAAATCTCTCTTATCCCTGTCGAGATGCTTTCCAATAGAGCCTCCTCTCAAAAATCTGGTACGCTGAAGCTATGTTGGCAATACAAAGGAGGATTTTATGGTTATCGAATTATTGACATCCCACGCGTCCGTCCGCAAATACAAGGATGTCCAGTTGTCAAAAGAAGAGGTTCGCGAATTGATCCGTGCCGGACAGCATGCAGCAAGCTCCCACTTTGTTCAAGCCTATTCCGTCATCCATGTGACAGATGAAGAAAAACGCAGGAAATTGGCAGAGCTCACCAAAAATCCAAAACAGTTTTCGACAGCCGGAGCAGCACTCGTTTTTTGTGCCGATTATTGTCGCCTAGAAAAAGCAGCAGCATTAGCCGGCAAGGAAATTGATTATTCCTATGCGGAGAACATGCTGGTCGGTGCCACTGACGTCGCCTTATTTGCGCAGAATGTCGTCGTTGCTGCGGAGTCCAAGGGATACGGCATCTGCTATATCGGCGGAGTCCGCAATGCACCACAGGAAATAAGCGACCTGCTCGGATTGCCGGATGGCGTCGCCCCCATGTTCGCCGTGACGATTGGCGTTCCGGACGAAGCGAATGAAGTGAAACCACGCTTGCCAGTCGAAGCAATCATTCACGAAGATACGTATGACGCCGAAAAATACGACGAACTCCTAACCGCCTACGATGAGACGATGAATGCGTATTATCAAAACCGCGGCTCCAATCAGAAAGACGTCAAATGGTCCAATCAGATGGCGGATTTCTTATCCAGCCCGCGACGGACCTATATGAAGGAATTTCTCGCGAAACGAGGATTTAAGTTCAATTAAGTCATTATTTGTGGCCAGCCCAAGCGCTGGCTTTTTTCATCCCAAAATTGGGGTCTTTTTGATATGCTGTAAGGGACAATAGGAAGGAGCGATGGTCATGCAATTTGAAGAATTAGTGAACGAACTGGCACGGCGGATGACCGATGGTTCTTTCATCAGCGGGACAATCAGTCAATCTCGCACAAAATCGGATGAAGTGAAGCGAGTCAAGGTGAAGCCGATCGAATTGAAAGGCGAATTGCATATACAGTTTGAATATCAATATGAGCGTGTCCTGCAACACGAAAACATCCATTCAGGTGATGTCCGCGGGAAGCTAAAAGACCTGTTGGAACGGTTCAAACAAGTACATGCCGAGTTCCTCGACGAAAAAATCCATGTCCAACTTTCGAAAAAATTCAAAGTCATGTGGAAATCCGATCAAATGCACTCCAAAAAAGTCGTCGATCTATCCCATAATCGAAAAAAGCAATATTTGCTCGATGAAACAACACCGTACCCTTTCCTCATCCGACTAGGCGTCCAATCCCCCGACGGGAAAGTGAAAAAGCAGAAGTACGACAAATTCAGGCAGATCAATCGATTCATCGAGTTTATCGACGATTCACTCGCCCACTTGCCGAAAGACCGGACAATCCGCATTTTGGACTTCGGCTCCGGGAAGTCCTATTTAACGTTTGCCCTCTACCATTACTTGCGGATTGAAAAAGGATTGGATATTTATGTGACCGGTCTTGACTTAAAAAAAGAAGTCATTGAAGAATGCCAGCAAATCGCAAAAGACTTGGAATACGACAAATTGGAATTCCTTGTCGGGGATATTAATGAATATGATAAAGAAAATGCCGTCGACATGGTCGTCACCCTTCACGCTTGCGATGTCGCGACCGATATGGCGCTCGCCCGGGCGGTCCGCTGGGGAGCCAGCGTCATCTTGAGTGTGCCGTGCTGCCAACATGAGCTGTTCAGCCAAATCCAATCGCCCGAGCTTCAAGTCATGTTGAAACATGGACTGATCAAGGAGCGCTTCTCTGCCCTTGCCACTGATTCAATCCGTGCGGAACTGCTCACTCTCGTCGGATATGAAACCCAGTTGCTGGAATTCATTGATATGGAGCATACGCCAAAGAATATCTTGATCCGCGCATACCAAACAGGCAAACAGGCATCACTGGAAGCTGTCCAGACATACGAAGCCTTTCGGGACATGCTCGGGGCCAAACCTTTTTTGGAAAAGGAGCTTTTACAAAGCCGCCACCTATCCCTTAACGAGCAGAAAAAATGAAAGCTTGCTAGTTTATTCTTAATCCCATATAATTTAGTATATATTATCGGAATTGTATCTGTTATAATCAATCCATCGCGATTACACTAAGACGTAATTGATCAGGAAAGGATGAGTCGTTTTGCGCGTTGTGAACAACATAGCGGACCTAATCGGGGACACGCCGCTTGTGAAGTTGAATCGGCTGCCAGATCCAAGCGGTGCGCAAGTGTATGTGAAACTTGAATATTTCAATCCCAGTCGGAGCGTCAAAGACCGGGCTGCCTATAATATGATTGTCGAAGCGGAGAAGGCGGGTTTATTGGAACCGGGGGCTACGATCATCGAGCCGACATCCGGGAATACGGGGATCGGTCTAGCGATGAGCGCCGCAGCCCGCGGATACAAAACGATCATTGTCATGCCGGATTCCTCTACAATGGAACGCATCAATATATTGAAAGCGTACGGGGCGGAAGTCGTGCTGACACCAAGCGACCAAAAAATGCCCGGAGCCATTCAAAAAGCGGAGGAGATTGCGGCGAAAACGCCCAATAGCCATATTCCAATGCAGTTTGAAAATGAAGCCAATTCGGACATTCATCGGACAACAACCGCGCCGGAAATCATCTCTGCCATGGAATCCATAGGCCGGAAACTTTCCGCATTCGTCGGTACAGCAGGAACGGGCGGGACTATTACCGGTACAGGTGAAACATTGAAGGAATATGATAAGAACATTACAGTTCATGTTGTGGAACCCGCGGGATCCCCTGTCCTTTCTGGCGGGAAACCCGGAAAACATAAATTGGTCGGCACTAGCCCAGGATTCATCCCTCCGATTTTGAATACATCAGTCTATGATGAAATCTTGAAAATCGAAGATGAGGATGCCTATGAAACTGTACGAAACTTGGCCGCTCGCGAAGGAATTTTGCTTGGACCAAGCGGCGGGGCTTCTGTTTATGCAGCTTTACAAGTGGCAAAACGACTGACGCCGGAAGAGACGATTGTCTGCATAGCGCCCGATACTGGTGAACGTTATTTATCCAGTGATTTATTCACTTCTTGATAGGAAAGTACAAACACAGTACTTCCTTCAGTTTAATCCCGACTAAATAGATTAGAAAAGTTTGAGGTGAGGAAATGTATTTGACGATTGATAGTATCGAAAAAAGTTTTACGAATGAAAATAAAGAACGAGTCAAAGTGCTCGACCATATCAACATGGATATTGAAAAAGGGAGCTTCGTCTCGATCGTCGGCCCGTCAGGATGCGGGAAGTCGACACTCCTTTATATGATTGCAGGTTTGGAAAAACCGGATGGAGGCAGTATTCGCATCTCCGGAAAGCAAGTGGAGAAACCCGGGCCGGATCGTGTCGTTGTTTTCCAGGAGGCCGGCCTGTTCCCCTGGTTGACTGTTTTGGACAATGTCACCTATGGTTTATTGCTAAAAAAGATGCCGAAACAAGAGGCGGAAGCCAAGGCGATTGATATTTTAAAAATGGTCCATCTCAGCAAATATATCCATTCTTATCCGCATCAGCTCTCAGGGGGAATGAAACAGCGGGTCTCCATCGCTCGTGCGTTGGTCATGGAACCCGATATCCTCCTAATGGATGAACCCTTCTCCGCGTTGGATGAACAAACGAGAATGGTGCTGCATAAAGAACTTATTGAAATCTGGAAAAAGACGAAAGTGACAATCTTTTTCGTCACTCATAACATCCGTGAAGCAGTTCTCCTTTCCGAAAAAGTCGTCGTATTTGCCACGCGCCCCGGGAAGATCAAAGAAATTATCACTGTTCCCACTTCGACGGATGGCGTGTTGGCAGATAGTGTGACGCTTCATACCGAACAAAGGGTGCTGTCTATTTTAGAAGAAGAAATCGAGAAAGTGTTGAAGGAGGAGATGGGCGATGACTACAGCTTTAAGACGAATCATCTTCATCGCAATGATAGCGGCGATATGGGAAGTCACATCTAGATTTTCGGGACTGCCGGATTTCATGTTCCCCCGTTTGACACAGGTCCTTGAAACATTGGTCAACGGTCTCGTCAACGGGCAGATATTGGCGGCCATCGGAAAAAGTATGAGTCGGTTGCTCATCGGTTTTGCCATTGCCATTGTGTTAGGTTTGATCATGGGCTATCTGATCTGGCGGTTTAAATTGGTGGAAGATACACTCGGCTTCCTAGTCACCGCCTTGCAATCCATTCCGAGCATCGTCTGGTTCCCTCTGGCGATTATCTGGTTTGGTTTGAATGACTTCTCCATTTTATTTATCGTCACGATTGGCGCCACGTGGACAATGACCGTTAGCGCTACGAGCGGATTCCGGAATGTTCCGACGCTTTACCAGCGGGTCGCCAAGACATTCGGTTCGACCGGTCTGCATTTCATTCGCACTGTTATTTTACCGGCGTCCGTTCCCCAATTATTGTCCGGATTACGTATTGCCTGGGCATTTTCATGGCGGGCGTTAATGGCGGGGGAACTTCTCGGTTCCGGCGGTGGTCTTGGCCAGCTGCTTGAAACCGGTAGATCGCTTGGACAAATGGATCTAGTCATTTCTGTCATGATCATCATTGCAATCATCGGAACAATTATGGATAACGTTGTATTCCTACGCTTAGAACGTTCGGTTCAGAAAAAATGGGGTCTTGCTTGACCCACAGAAAAGAGGAAAATGATAATGAAAAAGACATGGATATTCGCACTTATTTCTGTTTTGGTGCTAGGCGTCTTAAGCGCCTGCTCGGGAGGCGGGGAGGACTCCTCCTCTTCGTCTAATTCCAGCACTGTGAAAATCGGGTATTTCCCGAACTTGACGCATATCGCTACAATTGTAGGACTGGAACAAGGCTATTTCCAAGAAGAATTTGGCGACGATGTGAAAATTGAAACGAAAACGGTCAGCAATGGCGGTCTCTTCATGGAAGCAATGACGACAAAATCCATTGATGTCGGTACAGTTGGACCGGGCCCACTGCTTAACTTTTACGTAAAAAATCCGACATTCCGCCTGATTTCCGGAGCAGTCAACGGAGGCGCGGTGCTCGTTGCCAGTGAAGGCGGTGGCGTATCCGAACTGGCTGATCTGGACGGTAAAAAAGTAGCAATTCCTGTCATCGGCAGTACGCAAGATGTCATGCTTCGAAAAGCATTGAAAGAAGTAAACTTGGAAACAACGAATAATGGTGGAACAGTAGAATTATTCGCTGCGGCTCCAGCAGATACAGCTACTCTATTTGTTCAAAACTCCGTCGACGCCGCAGCCACTCAGGAGCCTTGGGGCAATATTCTCGAATCTCAAGCGAATGGCAAACTGATTCTGGACTGGGACGAATTTGCTTGGGGTAAAGACTCCACAAATACGGTTGTCGCGGCTAGTGATGAATTTCTAAAAAATAAAGAACTGGCGTCAGCCTACTTGAAAGCTCATCAAAAAGCAGTCGAATTCATCCAGCAGAACCCGGAAGAAGCACAAGACTTAGTCATCAAACATATTAAAGACCTGACAGGCAAGGAAATTAATAAAGAAGAAACAGCCGCCGCGTTCCAGCGACTGGAGGTCACGACTGATGTCAACGAACAAGTCATTCAGGAAATGGCCGATATTAGCAAAGAAGCTGGTTATATTGATAGCGATGATATCGATGGATTGATCGATCTTTCATTACTTCCATAATATAACGAATCATACTCCCCCACGTAGCCCACGGTAAGAACGGGATTACAGGCACGTGGTTTTTTTCTTATAATCACATTTCTGAAAAATTCGAACAGTGAAGATGACGGGAGAAATTTGAAATGAGAAAAATAAAACTGGTTCTATTTATTCTACTAATCGGCGTAATTGGTGCATGCTCCAATGAATCCAAAGCAAGCGGAAATTCCGCTGTGAAAATCGGATACTTTCCAAACTTGACACATATCCCCACCATAATAGGACTGGAGAAGGGCTATTTTCAAGAAGCTTTCGGCGATGAAATAACGATTGAAACGAAAACGGTCAGCTTTGGAGGGCTATTCATGGAAGCAATGGCTACGAAATCCATTGATATTGGAACAGTCGGTCCTAGCCCCGTCCTTAACTTTTACGTCAAAACCCCTGCATACCATATACTCTCCGGCGCGGTTAATGGAGGTGCCGTCCTTGTAGCAAGAGAAGATAGCGGTATTACATCGTTTAGTGATCTGGACGGAAAAAAAGTTGCTATTCCCGGAATTGGGGGCACCCAAGACATCATGATTCGAAAAGCGCTCAAAGATGCAAATTTAGGAACTACAACAAATGGCGGTACTGTTGAATTGTTTGCAACCTCTCCCGCTGAAACCACTACATTGTTTGTCCAAAAATCTGTGGATGCCGCCGCTTCTCCTGAACCATGGGGCAATATTTTGGAATCACAAGTAAACGGAAAACTAATTCTTGATTGGGACGAATTCGCTTGGGGCAAAGACTCTACGAACACGGTAGTAGCAGCCAGCGAGGAATTTCTGAAAAATAAAGAACTGGCGGCAGCCTACTTGCAAGCTCATAAAAAAGCAATTGAATTCATCCAGCAAAACCCAGAAGAAGCGCAAGACTTGTTCATCAAACATATTAAAAGTCTCACAGGTAAAGAAATCAATAAAGAAGAAACAGCCGCCGCGTTCCAACGTCTGGAAGTCACGACAGATATCAACGAACAGGTCATTCAGGAAATGGCGGATATTAGCAAAGAAGCTGGCTATATTGATAGCAATGAAATTAAAGGTTTGATCGATTTGTCGTTAGGAAAATGATAAAAGCACATGGCGGAAGACTTTTGCCTTCCGTCACGTGCTTTTTATCTTTCACAAGCGATAAAGTCTTTATCCCGATCGCTCTTTGCATTGGCATTGTATAGTGCTTCAGATACAAATGGCTTGTATTTTGTTTTGCCGCCTTTATTTTTCACGGAAGCGGATTTTGCCACGCCACCTGGATACACTTTATTCAATTCTTTGCAGTTCGCGAACTTTACTATTTTCGGTCCTGCAGCTTCCACTTCAGTTACGCTGAAAGAAAAACTAAGCGCAATGGCAAGTGTCAATAGTAATGCTGCTACTTTTTTCATATCATCACCCTCCAATTGAATCTTAATCTGATTCATCTTAAGTTTCAAGAGATAATTTGGATGATTTTGGATGAAATATATTTGAAGGGGTTGTTTGTAAAACGGGAGAACCCTTCTTGAAAGGAATTTATATTTTTTTCACAAATTCCGATTTCAATTGCATGGCGCCAAACCCGTCGATTTTACAATCGATGTCATGATCGCCATCCACGAGTTTTATATTTTTCACTTTCGTCCCCATTTTAACGGGATTTGAGCTGCCTTTCACTTTCAAATCCTTAATGACCGTCACGGTATCCCCGTCGCTGAGGATATTCCCATTCGCATCACGCCAGACTTTCTCCTCTTCGACCGTTTCCTCTTGTGGGTTCCATTCATGTGCACATTCCGGGCAGACTAACATATTCCCGTCCTCGTACGTATATTCTGAATTACATTTTGGGCAATTTGGTAGTTCCATGTTCCATTTCCTCCTCTTAATTACTTCCGATGGCAAGCAAGCTCTCCGCTTCTATACTGGCATAGTCTACCGTTATTGACAAGTCGGCCCCATTTTTTCCGGGCTGTAGAAGGCCAGTAAGCTTACAGTAAGACAGGCATTCTACAATGAAATTGTTAACAATTGTTAACCAATTAAAAGGAGGGAATAGTACATGTCTGAATTAACAAACAGTGCAAAACAATTTTCACCCATCTTTTGGATGAAAAATCCTGGCCTCACGCCAAAAACGAATGAGAACCGCCGTGATTTTATTAATCCCGATTGGATTGAATGGACCGATTGGTTGATGCCTGGAACTCATTTTAAGCTTTTATATTGTGATCTTGTCTCTGGCAACTTCACTTTGTTATTAAAAGTTGACCCGAATACAAAAGCGTCAGTCCATTGGCATCTCCAAAACTCGGAAGCCTATATCATAGAAGGGACCTTCTTCTATGATCAAGAAGGCGATGACCGCGGACATCCTGGATATTACACTTGCGAACCCGCTGGACATGTCCACGAACCGTTCACTTCTCCTGAAGGATGCACGATGCTTGCGGTTTCCCATGGTCCGATTGGCGGTTACGATGATGACGGAAATCTTGCCGTTATGGCTGATGCCCGACTCCACTATTATATGGCGAAAGAAAACAATGCACTCCAACACACGACTGTTGTTGATTACACCTTTGGGACGACCGAATTGCAAGATTGAATATCATTGTACCAGGCTGTTCAGAAAGTGCTTTCCTGCTTTCTGAACGGCCTTTTAATTGATTCAAAAACACTCCTCGTATCGCTCTTTAGAGTTATACGAGGAGTGTTTTTGCTATTTTTATTCGTTCGCCGTCGCGGCTGCCATATCGATCATGACCTTGTCCATTTCATTGACAAGCCTAAAGCCACCATCCACGATAATCGAAATACCCGTTAGGAAACCGCTATCGGGTGACGCCAGAAATGCCGCGGCTGTCGCTACGTCGTCCGGTGAGCCCACTGTCCCGGTCGGTGTCGATGTTGCAAATCTTTCTTCGGCCACTTCTAGAAGGCCACCCGTCAACGCGGATCGGATAATACCTGGTTTTAATGCGTTTACCGTAATCCCAAATGGTCCCAATTCTTTTGCGCTACTTTCTGTTAAACCGAGCAACGCATATTTAGCAGTTGCATAGTGAGCAAAATATTGAAGCGCCGTTTCGGAAGCCAAGGAGGACATATTAATAATCCTTCCGTACTTCTGTTTTTTCATTTGAGATGCGGCTGCACGTAAACAATAAAACGATCCATTTACGTGAATGTCTAGCATCGTGTTCCATTCGCTATCACTCATTTGCTCGATTGGCGCTGGATTTCCGGGTATTCCCGCATTGTTAACGAGAATTTCCAAGGATCCATTCTGTGCTACGATGTGGTCAATTACGTTCGTCACATTTTCTACCGAGCGCACATCCAGCGGAAGAAACTCCGCTTTCCCACCCTCTTGCACAATTTCTTGAGCCGCAGCCTGTCCCGTTTTTTCATTAATATCCGTAATCCAAACAAATGCACCTTCGTCCCCCAGTTTTTTGGCAATCGATTTTCCGATACCACTGGCTGCTCCTGTCACTAGTGCGGTCTGACCTGTAAACTTTTTCATACAATTCTCCCCTTCCAATGTTGTAATTGAACCGCTTTCATTGTCGGTGAAGAATCTTACTGTGACCTTACCTAGAGTAGATTTTATTGAATTCCGGACGGATATTTATACCCAATTCCTTATTGAATAAACCGACCGCCCATTCTACTGCCTTCTGCGCCTTTCCACTTTTCCCGGTCTTATGAAGAAGCAAAGCATAATCCAAATGCACTTCTTCTTCCAATGGCTCTAGCTTTAAAATTAACTCTAATATCTCAATCGCATCATCGTATTTACCATCCTGCCTACATTGATCAGTCCATTTCTGAAGGGCACGTATATACCTTTCCCGGAAAGACAATCGGCTTTCAAAGAGCCATTCCTCATGGGGATATTCGCTTAATAAATCACCCTGATACAATGTAACCGCCATTCGCAGTAAGTCAGAACTATATGGTTGCTCCATTACTCTTTTTAAACATTCCGTATCCATTTCTACCTCTTCAAAATGGAAAATATAATGCGAACCGTCGTATGTGATATATTTCGACATTCTCCCACTCTTAAGGTCCGGCTCCAAATGCTTTCGTAAGACAGACAGCGCAACATATAATTGGTTTGACGCTGCATCTTCCTCTTCTTCAGGAAACAAAGCACCTATCAATTCATTTTTCGACCACCTTCTTCCTGGATTGGTCGCTAATAATAGCAAAAGATGCAAGCTTGCCCGCCGTCTAACCTGAATTTTGTCATCGCCCAATCGAATCGACAAAGGACCTAGCAGATTCATATGCAGCTTTGGTTTATTTATGTTAGGTGATCCTTCGAGTAACCATGTATATTCCAATTCCGATGCGGTTTGATACATCATTTCTTGCAGGCGGTCCGCCTCCCCGATGTACCCTTGGTCCCTTAACATCCAAATCTGTTTTTGTTGGATTATGCAAAGATGATGGCGGAGCTCCTTAAAGAAATCAGCAGCCTCTTCTATACTTTGTTTTGCTTCATTGAATTGTTCATTAGCATGAAAACATAAAGCCAATTCTCCGAGAGCCCAGCCTTTATCCACTTTCACCCCAATACGATCAGCTTGAGCAATCGCTTGATTGGCCCAATGGAGTGCCTCATCATTTTGGCCACTCTTACGGTAATATTTACTCATTGTACATAATGGATAGACGATTGATGTTTCGTCAATTTCCTGTGACACATTTATCGCTTGTTCCGTAAATCTTCGGGCTTTCCGCAAGTCACCTGCTTCAATTAGCAGCTCGGCCATCGTCCAAAGGGAATGCATCTGTGAGTGCTTAAACCCTTTTAATTCGGACATTACTAAAGCTTGGCGACAAAGAACTAACGCCGTTTCCATATTGTTCATGAAACGGTGCGTTTGAGCGAGCATGCTCATATTGAGTGCAGTCAGAGATTCGATTCCATTCAACTCCGAGTAGTGAAGACTTTTCTCGTAATACGTAACCGCTTGCTTTAATTCGCCTTGATAAAATGTAATATTCGCCAAACGATGAAAAAAGTCTGCACAAACAGAGGCATCTTCTTCCTCATATCGTTCTGCAATTGATTGCAACGGTTTCCTCAATTGGCTTGCCAATTCAACAGGAATACAGCGAAACAAAAATAAGCTCATACTTGATAATTCAATAGACGGAGAAAGCTGTTCCAGCCACCCATCCAGCAAGCGAAGGAATTCAATCGGTTCATATCGATCTATTATTTCCACAAAAATATCCGTAATGAATTCCTCATCTCGGGCGACGAAAGCTTGTGACAGCGCTTCGAAAAACTGATATTGTTCCTTATATAAATAGGCAATTTTCAAGTGGTCTGATTGCATCCTCAGAGTGCCCCACTTTTTCTCGGCAAGTTTATAAAAATATTTCCGGAATAGAGGATGCAACTGAAGGGCATCCCCTTGCTTTGTTGATAACAATAACTGAGTGCGTTCCATTTCTTTTATATAGTCATAAATTGGGCTTTCGGGTAAATAGCTTTGCAAGAAAGACGCTTGCAAGGTACGGAATAACGATATCCGCATGAGAAATAATCGAAATTCCTCCGGTAAGTTACCACTAACTTCAGCAGTTATGTAATGATACAGATCAGATGTCGAGTCTTCGATTGTAAAGGATGAATCATTCACTCTACTTTCATTAAATAAAGTAAATCCGGCTGGCCATCCTTCTAAATCAGCATGTAATTTTCCAATTTCATAGCTGCTAAGTTGCAATTTATAAACATGTCCCAGTACTTCTTCCGCTTCTTCAACTGTATACGCCAACTCGTTTTTATATATCGTTGAAGCGAGCCGTTGGACTTTCCAACGGCTCACGGGGAGTTCATCGGGAAGTTTTCGACCAGATAAAACAATTGAATTTGCAGGAGGCAACTGTTCAATCCAAGCAATAAATTTTTCCGTTTCTTTCGCATTGAACAACAGATTTTCCGACTGATCTACAACAATCCAGGAAGCCTGCTCTATGGAACCGACCGGTATAAGCTGTTGAAACGAAGCAAAATCGTATACCGGTTCAGATAACTTCACCCAGCAGACCTGTTGGGGATATTCCCGAAAAAAAGAGACCAGCAAAGACGTTTTTCCGTACCCGGCTCCCGCCGTAAGGAGAAAAATGTGTTTCGAAGAGCGCGATGATAGCAATGAAAATAATCGATTCCGTGGCATAAGCTGATCGCCGTGCAATACGTTCGTTGCTACTTGAGACATGACTCTCTCCCCCTAAAAACTAATTGTTCTAACCGTATTTTTAATGTTAGCAATAGATAGATAAAAGTGCAACGCAGCGAAACAAACGTCTTGATGTTAATTTCCATTAAATATTGAATCGTTTCACCCCCCTAATTGCTCTAATAAGTAAGCGGGAAAGGAGGAGGGTCGGTTGACCACGAAGTTGAAGTTGGTGGCGCGGGCAAAGAAAGGCGATACAGAGGCTTTTCAGGCGCTCATTCATGAAGAAAAAGAGAAGTTGTACAAGATGGCATATGTGTATATGAAAAACGAGGAAGAAGCGCTGGAAATATTCCAAGACACCATTTATAAAGCGTTGAAGTCGATCGCTTCATTAAAGCAGGATGCGTATTTCTCGACTTGGATTACCCGAATTTTAATTAACACAGCGATTGCATCCTTGAGAACAAAGCAAAAAGTGGTTCCATTGAGCCCGGAGATGTTGGAGAGCTTGGGAGAGTCAAGTTCACCGGAATCGGAAGACCAGATGGATCTTTTGCAGGCGATGGATGAAATCGAAGAGAAGTATAAAACCGTGCTGCTCTTGCGATATTACCAGGATTATACGGTCGGTCAGATTGCGACGTTTCTCGGCTGCCCCGAAGGCACCGTGAAAACGAATATCCGGCGGGGATTAACGATCTTGCGGACAAAATTGAAAGGGGTGTATTTGGATGACAGACAACATTCCAGCATTTAAAAAGGAGATTGACGACATTCCGGTGCCTGTCGATAAATTGGATGCGATCATCGCAACGACGGTTGCAGAACATGCGCCGAAGCGGAAGAAATCATTTTGGAGAAAGACGGTGTATTCAGCCGGCGCAGCCGCAGTTGCGTTTGGGTTGCTGGTCGGATCTGCCTCTGTTTCACCGGCCATGGCCAACATCGTATCGCAGATTCCACTGATCGGATCCATTTTCAGTGAGTCGGGGGACGCCGGCTTGGTGCAGGTGAGTGATCTCGGCATGACCCAGATTGTCGATGCCTCCAAGACGGTGAAAGGCGACACACTTACGATCAATGAAGTCTTTTACGATGAAACGCGGTTGACCGTCAGTTATTCATTGGAAACGAAAGAACCAATGGACGAGTTTTATTTTACAAGAGGGTTTCCTGATATATTTGTAAACGGCAGGAGCCCGAGCAGTTATGGCGGCAGTTTGGAGGAAAAGGACATCACACCGACTTATCGGACTGGCTTGGTTAGCATCGATGCCATGACAGATTTGCCCGATGAATTCACCTTAGGATTGAAGTTCGAAAGCGAGGAAGGGCACCGATGGAAGTTTAAAATTCCGGTCAAGGCCCAATCGAATGTGAATGTGTTGGCTATTGACGAGATACAGCAAGCCGGAGATATCAGTTTGTCCATCACTGAATTGAAAAGCAGTCCAGCGGGCTTGCTCATCCGGTTTGATGCGGAAGCGGATGAGGATTTCTTCCTAATGAGCAACATTGATTTCAAAGTCGTCGACGATACGGGTCATGAACTTGGTTCCCACTCCGGCGGAAGCCAAGGCACGGTAAAAGACGGAAGGGAATTCTTTACCGGGAATCGGCTATTTGATCCAATCGAAGATGACGTGAAGAAGTTGACGATTACGCCAGTGGTCGAACACGCGTCTGGAGGCGGCGGAGTCTCTATTGAAGAGGACGGCACCGAGACGCAATTGGAGTTCGAACCGTATTCCGGTGAACCGATCGAATTTGAGAGCTTCACTGTGGAATTTCCATAAATTGGTGAGCGGATAGTGTATTGATTGTAAACGGAAGCGGGATAGTTGCGTTCAACCATCGTTTGCTTGCACTGCGCTCAAGTTCCTTGCGCCCAACCACCATTAGCTTACAATAAAGACTTTAAGAACAAAAAACTGTCCACCCATTCGAGGTTGGACAGTTTTTTATCCAGCAACCGGGACGCTTGCTGCTTCCACTAATCGTTGATATGAATGCAAATCCCGTTCATAGTAAGCTTTGTATGTCGAAAGGCTATGCGCTTTCACATTATAGAAATCGTTCCAGTCCGCTATGCCATATAGGCGGTTCATCCTTTCGGCGTTATCCCAAGCCGTTTCTTCAAAGGTGATGTTCATCTCATGCTCTTCGATCAGCATGGCAAATGTATCGGGATTTCGACGCTGTTCCGCGGCAGAATAGTTTTTTTTCATCTTGAAAATTTCAACCGTTCTATCGAATGAGGCCAGCAATGCCTCACGGTCTACCGCATGGCCGAGTTCATGCATCGTCAGTGTGCGGACATAGGTTTCCAGCGAAACCGGTTGTTTCATTTCCCGTCGCGCTTTTTGCAATCGCTCCAAGTCATAGCCGACCATGTCCTGTATGAAGTCATACGTCATGTTGACTCCAGTCTGTTGACGTTTCATGACAGTATCCATATGGACGGCATCCGCTGTGGAACGAATCCATTGCTTAATGCGCTTCATCATTATTCTTTTTTTCATTCACATTTCCCTTACTCTCTTATCTATATTTTACACATGGCAGGTTTGCAATTCATAAAGACGGGAATATAACAGGGTAAATGGTATAAATACGTTCTTTTCTATTTATTATTATGCAAGAAAAATAGATTGAATTCAAGGGAGATAAACTATATTAGGATAAAAAAACTGTCCTTTATGTCAAATTCATGGACAGTTGTTTTACTTATTCCAGAGGTTTCACAAAATCCTCCACATGCTGCTTCACTTGTTTTTTCTCTTCCTCTGTCAATTCCAAAATAGTCGTTTGTTTAAATTCAGACGGCAGCAAAATAGTCGCTGGTTCGTTTAGTTCCCTCTCTTCTCTTTCTCAGCCAACTTGATTGTGAAACTTTTTATATTCATCTGAAGAAGAGAAAACAACGGTTTTTATATAGTTGCCATCCACATCATAATGATCCTCGATTGCCGATACTTCCATCTTTGTTTTATCCCGCCAATCTTTTGTATAGGTGATGCTATTAGAATTTACATAACCTGACGGGATGAATTTGATCACGGAGCCTGTAGACTCGGTCATCGTTTCGAAGCTGGATACCTCGATATGTTCGAATACTTCGGGCTTGCTGCAAGCACTGAGCAGGAGAAAAAAACATAAAAGACCGAATTTCTTCATACATTAATCCTCCCGCAGCTCGGCTTTCAATAAAACAGCACGATCATACGCTTTCAGTGCTGCCAATTCTTCCTCATCGATTGCATTTCCGAAACCGCGAATGCTCAAATCTTCGGAAGTGATCCAATACGCAAGATAAACGGGCTCCCCCATCTGCAAAACCACTTTTTCATCAATCAAAGCCCCATGGGAAGATGCTCCCTTCAACGGGGCCAACTGTAACCCGATCAATCCACCCGAAGAACTGAAGATCAATTCATCGTTCTGGTCTCCCCAGCCCTGCCGGATACCAAAACTGATATTCCGATCTGCCAAGAAGTCCTCGTTAAACACCCCTGGTTCATTTTCCGAAACCAATTTTCCCTTTTCATGTACTTCAAGCGTGATTCCTAGAGTTTGCCCTTCCGGCAGATCTCCGTTAATCACAAAATACTCCATATCGGCACCACCTGAATTTTTCACGAGAATCTGTTCCTTCTCCGTCAGACTCCTCGTCGAGATGGATAATTCCTTCGCTGACGAACAAGCCGCTAGAAGAAAGACGCATAGCGCCACGCCGAGCGCCAATTTCCATTTCACTTTCAACGGGCCCCCTCCTGCAATCCGGCTTTGACAAAGACATAGTGGTCCCGCTCGTATGGACTAGAAAGCTTGATCGGCACCCGCTTATTGAAAATGGGGCCGTCGACGACGACGGTATGAAATTCGCCGGATTCTCCACAAGAATCGATACTGAGCGCTTCGAGTTCATCCATCAACTCGATCGTGAACCGGCGGCCGACAAAACGGGCTGGCATCATTTTCGTATTGACCACGACAAGATACGCTTCAAATCCCGCCTCGATGAATTCTTCCAAAATTTTTCGCCGGGACTCCTTCCAAAGCGGATGGACCGCCTCCAATCCCGCTTTGGCACAGGAATTGCGCACCCATTCCAGGTGGTCCTCCAGATCGATATCGCCAAAAACACCAATATCGATCCCTGCTTCTTTGCATTCCCGCATCGCGTCCAAAAACTGTTCCTCATACCCATTCCAATCCGCCCCACGAGTCATCAAAGGGACGCCAAGGCTTTCGGCTTGCGCTTCCACTAATTCAATCGGGAGAGCATGGGATTTTGAAATCTCCTCGCCTATTTCAAACATCGTCCATAACCTCACCGGGCGTGCACCGGATTGCACGGCCCGGTAATAAGCCATGGCAGAGTCTTTGCCTCCACTCCAGGAAGCGACAAATGTTTTATTTTCCATCATTGGCTCCCGTGCGCCCAGGCGATCCGGGAATCCACAGTTCGTACCATCCGGATCATGTACGATTGGAAACCTAATTTTGGCCAATAGTAGGAGGACAAGTGATTCGGCGTGTGCCAATCCACTAAAATGTATTCATAGCCGAGATTTCGCATCTCCCGGAAGCAATGATCCGCAATGGCTTTCCCGATTCCCTTGCCACGCAGTTCCATATTAGTGGAGGCGGAGACGAGATATGCGGCATTTTCTGAAGCGACCATCGTGTTCGCCTCTTGCGGCTTGTAGACATGGAAAGCCGCGGGGATGTCATTTTGCTCCGCAATCCAGAGTTGGATTCCTCGATTCCCAGCCAGCTCTTCATAGTTTTTCCGCTCTTCTTCTAGGTTCTCTTTTGTAATCGGCTTCCAGGCCGGGGCTGTTGCCTGATGCAAACTATTCCAGTGAGCCATCTTTTGCAGGATAGCAGGATCGTCCTCAATTTTCCGGAATTCCACTGTTGTGGTTCCATTCCCTTTTGGTTCATAGTCCTCCAACGGCAGTACAGCATACCGCTGGTCGAAACGGAATGACTGCTCCAGCCATTCCAGGATGATGGCGTCATTTCCGACCGGTACGTAAAGAACATGCTCGAAATATCCATTGCGCACCCATTCCGCCCCCGCTTCCGCGTATAGAAGACGGACGAGCTGCGGATGCTCCCCGTTCTTGACAGCAAGTGACGGATAACCGATCGACACATATCTTCCCCTTGCCGCGTCTTGCTTGAATTCATACAGCATATACCCGATCACTTCATCGTGTCGGAGCGCCACCACTCCTGCAGCATACGGCCGGGCTGTTTCTTCAATCAACAACTCAGCCGCGGCGATGGGGCTTTCAAAGCGGTCGGGCAGAAACGGAAAGCGTTTACGTTCCAAGGCATGCCGTTCCGCCAGCAATTCCGCCATTTGTGGTATGTACGTTTCATCAAATTGAACAAACCGGATCATCGTCATCCCCCCGTTCTTCATTACTGAAATTGTACCATAATTTCCAGCAACCCGTTTTAATTTTCTGAATGAAAGAACCTGACAACTTTTTCACATACTGCTCCGTCAAATCATTTAGAACGTTTCGCGAAGCGTTGGATCATAGAAAAGGTGATTGATTGTCATGACAAGGAATACAAATTTCGAGCTCGTCGAGCAGTTTATTCTAGAAAATAAAGCGTCCCATTACCGGCTTGCCTATGGCTACGTCCGCAACAAAGAAAATGCACTCGATATCGTGCAGGAAGCTATCTTAAAAGCGCTACAATCCGTCGATCGTCTAGAAGAGATCCGATATTTGAAAACGTGGTTTTACCGGATTCTCGTCAACACCGCCATTGATTTTATTCGCAAAAATAAGCGGATGACGGTGATGGAGGACGATGTGTTAGGCATTCATCTGCCAACGACAGAAATGGAATGGGCCGATTTGGATTTACAGCAAGCGATCGATGAATTGCCGCCCGTTTATAAAACCATCATTCTTTTGCGTTTTTTCGAGGATTTGAAAATCGAAGAAATTGCAGACATTACAGGGGACAATGTCAATACAGTGAAAACAAGGCTCTATGCAGCATTAAAGAAGCTACGCTTGACAGTCGGAGAGGAGTTCAACGTATGAAAAAGCTAAAACCACTAAAACAAGACTATGAGAACATCGAAATCCCTACAGAACTGGAGGAGGTTGTCCAATCGGCCATCCGGCAAGCGAAACAAAAGCATCAGCCAAAGAAAAGGAGACGTGCGCCGCAGTGGGTAATCGGTGCCGCCGCAGCCGCCGCCCTATTTGTCGGCAGCATCAACGTCAGTCCCACCTTCGCCCAAACGATGGCCAACGTGCCGTTCCTCGGGTCAATTGTGGAAGTAATCACCGTGCAGCAAATTAAAGTGGACCAAGGAACCTACCAAGCGGATCTGAACACCCCGGCACTGGAAGGATTGAACAATCCCGAGCTGCAAACTGCCCTGAACGAGAAATATATAGCGGAAAACAAAGCGCTCTATGAACAATTCGAAAAAGACGTTGCCGACATGGAACAATGGGCGGGCGGCGGACATCTTGGTGTAGACTCGGGATATGAAGTGCTGACGGAAACCGACCAACTGTTGTCGATCGCCCGTTACGAAGTGAATATCGTCGGTTCCTCGTCCACCGTCATGAAATATGATACGGTCGATAAGGAGAATGGACTGTTGATCACGTTGCCGAGTCTCTTCAAAGATGAAAGTTATGTGGCGATCATCAGCGCCTATATTCTGTATGAAATGAAAGACCAAATGGCCAAGGATGACATGAAAGCATACTTTCTGCCAGATGACGAATTTATAGAAGGGTTCGAACAAATCCGGCCCGATCAGCCATTCTACATTACCGCACAAAACAAGCTGGTCGTCTCGTTCGATAAATATGAAGTCGCCCCAGGTTACATGGGTGTTGTGACATTCGAGATTCCGACAGACGTCATTAAAGATGTACTTGTGAGCGATTTGTATATAAAATAAGGAAAATGAAAAAAGCAGACGCCCGACTGGGTGTCTGCTTTTTTTCATGCTGGCATCGGCGTATCGGTTGGCTTAGCGTAGCCTTCCTGATATGTTTCGTCAATGAATTCACGGATCTCTTTCAATGATTTACCTTCCTGGTCCAGTTGCACGGATTTCACCGCAATTTCCAGACAGACGAGGCATCGTGTACCATGATCATCCCACACGACGGATCCGTCTTCCCGTATTTCATCGACAAAACAATTCAAATTGCTGCCATGGCCCGCACTTTCGCCGCATCCGCAATAGCAGGGCATCCATTCCAGAATATCCGCCGACTTCCCGGCCAGCTGGTAAACAAGCCGCATATCTTCCGGCTTGTCATCCAAAAATGCTGGTAAGTCATCCGCTGACGCAGTCACTTCCTGCAAATCGCCGTTTGGCAAGTGATGCTGCTCGCCATGCGCCAGTTCATGGGCTTCCCCGCTTGTTCCCGATTCGGAGCCACAAGCCCCCAATAGGAGCATGAATGAAAACAATACTAGGATTGCTGATTTCTTCAACGTGCTGTCCACTCCTTCATCTACACCATTTCCCCCATTTTACCTGAATTCCTGGCATTGAGGGGTTACAGATTTGTGGACAAGCTCTTTTCTTACTTCCCAATCATTTTCGACGGAACGACATATTCGTCAAACTGCTCTTCAGTCAATAATCCGGTCGCAAGTGCCGCTTCTTTCAAAGTCGTCCCTTCCGCATGCGCCTTCTTGGCAATCTTCGCGGCGTTTTCATATCCGATGTACGGGTTCAACGCCGTTACAAGCATGAGGGAGTTTTTCACTTTATTGTCGATTTCCTCACGGTTCGGCTCGATTCCGACTGCACAATTGTCATTGAAGCTGATCATTGCGTCACTCAACAAAGTGACCGTCTGAAGGAAGTTATAAATAATAACCGGTTTAAAGACGTTCAATTCGAAGTTCCCTTGGCTTGCCGCAAATCCGATTGTCGCGTCATTCCCCATCACTTGAGAGACGACCATCGTCAATGCCTCACTCTGGGTCGGGTTCACTTTTCCGGGCATGATGGAGCTACCGGGTTCATTTTCTGGAATTGTAATTTCCCCGATGCCCGAGCGCGGACCGCTTGCCAGCCAGCGAACGTCGTTGGCGATTTTCATCAGATCCGCCGCCAATGCTTTTAATGCGCCATGCGTGTAGACGACTTCATCGTAGCTAGTGAGCGCATGGAATTTATTCTCCGCTGATGAAAAGGCGATGCCAACCGATTTCGAGATTTCCTCCGCGACTTGATCGCCGAATCCTTTCGGTGCATTCAAGCCGGTGCCGACCGCTGTTCCGCCGATGGCCAGCTCTTTCATCGATTCGACGCTGGTCCGGATCATCGACTCGGTTTTCTCGAGCATGCGATGCCAGCCGCTGATTTCCTGGCCTAGTGTCAAAGGCGTCGCATCTTGCAAATGCGTACGGCCGATTTTAATGATATCCATGAAAGCTTCGGATTTTTCCCCGAGTGTCGCTTTCAATTTGTCGAGTGCCGGCAATAGCTGCTTCTCGACCGCTGTAACGCCCGCAACATGCAGCGCCGTCGGGAACGTGTCGTTCGAGCTTTGCGATTTATTGACGTCATCGTTTGGATGAAGACGCTCCGTTTCGCCCCATTCCTCGAGTAATTGATTGCCTCGATTGGCAAGGACTTCGTTCATATTCATATTGGATTGGGTACCGCTTCCAGTCTGCCAGACGACTAACGGGAAATGATCGTCCCATTTTCCTTCCAGTACTTCATCCGCCGCCGCGGAAATAGCTTTCATCTTCGCTTCAGAGAGATTGCCATGTGCATGGCTGGCGATGGCCGCAGCTTTTTTCAAGTGTGCAAATGCACGTACGACACCGATCGGCATCCGTTCTCCGCCTATTTTGAAGTTCTGCTTGCTCCGCTGCGTCTGGGCGCCCCACAGTTTGTCTGACGGAACCTTGATTTCACCGAATGTGTCATGTTCAATACGATAGTCCATTTATTAGCACCTCTTAAAAAGTTTTTTACCACTACTATCTATCATGCACCTATTGGGCGGAGAAATAAAATGATAAGCCCTTGACTAACCTAGCTTCGGCTTCTTCCCAATGTTACATAAATAAACAAAGCTGAGAAACTGCACACTATGATGACGATTGCCATAGGGAGGGCGGTTTGGTCACCGGCGATTCCGACAAGTGGCGAAACGATGGCCCCCCCGATAAAAGGAAGCAGCCCAAGAAACGCCGAGGCACTCCCCGCAACTTTCCCTTGACTCTCCATGGCAAGCGAGAATGCGGTTGCTGATACCATTCCGACACTGGATACCACTAGGAATAATGCCGTTACGATGACAGGCAATGGCAAGCCAAGCAAAATGCCGAGCAAGAGCAGAACACTGCCGGCGAGGGAGATACATAACCCAGCAAGGAGTAATTTACTCTCCCGTACGGTACTCGACAGCCGCCCCGCCGTCTGGGAAGCGATGATGATGCCGAGGCCATTTAGTGCAAAAAGCAAAGAAAACTGCTGCGGCGTAATCTGATAGATGTTCTGCAATACGAAGGGCGAACCTGCAATATAAGCGAACATGCTCGACATGACGAGAGACTGAGTCAGGGCGATACCCATGAACGTCCGATTGCTGAGCAAACTTTTAAACGTTTTGAAAACGGCGAGGATGCTGCCTTCCGAACGTTTTTCCTCCGGCAAGGTTTCCGGCAGAAAGAACAGGACGGAAAAGAACATGAGCAAGCCGTACAAGCCTAAAATGATAAAAATGGTTGGCCACGAAGAAAATTGCAATACCGCTCCTCCGGCGATCGGAGCCAAAATCGGGGCTACCCCCATAACAAGCGCCAAAAGCGCCATGAATTTAGTCAAATCTTTCCCCGAATACAAATCACGAGCCGCCGCCCGTGCAATGACGATTCCCGCTGCCCCTGTCAGCCCTTGGATGAAACGCAATACGATAAAGACGATAATATTCGGACTGAAGGCAGAGAGCACAGATACGATGGCATATGTAATAAGCGTTGAAATGAGCGGTTTACGCCTTCCCCGGATATCACTGAGCGGTCCGAAAATCAGCTGCCCGGCTGCGAGGCCCAGCAAGCAGGCCGTCAAACTGAGCTGGACGAGCGAAGTGGTAGCCGTCAAATCCTTGGCCACCGTCGGCAAGGCCGGCAAATACATATCCATTGACAGCGGGCCGAATGCCGTCAATGAACCAAGCAGGATGACAATCCAGCCTTTTGCGAGCGATCTGGAACCTTCCAGATTCGTTTCTATTTGTCTCATGCACCATCCCACTTCCTATTATTCTATTTGGAATTTTCACTAATATAGCTGTCTGCCATTATATCATGCGGGGTTGATAGAGGAAAAGGCAACTGCTTAGGGAGTCGGGCGGAGGGGTTCAAACATATGAACGTGGGAGACGGGGTTATAGGTGCGGAACACAAATATATGAGCGCTTGCAAAAATGTATGCACTCGGAATCGAAAAAAAGACCCGATCCCGCCCGGAATTCTGGACGGGATCGAGCCCTTTGTTATACCTCTTCAGCAACTGGCAATTCCTTTTCCACAGGTTTCTCATCCTTAACCCGGACTTCCTGCGCCAACTGGTCAATGCTTGGACGCAAGTTGTTCTTGCCGGCGTAGTTTTCGAGCATTTCCTTGACGTCGATGCCCGAAGAGGCCTTCAATGTCTCTTGAAGGGAGGACATCAGGTTCGTGGCGTACGATGTCACTTTATTGGCCCCGCCACCTTCACCGCCGCCCGTGTCGACAACTGTGATCTTATCGATATTCGATAGCGGGCTTGCGATCTGTTTCGCGTATTCCGGCATCATTCGCACGATCATATCGAGCATTGCCGCTTGACCGTATTGTTCGAATGCCTCAGCAATTTTGCGTTTTGCCTCGGCTTCCGCGAGACCTTTCAGACGGATGATGTCAGCTTCCGACTCCCCTTGCGCACGCTGGGATTCGGCCTTCGCCAAACCATCGAGCCGAACTTTTTCCGCATCCGCTTTCGCCCGGGCCTCAATCCGGTATTTCTCCGCATCAGCTTCCGCGAGTTGCCGCGACTTGTCGGCAGCTGCCGTCTGCTCGATGGCATAGCGGTCTGCATCCGCTTTTTTCTTTACTTCGGAATCATACTGTCTTTCCCGGCGCAGGATCTCTTTCTCTTCCAATTCAATCTGCTTTTGCCGCTCAATAATTTGGATCTGCATTTCCTGTTCCATAACTTCCTGTTTAGAGCGGGCGGTCTGCAATTCATATGCTTGGTCCGCTCGGGCTCTCGCGACGTCTTGCTCCAATCGGAATTCCGCCACTTTCAGCTGGTTTTCCTTTTCCGCTTCCGCGATTTCCGTGGCCCGTTCCAATTCCGCTTTCTGCGCTTCTTTGGAAGCCTCGGCGTTCTTGATGCGCGTCTCTTTTTCCGCCTCTGCGGTCGCGATGTCGGCGTCCCGCCTTACTTGTGCGATACGCGGCTTTCCGAGCGAGTCGAGATAGCCGTTTTTATCCCGGACGTCTTTGATAGTGAAAGATACGATGATTAGTCCCATCTTCGCAAGGTCTTGGGAAGCGACACGCTGCACTTCTTGGGAGAATTTATCCCGGTTCTTATAGATCTCCTCCACCGTCATCGAACCTAGGATCGAGCGGAGATGGCCTTCCAGCACTTCTTTCGCTTCGTTTTCGCGATCTTCTTTTGATTTGCCTAAAAACTGCTCGGCTGCTGTGGCGATTTCAGCAATCGAACCGCCGATCTTAATAATCGCCGTTCCGTCCGCCATCACCGGCACACCCTGCTCCGTGTACACTTCCGGCGTGGTCACTTCCAATTTACTGGACAACAGACTGAGCGGCTCTGACTGTTGAAATACCGGGAACACAAAAGTCCCGCCGCCCCGGATGATTTTGACCCGATTGCCCGAGTCATCCGTGTGCACGTTTTTCGATCCTAAATAACTCCCCGTCACAATCAGCGCCTCATCCGGCCCGACCGTGCGATACTTCGAAATGTAGACGAGGATAACCGCCAATAAAACAAAGGCGACGACCCCAATTGCAATCCAAATACCCATTTCAATTCCCCCTTCTTCATTATAAGAACTAATTAAATCCAATCTTGTTGATCATCTGCCAAGCTTGGCATCGGGCAACCTTCGCTCTCATTATTTGAAACGGAAAGGCTCATACTCTTTCACAATGAAGGTGCCATCCCGCACTTCCATGATCAACACTTCCTTGTCGTACTCAATCGGTTCGTTTTCGTACCCCGCAGCCCGTTTGGAAATGATTCCGTTCACCGATTCAATGACAATTTCACCAAAACCATCCTTCGGAACTGGCACGATGACTTTCCCGACTTGCCCGACGAGCGATTCATCCGTATAGGCAAGCGACACTTCGGCCGACCTTAACGGAAGCAGCACAAAGAAATAGAGTAAAAAATCAAGTATGACCGCAATAATCAAAGCAATGCTAATAATAAGGCCGCTATGCCAGGATGTGGTCAGCTCCAACACATAGCCGGATGCAGAAACGAAGGTGATGAATGGCAGTAGGACGGCGGGATCCAATAATGGCGTCCCCTCTCCGATTCCTTCCGCCAAATCGCTGAATAGCACATAAAGCACTGTGGCCAGACCGGATATAATGAGCACGACGAGATACATTTGCACAAGCGACATGCCGAAAATCTCCAAACCATCACCTCCCCACTTCTACCTTAATTTACGGTCCAACTTACCAAAAGTTTCAACCTGATGAAATTTTGTAATATAATCATGTCGAAATTTGCAACAAGACGAGCGTGATTTGTTATGATGGAAAAGATTAAAATCATTTCCGGAAACGGATGGAGGCACAAGTATGTTCAGTCCAAGAAAACCCGATCCTTTTTTTACAGCTCTTTTGACGATTGCCCAGCACGTTCGGGAAGCGATGCACTACGCCCACGATTTCAAGGTGCACTCGGTCGCAGATCTAAAAGAAGTGACGGTCAAATTAAAAGAATATGAAACGGAAGGCGATGACCTGATCCACGATCTGATCGCCAAGTTGAATAAGTCATTCATGACACCAATCGAGCGAGAGGATATCCTGCAACTTTCCATTAAAATGGACGACATTTTGGATGGAATTGAGCATTTTGCTGCCCATTTGGAAATGTTCTCCCTAATCGAAATTGATGAGTACATCCAAAGCTTCATGGAAAATATCGTGAAAAGCACAGATGAAATCGTCAAAGCGATGGAATTATTAGCGCGGAAGAAATTGGTCGAAATGCGGGACCATGCCGTTCAAATCAAAGAATATGAACGGATTTGCGATGAAGTGCATCGGACATCTATCAAACAACTCTTCATCCGGGAAAAAGACCCGATCCTCATCATTCAGTATAAAGATATTTATGAACAGTTGGAAGATATCGCTGACCATTGCCAAGACGTAGCCAACACAATCGAAACAATCATCATGCGTAACGCCTAAGGAGGAGCGGTAGTGGATACTTTAATCTTCCTGACCATATTGGTCGTCGTCTTTGCGCTCGCATTCGACTTCATTAATGGATTCCATGACACAGCGAATGCGATTGCGACATCGGTGTCGACACGGGCACTTAAACCACGGACCGCCGTCTATATGGCAGCGGTGATGAACTTCGTCGGGGCGCTCACGTTCACCGGAGTGGCAAAAACCATTTCGAAAGACATTGTCGATCCCTTCGTTCTGGAAAACGGATCCCTTGTCATCTTGGCGGCTTTGATAGCTGCGATCGCCTGGAACTTGATCACTTGGTATTACGGGATCCCTTCCAGTTCTTCGCATGCGCTCATCGGCTCCATTGCAGGGGCCGCCATTTCGGCAGCCGGTTTTGGCATCTTGAATTATACCGGCTTTCTGAAGATCATGCAGGCATTGATCCTATCGCCTTTCATCGCATTGGCGGGCGGTTTTTTAATGATGTCGCTATTCAAGGTCATTATGAAAAACCGGAATTTATTCAAGCAGAATAAGAGGATCCGCTATTTACAGATCGGGACTGCCGCTTTGCAATCGTTCACTCACGGGACGAACGACGCACAAAAGGCGATGGGGATCATCACGATGGCCCTGATTGCCGCGGAACTTCAAACTTCAGACGATATCCAATTATGGGTCCGAATTGCAGCCGCCACGGCGATGGGGCTTGGGACATCAATCGGCGGCTATAAGATCATTAAAACCGTCGGCGGGAAAATCATGAAAATCCGTCCCGTCAACGGAGCCGCGGCCGACCTGTCCTCCGCTGCGATCATCTTCGGAGCAACGCTCATCCATCTGCCGGTCAGTACGACGCACGTTATCTCCTCCTCCATCATGGGGGTTGGGTCAGCGCAGCGGGTCAAAGGCGTCAAATGGGGAGTGGCAAAAAAGATCGTCATGACTTGGATTATCACATTGCCGATTTCCGCAACAATCGCGGCAATCGTCTACCAATTGCTTGCATTATTTTTTTAAGTGAATCATTTCTCTTGCATTGTGGAAATGCCCATGTTATTATAAAAGAGAATTATTTTTGTTCGGCGCGATGGTCTCGACTTCATCTAGACCGCTTCAAGACTTGAGCAAGGATAGTAACACAATGTGTGCGATGCACACGAGGAGGAAACAAACATGGAACAAGGTAAAGTAAAATGGTTTAACGCAGAAAAAGGTTTTGGATTCATCGAACGTGAAGACGGCGACGACGTATTCGTACACTTCTCTGCTATCCAAGGCGACGGCTTCAAAACTCTTGAAGAAGGTCAAGATGTTACATTTGAAATCGAGCAAGGCCAACGCGGTCTTCAAGCTACAAACGTAACTAAAAACTAATTTTTACACACTCAAGAGCCATTTCCTTTCGAGGGGATGGCTTTTTTTTATATTTAAAAATAGAACGGAAATGCTCTACTTTCGCGGACTTATCGCACAATTTAGGGATTTCGTTGGAACCCCCTTTGTTGCACGACCCTGAAACCGTTTTCGCTTCTCACTCCCGCCTGCCCCTATTTGTATCAAAAGACTTTCCACCCGTTTTCCTTTATTATAGAAGAATAGAATCTATGTACATAGGAAGGATGACAGATATGCGCGCTCTTGCACGTTTTGTAACGAAAAGGTACAAAGCGGTCATCGTCGCATGGCTCGCTTTTTTTCTCATCATGGCTGTGTTTGCCATTCGTCTGCCGAGCATGCTGGAGGGCGATGGGTTCCGCGTTGACGGCGAGCATTCGGATGTAATGGATATCGTATCCGACTCATTTGGCATGCCTGCGGAGACGATGTTTCTCGTGTTCGACCAGACGTCCGATGAACAAATCCAGACCGTGCTCGATGCAGTCGGGGAACTCGGGGTCACCTCGGACATTGTTTCCCCACTAGACCATCCGGAACAAGCGGATACTGCCAGCAAAGTCTCGTATGCCCTGCTCCATTTCGATGGCGATGTGGAAAGTATGTCCGGTGTTGTCTCCGATATCCGGAAGACCATTGGCAACGAACCCGGAATCACGTTAACCGGTGCTTCCGCTATCTCGAAAGACATCAACACGGCAAGCCAGCGAGATTTGATGACCGCGGAAGCGATTGGTTTGCCGATTGCGATTATTGTTCTGCTCTTTGCGTTCGGCACCGTCGTCGCTTCATTTGTCCCTCTTATTATCGGGGTCGTGACGGTCGTTTCCGCTTTCGGGATTTTAACTATTCTTGGCGGGCGGTTCGATTTATCCATCTTCGTCATGAACATCATTCCGATGTTGGGACTTGCGCTCAGTATCGACTTCGCCCTTTTGTTCATCAGCCGATATCGCGAAGAGCGGCGGACCGAGAACATTGCGGATTCGGTCACGACTACGATCCGGACGGCGGGACGCTCCGTCATTTTCTCCGCATTCTGTGTCTTCATCGGTTTGGGTGCCATGCTGCTCATCCGCGTCGATATTTTTCAGAATATCGCGGTCGGTGGCATGATTGTCGTCGGCATGGCGGTTCTCAGTTCCATCACTTTATTGCCATCCGTCCTTCTCGCACTTGGTGAGAAGATCGACAAATGGCAATTGATCAAACCAAAATCGACCGGTGAGGACGGTTGGCGAAAATTTGCCAACCAAGTGATCAAGCGGCCGATCCTTATTACGATTGCGGCCTTAGTGCTGCTCGGCATCGCCTTGATTCCGGTGAAGAATATGGAGCTGACGATTCCGCAAATCGACTCCTTGCCGAAATCTTATGACACCCGAGCCGCGTACGAGTTGATGGAGGACACCTTCGGACTGGGCGACCAATCATCCGTCTACATCATTGCAGAACGCGAAGGCGGCTGGACGGACGAAGATGGACTCGCTTCGATGAAATCGCTCGAGGAGACATTGCGCGAGGATCCATTGGTCGATGAAGTGACGACCCTCTTCACCGCAAGCGGCATTGCATCTCCGGAAGAGTGGACACAAGCAAACCTCGTACCGGAAATGAAAACCCAGCTCGAACCGGTACAGGAAGCATTTGTACAGAATGAAAAACTGATGGTGCCTGTCACACTTGCGGCCGACGGAACATCCGATGAAGCCCAAGATTGGGTACGGAATTGGGCTGAGAAGGAAACAGAGTGGAATCTATTGATCGGCGGCCAACCAAAATTCAATCAGGAAATCTTCGATGAAATCTGGGATAAAATCGGACTTGTCTTGGCAGTGATCCTGATTTCGACGTTCTTCATTCTCATGTTTGCCTTCCGTTCGGTGATCATCCCGCTCAAGGCGATCGTGATGAATGTCATCGGCCTGTCCGCCACGTTTGGAATCCTCGTCTACATTTTCCAATACGGTCATTTCGGTATTCCGGCCGGAACTATCGCACTGATCATTCCAGTGATCGTCTTCAGTCTCGTGTTCGGCCTAAGCATGGACTATGAGGTATTCCTAATTTCTCGGATGCAAGAGGAATATGCGAAATCCTTCAACAATGACAAGGCCACCGTCGAAGGACTGGCGACAACAAGTAAGGTCATCACGTCCGCGGCGTTGATCATGATCGTGTTGACAGGTGCTTTCGCCTTCACGGATGTCCTGCCCGTCAAACAGATTGGTGTCGGCATCGCGATTGCCGTGGCCATTGATGCGACCGTCATCCGCCTCCTGCTTGTGCCGAGCTTAATGAAACTGTTCGGGAAATGGAACTGGTGGCTGCCTTTCGGCAAGGGGCTGTATCGATCCGGGAATAGGCATTTGGAAGACAAATAATAAATGCAAAAAGCGCTGACAAATCATTTTAGATTTGCCAGCGCTTTTGTTTCATCCACCATTTCGATAACCAAAGCGGCCGGTTCCATTCCGGTTTCATCCTTTTTAAAGGTGGACGTCATCGTCAAGTATAAGACAGCGATAACAGCCAGAACAAGGACAATCAGGCCAATGACAAGATGTTGGCCCTTCATTCCCCTTCACCTCCAGATGGTTTGAACTGCTCCTCCCGCAAATATGCCAATGCCTCGGCATGATCACCGAAGCTCTCTTCCAAGTTCAACCCATGGTATAGATTCCAGAAGCCCATCTCTTCTTTCAAGATAAGTTCCTCCCCCGCTTTGTTCACCCATGCCTGCTCGAACGGTGGAGCTTCCTCCGGTTCTTCGGATAGTGCACGAATTGCATCT
Source organism: Sporosarcina sp. FSL W7-1349 (assembly GCF_038003045.1). NCBI lineage: Bacteria > Bacillati > Bacillota > Bacilli > Caryophanales > Caryophanaceae > Sporosarcina > Sporosarcina sp. FSL W7-1349. The sequence goes on from NZ_JBBOOK010000002.1 coordinate 420,831, forward strand.
GCCACCGTTGTACGCAACTCCTCTTCGGTCGCCTCCCGGATATTGACGAGGCCCCGTTCATCCGGATTATAGCCGGGAATGCCCGCCACGTAGACGAAACCATTCCCATTCGGATGAAGATGCTGGACGACGACCGTCTTCTCAAACAGACTGTCTTCATAATGATAGTTCACCCGTTTCATCGACACGTCTTTCCTTGTCAATTCGGGAAATGATTCAATAATCGCTTGTTTTTCTTCAAAAGTTAGCATACGTCGTCACTCTTTTCCACTCGGATTTCGATTCTAGTATAGCATTATTCTCCCACTACGGTTACACCGAGCGCACGGGCGAAACCTATGGCTTGCTCCCTCGATACGATGCACCCCGCGATTTTGGTTAATGTCACTTCCAGCTGTTCATATGAGCTGTCCGATAAATCAACCCCGTTCAAGCTGGTTTCGGAAAAATTGATCCGATCCAGCTAGCACCTCGCAAAATACCACATCGACAAACTCCACGCCCGCTAAATCACTTCCGGCAAAGGACACATCCCGGAATCGGACGTCATCGAACATCAATCGTTCACCACTCGAACTCCCGACCTGCCCCCCCCTTCGAACCGGGCATGTTCAATCGATCCATCCTGATCCAAAATATCGCTCGTCCGCCACAATTCCTGCTCAGCGGTAAGTTTGGGCCGCTGCCGCTTCCCGACCTTTTTCATCGTCGCCACTCCACTCACCTCGTTTTCCACTCAATGAAAATAACTAACAATAAAATAACCGCAATCGCCACAATAAAAAACCAAGTAGGTGTGACACCTGTTCCAAACATATTTATCTTCCCCTTCCTATTCCGCTCTCTGCCCGATCAGAACTTTATAATCGATTGTGATCGAAGAAAGGCCGCTTTGCAGCGCTTCCGCCACTTTTTCCTCGTCGGCCCCCCAAGTCAATGGCGTCATCCGAATTAGCGAAGCTAGTAATCCCCGGTCCAGCTCAAACGGATAGGTGATGTGTTCAACATGAACGTCAGACACCTGTTCCGAAAAGCGTCCTACCGGATCCGTCTCCTCCTTGGCTTCCTTCCCGGCATAGAAAATCTCGCGCAGCTCTTGCAAATACTGTTTTTCTGGTACCACTTTCACTATCCACCCGCCCGAACGGAGAAGCCGTGTGAATTCTGCGTAATTTGCTGGCGATAAAATATTCAGGATAACATCGAACCCGGCGTCACGGAACGGACAATTCGCTAGATCCGCCACTGTCCAAATGGTGCCCGGATAGGCTTTGGCCGCCGCTACAATCCCTTCCTTCGCCAGATCGATTCCGACCCCGACCCGTTCTCCGCCCAGTGCACCGAGAACATTCATCAGATGGGTTCCTTCCCCACAACCCGCGTCCAAAATAGTCAGCTTATTCTTGTCACCAAGCCGCTCCTGAATGGCTTTTGCAATAAAATCGACGACTGAATCAAAAAATCCCGACGCCATCACATGGCTCCGTGCCGTGAAAAGCTCTTTATCATATTTCGTCGCATGTGCCTGAGGTGCCAAGTTGACGTACCCCTGCTTGGCCAAATCAAATGAATGCCCTGCTTGGCAAACGAATTGCGCCTTGTCCCGCAACGTCATATCTGCGATGCAAATCGGGCAACGGAAAAGCCCTTCATTGGCCTCCAACAGTTCCGCCGCTATCATTTTTTTCAATACTGCCATCCTGGAACCTCCTAAATCGTCCCCTATACTATAGTGCTACCAGTATACCGTTTTTCGGCCAGATCCGAAACCTAAGCGCAAGGTGCCCGCTTGGCCTCGACATGCACTGGTACACCAAAAGGTCCGCGAGCGGAAAATGCTTTATTTCGGCAAATCGAACCCTGCGCGGTTCGATTGACTGTATTCTGGTTGGTTGAAAAGGTTACAATATGGCAAAGGAGGCGAACTGATGAAGCGATTATTTCTTTTTATCTTTCTTCTATTCGCACTGTATTTTGCAAAACCATTATGGGAAGAACCTGTTTCAAAGGTGATCGATCTTTCCTTCCTCGATCCGATTGATGAAAAAGTCGAATCGGTTATCAATTATGACACGGTTGCCAATGCAATCGATACGATAAGCGAGGCCGTGAACAAAGCGGTCCTCTACCTGAAGACCCGTTCATTCGAAGAAGATGAGCCCGTTCCCAAGGTTGAAAAACCAGTGCTGACTCAACCCGAACACGCCTCTTTATCTATTCATAATATTGAATTGGGCGATCCGCTGGAAAAGGTAGCCGCCGAACTTGGAGAGCCGAAAAACGTAACGAAAAACGAATATGGAACCGATTGGCGGACCTACCACGAGCATTATCAAAATTTTGTCATGGTGTCCGTCGATGCGGAACAACGGGTGAACGCCCTTTATACGAATGACGACCTCATTTCCTCGACAACCGGGATTCAGTATGGCTCTCCGAAGTCGAAAGTGCGGGAGATTTACGGGGAACCGTTGAAAGAGATCCGCAAAGGGTTCAATATTTATATTTTGCAAGAGAGCGAAGGATATGATGTGTTTAAAACAGGAGATCTGTATACGTATGTCTTTTACGATCTGCATCAAGGGGAAACCGTGACGGCCATCCAATTGATCGCAGCTTCATTGGAACAGAAAAAGAACGCTCTGTATGCAGTCGGGGATAAAACATTGCGCAACGGGTTCGAGCAACAATTATTCGATTTGACGAATGCGGCACGTGTCCGGCATGGCCTGAATGCGTTGAAATGGGAACCAGTCGTGGCTGGAACCGCCCGTAAGCACAGTGTCGATATGGCCGACCATGATTATTTCAGCCATGAAAACCTACGCGGGCAATCGCCGTTCGACCGGATGGCGGATGACGGCATCAAGTTCCGGGGGGCAGGCGAAAATTTGGCGTACGGGCAATCGAGCAGTATCTTTGCCCACGAAGGACTGATGAACTCGGAAGGCCATCGGGAAAATATTTTACTCACCGGCTATAGCCACCTCGGCACAGGCGTCGCGTTCAATGAAAAATCACAACCCTATTTCACGGAGAATTTTTTGACGAAATAAATTCAACGGGATTAGTCCAGACTTGGGAAGGGAACGGTAAGGTTAACCTGAACCGAGGAGGGACTTCATGAAAGCTGTGACTTTTCAAGGTGTTAAGGACATCCAAGTAAAACAAGTGGAAGCGCCGCGCATTGAGAAAAATGATGACATCATTGTCAGAGTGACGTCGACCGCCATTTGCGGATCGGACTTGCATATTTATTTGGGCGGCTTGCCAACACACCCAGGCTATGTAATCGGACACGAACCGATGGGCATCGTCGAGGAAGTAGGCCCTGCCGTGACGAAAGTGAAGAAGGGAGACCGCGTCGTCATCCCGTTCAACATATCCTGCGGTCAATGTTTTTATTGCGAACATGATATGGAGAGCCAATGCGACAATTCGAATCGGAACCCTCATATCGACACGGGCGGCTACTTTGGCTTCACGGAACGCTACGGGAATTATCCGGGGGGACAAGCTGAGTATTTGCGGGTGCCTTATGGAAACTTCACTCCATTTGTCATCCCCGAATCATGCGAACTGCCGGATGAGGCATTGTTGTTCCTGTCGGATGTCCTTCCGACTGCCTATTGGAGTGTTGAGAATGCAGGCGTAAAAGGCGGGGATACCGTTGCCGTGCTCGGTTGCGGGCCGGTCGGGCTGATGGCGCAGAAATTCGCTTGGATGAAAGGCGCTAAACGGGTACTGGCCGTCGATCACGTCCCATATCGGCTTGAACGCGCTGTTAAGATGAATCGAGTCGAAGCGTTGAACTTTGAGGACTTTGACGATATTGGGGGCCATATTAAAGAAATGACAAGCGGCGGTGTGGATATCGTCATCGACTGCGTCGGGATGGACGGGAAAAAGAATATATTGGAAAAAGTCGGTCAGAAGATGAAACTCCAAGGCGGCACCCTTAGCGCCATCGACATCGCCCATAATTCCGTCCGGAAATTTGGCACAATCCAATTGACCGGAGTTTACGGGCTGCTATACAATATGTTCCCACTCGGCGATATGTTTGAACGGAACATTACGCTAAAAATGGGACAAGCACCTGTCATCCATTACATGCCAATGCTCTTTGACAAGATTACGAAGGACGAATTCAACCCGACGGAAATTATCTCACACGTCGTGCCACTCGAAGAAGCGCCACTGGCCTATAAACATTTCTACGAACACGGCGACGAGTGTGTGAAAGTCATTCTGAAACCGTGAATGATGTGGACATGAACCAGCCCGGAGCGAGAGTTGTCGCTCGGGCTGGTTTTTGGTTGATTTAGACGTGATAGTTTTGAGACCTCACAGTACGGGTGGGACATGACAGTTGGTGGCCGAGCATGACAGTTTCATACCGGGCCCTGACAGTTCGAACGAGTGCCGTTACAGTTGAACTAATTGACATGACAGTCTGGGAGAGCCATGACAGTCTCATCCCGGGACCTTACAGTTCAGACGATTGCCATGACAGTCAGCTGATTTGCCATGACAGTTCGGGCGAGACATGACAGTTTCATTCCGAGCCCTTACAGTTTGGACGATTGCCATGACAGTTAGCCGATTTGCCATGACAGTTCGGGCGAGACATGACAGTTTCGTCCCGGGACCTTACAGTTCGGACGATTGCCATGACAGTTCGGGCAAAAGACGTGACAATCGGCCCTACTACTTATTTCCCTATGGCAGCACAGGCGATACGCGCACCGGAGTTGCCTGCTGGATCCGTTTTGTAATCATCCGGGTCCGCATGGATGACCAACGCACTGCCGTCGCCGTCCAACAGCGAGTTCGGCTCCCCTTTTTTTAATGTAACTTCCGCCGTCGTGATTTGGGTGACTACTTTTCCATCTTCCGGCACCTCAATATTCGGCAGATCGCCCGCGTGGAAACCTTTCGGATTTTCGAAGCCATGTTGCTTACCTGCCGGGTTCAAATGCGCCCCTGCCGATTCAAAATCGGGCGGCGTACAGACACCCGTCTCATGAATGTGAATACCGTGGATTCCCGGCGACAGCCCTTCTGCCTGCAAACTGATCGTTACGCCTTCCGTCTGCTCCTCCAGGTGGGCTTTTCCGATTTCCTCTCCTTTCGTATTGAGTAGTGTTGCGGAAACCGGTTCCATCGATTCTCCGCTTACCGGCATTTGCGCCGATTTCCCACACCCTGTCAATGCTAATACTGCCACTAGGATTACTATGCCATACTTAGTTTTCATTTCCATTCCTCCTTGAAAATTGCTCACAAGTTAGGATGGCCTAAAACGGTATAATTATGTGTGGGAAATTTCCCCTCCGGAACCATTTCCCTGATTTCTCGTCCAACACGAGAAAGGGGGCTCTCTGATTGGATACAATTAATCAATTGCTGATTCAAATCGACGTCATGCTTATCATCATTTTATTACTGATCTTCCTCATGCTCTTTAAGAACAGAGCCCGGCGCGTCACCCGATTTTGCCTCGGCCTCATTTCTGGAATTATCGTTCTTATCACTTGGAATCTCGGTCTTGTGCAAGGGACGATTGCCGACGAGCTCAACGGCAGCGGCAATATCTTGCCCGATGTCGCCGTCATGATTTTCGGGACGATCAATATCATCGTCGCCATCTCGCTTTCAACCGAAAAGCGAAAAACCCCTCACGATTTCCCGGAATCGTGAGGGATTCTCTTATGCTTCCAACAATGGATAAACGCCTTCTTCATCATGCGTTTCCGAACCGACGAGCGGCGGGTTGAATACGCAGATCAGCCGCATATCCTCCTTGCCTCCCCGCAAATAATGTTCGTCGTTTTCATTCAACGCGTACATCGTCCCGTTTGTGATCGGGTACACTTTGCCATCCGCGATAGTTTCGATCTCTCCATCTCCGGCCACGCAATAGACAGCTTCCAAATGGTTTTGGTAGTGGATATGCGTTTCCGTCCCAGCGTAAATGATCGTTTCGTGGAAGGAAAAGCCCATGCCGTCTTTCTTCAATAAAAAGCGGCGGCTCGACCACGTCTCTGCCTTCATCTCGTTTTCCGTCCCGATAACTTCATCCAATGTGCGTACAATCATTTTCTCATCTCCCTTTAGTTCCGGACGACTTCTTCAATCGCCTCTTCTAAAATATCGAATCCCTTATGCAGTCCTTCTTCATCGATTGTCAATGATCCTAAAAACTTAACGACTTCGCTGGAAGGCCCAGATGTCTCGATGATCAATCCTTTTTCAAATGCCTTGGCACAAATTTTCCCCGCATAATCTTCCTTGCCTTCCCCGCAAGCGATGCCGCGCATGAATCCACGTCCACGCGCCGTCGCTTTCAATTGCGGGTATTTGTCGACAATCGTTTCCATTCGCGCTTTAATGATCTTCGATTTCTCTTGGACCGATTTGGCGAACTCATCCGTTTCCCAATGAGACAGCGCTTCTGTCGCCGCGATGATTGCCAAATTATTACCGCGGAACGTCCCGTTATGTTCGCCAGGACCCCAAATATCGTATTCCGGTTTGATCAGCGTGATCGCAAATGGTAAGCCATAACCGCCAATCGACTTGGACAGGCAGACGACATCTGGTTGGACGCCCGCCGGTTCGAAACTGAAAAAAGTTCCGGTCCGCCCGCAGCCCGCTTGCACATCATCCACTATGAGCAGCATGTCATAACGACGGCAGAGTTTCTCGATCTCTTGCAGCCATTCGAAGCTAGCTGCGTTGATGCCGCCTTCCCCTTGGATCGTTTCCAAGATGACCGCTGCCGGCAAGTCCATGCCGCTGCCCGCATTTTGCAAATACTGTTTCAAATAAGCGATTGAATCCCCTTCATCCAAGAACGTGTCAAACGGCATTGCAACCGTATTCGTCAACGGAACCCCTGCCCCTTCGCGGTTGAATGAATTCCCCGTCACAGACAACGCGCCGAGCGTCATTCCATGGAAGCCGTTCGTGAAGCTAATGATGTTCTGCCTTCCTGTCGCTTTGCGTGCAATCTTTAAAGCACTTTCCACCGTATTTGTACCTGTGGGTCCAGGAAACATGATTTTATAATTCAAGTTTCTCGGCTTCAAAATGACATCATGGAATTGCTGGAGGAATTGGGCGCGGACTTCCGTTCCCATATCCAGGCTATGTGAAATTCCATCTTCCAAAATATATTCAATCAATTTCTGTTTCATTTTTTCATTATTGTGGCCGTAGTTCAGAGCACCCGCTCCCGCGAAGAAATCGATATATTCCTTCCCATCCGTATCCCACATCTTATAGCCTTTCGCCTTCTTGAATACGGTCGGGAAACTGCGACTGTAACTCCTTACTTGTGACTCATGGTGTTCGAAAATTTCCATCGGATTTCGGTCCATTGTCAGTACCATTGGTTGACATTCCTCCATTAAATAAATTTGTTTAATAGGGTTTTAAATAAAGCTGTTCTCGTCTCATTCCTTGTCAAAACTTTTCAAATGGGCCGATCGTATAAAGCCATTCGGCTTCATGCCCGGTTCCAGGAAATTGTTCTTCCGTAAAGCACTCCGTCACCCGGCATCCAGTCTCCAAGTCTCTCGCCAATTTGCGGAACAGAGCGTCCGACGCTTTGTTGGAAGGGCTTACAGTCGCCTCCAAACACCGAATATTCCGACATACATCCCTTTGTAAAATCGACTGCAACATGCGGGACGCGATGCCTTTCCCCCGTTGGGACGCATCCACCGCCACCTGCCAAATGAAAAGCGTATCCGGTGCCTTCGGTGGAATAAATCCAGAGATGAATCCGACAATCTGTTGTTCATCCGCTTCGACGACAACGCTCGTCTCATCAAAATACTTCGTCCACATCAAATAACTGTACGAAGAATTCAGATCCAAGACGCCTGTCTCTTTAATGAGCTGCCAAATCTCTTTGCCGTCCTCTTCCGTCGGTAACCGAAATACAAGGGAATCGCTTTCGACTACTGCGGTTGCACTTCCTTTTCCTACTGACAAAAATGATTTCCTCCAAGTCCTATCATCCATGGGGATGTTTTTTCTTGGAAACCCCTATTGGCTTCCTGATGCCGTTCTCAGCTGTCGAAAAACCATTCACCTCTTCTGCCAGACGAATTGTAAATAAAGTAAAGTTGGATTTGTTGTTGAATTTAGAGCGTGAGTCGCCAAACGGCCGTCCTCACAGGTCATACGTGGGTTTTACATTGTGGATTAGCAAGGGAACTTACGTAGGAATCGCCGCCTCGGGAAAATGAGGGACGATAACAAAAATGGGCTTGCTTTCTGCCTTGCAGTATGAAGAGCAAAAAATAGCGCCTTTGCAAAAGGATCGGGCATCCTTTTGTTCATTACAGAAACAGCTTGTTGGTGCACAGGATTCGCTGATATGAAAGACACTTTCGATATCTTGAATTTCACTGCCATACTCGTTCATCCACCCAACCAACTCGATCAAATAGGCTTCGGCAACCCTGCCAAAGGCCATCATTGCCTTTCGTGATGGGGTTTTCATTCGTCTAGGCGAAGAAGTAAACGATTCATTTTAGTGCCATATGTGACACTAGTTGCCTAGTATAGAGTAGCAAATTCTAAAAGTCAAACGATTCTATCAAAATTTTCATAGAGCAAGATGGCAAAAAACAGCAACAAACCCCGCGAGTGCTTCACTTCGCGGGGTCCTGAATTTTTATTCAAAAAATAATTTTTCCAAATCAAGCGGAAGGATATATTCTCCGTCTTTATAGACACGCATATTCCCACCCGAAATTTCGTCGATGAGCATAATTCGCCCCTCTTCATCCCGGCCAAATTCCAATTTGATATCGTATAAGTCGAGGCCTTTTGCAGAAAGCTCTTCTTTTACGACACCTGAAATCTCTTGCGTGAGGTGTTGCAGCGTTGCATATTCGTCTTTCGTCAAGATGCCAAGCTGCGCAAGTCCGTCTTCCGATATCGGCGGATCGTTGCGGTCATCATCTTTGATCGTCACTTCGACGAAGGCATCAAGTGGTTTTCCTTCTTCGCAATAAGCGCCATATCGGCGGAGGAAGCTACCCACTGCCCGATAACGGCAAATGACTTCCAGCCCTTTGCCGAAAACAGTCGCAGATTTGACCGTCATCGTCACGCTCTCGAGATCTGCCTCGACATAATGGGTCGGAATCCCCTTGTCCACTAGCTTTTCGAAGAAATATTTTGTCATTCGAAGCCCCGATTTCCCTGCTCCTTCAATCGTCAAACCCACTGTATTCGCACCCGGATCGAAGACGCCATCTTCGCCGGTTACATCATCTTTGAATTTCAATAACACATTGCCATCCTGTAATTTGTATACATCTTTCGTCTTGCCTTGGTACACGAGTTTCATGGGTGCCACGTTTCCTTTCCATTCGAAAATGTAGTGCCATCCTTAGTATAAAGCACTTCGGCTAGAAGAAAAAGTAAAGATTGTTCCTAACTTGACGGGGGTCAAGGATTCAATCCAAGTCTTCCCTTATGCTATAGACAAGAAGAAAACAAGGAGGAATAAAAAATGAAAAAAGTCGTATTTGGTTTAGAACCGTTGAGCTGTCCATCCTGCATTAAAAAGATCGAAAGTTCATTGAAGAAAATGAATGGCGTCCAAGAAGCGAAAGTGCTTTTCCATTCCGGGAAGGTTCGGGCGCAGTTCGATGAAAATCTCGTCCAGGTAGATGACATCCAGCAAGTGATCGTCAACTTGGGTTACCCCGTCCTATCACAAAAAGTATCCTGATTGGAGTGTTGAATATGAATGCCAAATGGACATTCCGAATCACGGCTGTCACAGCGATCCTACTCACGGCGGCCATCGCCCTCCACTTCCTGGACCTGCCCGACTGGAAGCAAGGACTGTTGATCGCTTCGACAATCGTCGCCGGCATTCCGATTGCTTTCAAAGCGCTCAAGGCGCTTCGGATGAAAGCATTCAGCATTGAATTATTAGTAACAATCGCAGTCGTTGGTGCCTTGTTCATCGGTGAATACATCGAATCGGCTGCCGTGACGTTCCTGTTTTTATTCGGTGCCTATTTGGAAGCCCGGACGCTTGAAAAAACCCGTTCGTCCCTGAAATCACTTATCGACATGGCACCGCTCGAAGCGACCGTCATCCGTGACGGCGAATCTGTGACGATTCCGGTCGATGAAGTGGAGGAAGGCGATCATGTCCTCATCCGCTCCGGTGAAAAAGTCGCAGTCGACGGACAAATCCTGACAGGCCAAGCGACTTTGAATGAAGCCGCCATCACAGGTGAGTCCGTCCCGGCAACCAAAATGGCGGACGACCGCGTGTTCAGCGGGACAATCGTCGACAATGGCTACATCGAAGTCATCGCGGACCGCGTCGGCGACGATACGACGTTCGCCCGGATTATCGAGCTGGTGGAAGAGGCCCAGGAATCTCAGTCGAAAACGCAGAAATTCCTCGATAGGTTTGCCAATATCTATACGCCGTCCATCGTCGTCCTGTCCATTCTCGTCTATATTTTCACTCGCAATATTGAAATGACGCTCACCTTCCTTGTCATCGCTTGTCCGGGTGCACTCGTCATCTCCGCCCCCGTTTCGATTGTTGCAGGGATCGGAAATGGCGCACGGAACGGAGTCCTCATCAAAGGCGGCGACATCATGGAGAAGCTGGCAAAAATCGACACGGTCGTATTCGACAAAACCGGCACGCTCACACGCGGACGCCCCGAAGTGACGGACATCCATGCCCTCGGGGGGAATGAAGAGGAATTGCTCCGCATCGTTGCGGAAGCTGAAATGATTTCCGAACACCACCTCGGCCAGACGATCGTCAAGGAAGCGAAACGGCGGGGATTGGCAATCGTCAGAGAGCCTGAAGAGGCGGAGGTGATCAAAGGGAACGGAATCTGCGCTCGCATTGAAAACCGCTTACTAGTCATCGGGAACCGAAAATTGATGGCAGCGGAAGGCATCGTCATTGAAACTGCCGAGGAAGCATATGCGGTGAAACGCGAAAAAGCGGGGAATACGGCAATTTTCGCGGCCATCGACGGACAAATGGCAGGTATCTTTTCCATCGCCGACCGGATTCGTCCTGAAGCCCAAAACGCTTTGGCTCATATGCGAGCGGCCGGCGTCAAACGAATGATCATGCTTACGGGAGACAACCGCCATACGGCACAACTCGTCGGCTCTCAACTCGGTCTGGATGAAGTCCATGCCGATCTGCTCCCCGAGGATAAGGTCGCCATGGTACAAAAGCTGCGGGAAGCCGGAAACCGGGTCGCCATGGCTGGGGACGGCATCAACGACGCCCCTGCCATCGCGGCAGCGGATATCGGACTCGCGATGGGTGAAGGCGGGACAGATGTGTCGATGGAAACCGCCGATGTGGTCCTTATGGCAGACCGACTCGACCAATTCGCGCACGCCTACTCACTTGCCAAAGCGACCGTCCGCAATATGAAGCAAAACACCTTCTTCGCAGTCGGAACAGTCATCCTGCTCCTGATTGGCGTCCTGCTCGGAAAAGTGTTCCTCGCAACCGGTATGCTCATCCACGAACTGAGCGTCCTAGCAGTTATTTTGAATGCCATCCGTTTGATCCGTTATAATGGAAAAAAGAAGGTAACGGAACACACACTGGCAGAGCCCGCATTGGAATGAGGAGGGAGATAGTTGGCAGAACCTAATAAAGGCGGTAACGGGGAGATACAGAAAATGTGCATATCCATCGTCCCGATCTTCAATCATCTAGATGAGTCCGAGATGGCGGAGATTGTCAAAGAAACCAATTCTGTCGCGCATCGCCGCGGAAATACGATCTACCGCGCCGGAGAGCGGTCGGACGGACTGTACATCGTCCATAAAGGGCGCGTGAAAATATACCGGTTGGCGGAAAACGGTAAAGAACAACTCGTCCGAGTATTGGAGCCCGGCGACTTCACGGGGGAACTCTCTTTATTCACCGAATCAGTCCATGATTCCTACGCTGAAGCATTGGAGCCGGTCGAGCTATGCGTCATGGGACGGGACAACTTTCGACAGTTTCTTCTGAAATACCCCGCCATTTCCCTGAAAGTGTTGACGGAGTTCTCCTCCCGTCTTGCAAAATCAGAAAAACAAGCTACGATCATTGCGCTGGAACCTGTCGAAACCCGGGTCGCCCTCTACTTGGCAGACCTAGCGGAAGGGCAGAAATCGCTGATGGTTGCCTTGCCGATGACACGGAAGGACATCGCTTCCCACCTCGGCACTTCCCCCGAAACAGTCAGCCGCAAACTTTCCGATTTCGAAGACGCCGGTTGGATCCGTCAAAGAGGACAGCGCCAAATCGAGATCATCGACTTGGATGCGTTGTTGCTCGTGTGAAGGGTTCCAGACTACCAGCCGGCTTCACACGACTTTCTACTTGTTTCCATCTAAACAATGGATGTATAATAGTACAGTTAACTCTATGCTATTGAAAGAGAGTGAAGACAGATGGGCCGTAAATGGAATAATATTAAAGAAAAGAAAGCGTCGAAGGATGCCAATACAAGTCGTATTTACGCGAAATTCGGACGTGAAATATATGTAGCTGCCAAACAAGGCGAACCGGATCCAGAATTGAATCAGGCGTTGAAAATCGTAGTGGAACGGGCGAAAACGTACAGCGTACCACGTGCCATTATCGACCGGGCCATCGAAAAAGCAAAAGGCGGATCGGATGAGAACTTCGACGAGCTCCGATACGAAGGATTTGGGCCAAACGGTTCAATGGTCATCGTTGATGCGTTGACGAATAATGTGAACCGGACTGCTTCCGAAGTCCGTGCTGCGTTCGGGAAAAACGGCGGGAATATGGGGGTCAGCGGATCCGTATCTTATATGTTTGATGCCACCGCGGTTTTCGGTCTCGAGGGGAAGACCGCCGATGAAGTGCTCGAGCTTTTGATGGAAGCCGATGTAGAAGTTCGCGATATTTTGGAAGAAGATGACACAGTCATCATTTATGCCGAACCCGACCAATTTCACGTAGTGCAAGAAGCTTTCCAAGAAGCAGGCATTACCGAGTTTACAGTTGCGGAATTGACGATGCTCGCACAAAGCGAAATTGCACTTTCCGAAGAAGCACAAGCCCAATTCGAGAAAATGATTGATGCGCTAGATGATCTAGAAGACGTTCAGCAAGTGTATCACAATGTTGAATTAAGTGAATAAACAAGATTCCGCTGTCCCATAGTCACCTTGACCATGGGACTGTTTTTTCATAGATATAAAATACAATTTTCCTACAATAAGCCTTTCTTAAGCAGTCCCACTTCCTCCGCACTCAGCTTGGTCAATTTGATAATCTGCTCGGCAGCAAACCCTTCGCTTAGCATGGCCTTTGCTAAGTTCCGGCGTTCTTCCAACTGCCCCTCGATTTTTCCTTCAAGCCTCCCCTTCTCCTCGCCCTCCCTCTGTTTCATGGCAAGTGCCTCTTCCAACGTCGGGGATAACTCCCATTTATCGGATTGTAGCATCTGGCTGTCCTCCTTTTTCAATAATGGAATCATGTTGCCACTAAGCCTTTTCCTCAAATTAACCGGAAGTTGTAATAAATAATCTATAAAATAAAACCAATCACCTTTTTCCATAACCCATCCTGATTTACAAAATCCCCATCCGCTTCATAGTCATCCGTTTGTTCCAACACGAATTCAGCCAGCATAATTCCATCCCTTTTATTCAGACTATTAAATCTAATATACCAAACGCGAACATACGTTTCAAGAGAAACAAAAAAGATGATGCCGTGTCACATCATCCGTTCCCCATCTCTTCTATTTCATTCCCGTCCTGATCGAAATAAGTAAAAGTAAAGGCATACTGTCCTTCTCCCGATTTCGGTATATCCAACCACTTCACAGCCGCCTCACCGACCGGCAGTTCGATTTTTTCCGAAAATCCGTTCACCTCTACTTGCACGGCAGCCACCTGATTTTCCGAATTAGTCACAAAAATGAATGACGGTCCTTCTTGGACGTCCATGTAAAGAAGACTAGTGTTGAAGATAGCGAGCGGTTCACCTGTCTGTTTCTCGCTTCGCACCCACTCATAGTTCCCTTTTGCATTCTTCCGGAACATCGCCAGCGCCTGATTGGTGTCATTATGCAAATACGTAACGACCCGGTACTTTTCAACATCTTTAATCTCCAAAATCGTTACATCTCCGTGCTGTTCCTGCTCCAGAAGTATCCGGCCTATCGATTCTGCATCATTCCCGTTGAGCGGCTTCTCTCTCATCCAGAACAGTATTACGGCGCCGACCACCAAGACAACAGCGAACAGCAAAGGATTCCGTCTCCGCATAGCGCTCTCCCTTCCACTTATCCACTGTACGTATGGAAACCCTATTATGTTTCAAATGAATCTTACAACTTCACATCCTCCGTCAACTCATACAAATCGAAAATATTCTTCTGAACGACGATAGACATGATCTTGCCTTCCTTTTTGAAAAAGTGGACATTGCCAACTCGGCTCTCTTCCACTTCCGTCCAGCCCCATTTTTCAATCTCTCCCAAGTATGCAGCAGGCGGTGTGCCTTCTGCGTCACCGATGTCTTTCAATTTATATTTTGCCGATTTGGCGATTTCCCCCGTACATGCTTCAGGTTTGATTTCATACGCATTTTTGGGTACGGGGAAACCCGAATTGATGACTGCCATCCGATACCCGTCCTCATCGCTATACGTATAGGCACATCCCGCCAATCCAAAAGCCGCCACGACTAGTACTAAAACCAGCATCCGTTTCACTGCGACAACCTCCTCACAGAAACTTCACAGCTTATTATCTTCAGCTTACTAGGGTCTGCGGTACTTGTCATCCAACGGATTTGTGACATTTTGGAAATTCAAACATCACCGGCTTCCTCATACGTCAAAAACGGTTCGTACATCGTAATAGCATGATTTTCGGTGATGAACTCATCCTCAATCTGCTCGCCGTCCAAATCAAACACTTTTCGATAAATGGAATTATGCCGTACATAGCCGCCCCAAAACTCACGAGTGAAACTATGGTCCTTCTCGTACACTTCATATTTCCGTGTCGCCGGGGCCGTTGATCGCCACTCCCCAACCAAGTTCAAATCGGTCAGATAGACAATGAGCTGATAGGTCTCATTCGTTTCGTTCTTAATTTGTAAATCCAAATAATTGTACGCACATGTCGCTCCGCTGCCGAATGGCTGGTTCCGTTTCGAATCCGGGAATACGTCGTAGCTATGGCGATACCGTTCCGTCACCGTCAATGGCGTGTGAAGCGTCATCCAATAAATCAAATTCGACAGCTGGCACAGACCGCCCCCGACACCGACCGTCACCTTCCCGTAATGCAGCACCATCCCCTCGACGTACCCTTTCCGTTTTGTCGTGTTGCCGATCAGCCGCCAATAGGAAAACGTCTCCCCCGGTTTGATGACAATCCGATTCACCCGTTGCGCCGCAATTTTTAGATTCGTCACCTTATTGGATTGCAATTCCATCTCGACGTCTTTCAACTGACGCATCAACGGGGTCTGATGCTTAAACCACACATGCCCAAGCTTGTCCTCCCCTTTTGTCCTCGCATACATTTTCCTATCCAACATCCACTCTGCATACCGTTTCAAACGGTACGCTTTCGTCCCCATGTATATCCGCAAAGCACTGCGCTTCTTCGGTTTCATTGAATCCACGGATTTCCCCTCCCATTTCTTTCTGTACTTCACCCGGTCTTTTCTGCAACTCACCTGTAGAAAGTAGCATCTCACCGAGAACCGGCTGTGCCATTTATAAAACCACCATATACTTTCAGTAACAAGAAAAGCGCAGGGCGCCCGCATAGAGGCGACAGGCATAAGCCATGCCGGACGGGCGGCGTTCTTTGCCGCATGGCTGGCATGGCTTATGACCCCGGAGGTGCCTTAATTTCTGCAAAGAACGCAGAAATACGGCAAATCGACCCTTCGCTGTTCGATTCTCTGGCGCTCGGAGCTGGACATCAAACAAAAGCACGGAGGGATTTACGATGATCCAAGTGAACGATCTTCAAAAATCATATGGCAACCACCACGTCCTCAAAGGAGTGAATTTCCAAGCGCAGGCCGGGGAAATCATCGGCGTTATCGGCAAAAACGGTGCCGGCAAATCGACGTTCCTCGAAATTCTCATGACGCTGAAATCTTATGACAGTGGAACAGTCACTGTTTTTGATCAAAACATTCAGTCTCTTACAATCGGCGAACTGGAAGGACTGCGGAAAGAGATTTCCGTGGTTCTGCAACCGACCCAGTTTTATAAAACACTGAAGGTCGAGGAACTGCTGAAACTGTTCAAGGCGTACTACCGCTCCTCTATCGACATCGGGGAAATCATGGTCGACTTCAAGCTGGAGCCCCATCGCAAAAAGTATTTCGACAAACTATCGGGCGGGTGGAAGCAGATTGTCAGCCTCGCCATCGCCTTCCTGTCCAAGCCGAAACTCCTGATTCTGGATGAACCGACGACCGGCCTCGATCCGCATATGCGGAACACGCTCTGGCAGTACATCACAGCGTACAATCAATCGACCGGCGGCACCGTCATTTTGACAACCCACAACATGGATGAGGTCGAACTGTATTGCGACAAAGTGCTGCTGATCAACGAAGGCGTCGCTGAAGTATTCAGACCGACGGATGAAATTTTGGCTTCCGGCTTTTCATCCATACATGATTTCTACTTACAAAAGGTATCTATTTAAGGAGGAGTTCACATGTTAGCGACCCAATTAAAATACGACTTGCTGATGTTTTCAAGAGAATTGTTCTATGTTATCTTTACGATCATTGTACCGCCTGCCACGTATCTTTTCATGGGCCAATTGTTCGGGGATGCCACATATGCAGGGAACTTATCTTACGCTGAGACATACACGCCGTCATTCATCCTGCTTATTACATTCGGTGTCGTCTTCTTCGCATTCGGCTTCGACCAAGTGATGAACCGGGTGTCTGGAGTGGAAAAGCGCATTAGCCTTTCACCCGTTCCTGCAAGGACGTTGCTGGTCTCCAGCATTCTAAAATCTATCATCATTACAAGTTTCGGCTATTTGTTTGTGCTGCTCATCGGCATAATCGCTTACGATCTCGCGTTTCGTCCGTTGCAATTTATATTATCCTACAGTTTTTTCATCGTGCTGAATGCCTTGTTGCTCGTCATTTCGGCAGCAATCTACTCCTTCTTCAACAGTCTGAACGGCGCTTTGGTGTTCTCCATCGTCCTGTTCCAGATCGTCATGATCACAGGCGGATTTTCGATGCCCGTCGACCTTATGCCACAGTTCGTTCAGCTGATTGCGGGCGTCAACCCGCTTTATCATATGAATCAATTATTCATCGCCGTCTGGAACGGCCAATGGCAGTGGAACACCGATACCTGGCGATCGATCGGCTATGTAGCAGGATTGTCGATCATCGCTCTCCTCGTCCTGCGGTTAGCTTCAAAAAAGCGAGTCGCCTGAAAACTTCTTACAGACAATAGCTACCATGTCCGGTACACTATTGTCGAAAGGAGAGAGTGCTATGAAAATATCTTTAAGCATCGATTCCGACTACGAAGAAACAAAGATTATCATTCAGTGCAATGAATTGGATTCTTCTATCCAAGAATTGCTTGATTTCATAAAAGGCCAGGAAACCGAATTCCTCGTCGGTAAGGACGGAGAAATGCAGCATATTCTAAAGCCGGTCGAGATCCATTATTTTTACGCAGAAGGCGATTCCGTCATGGCAGTGACCAATGATGGGACGTTCAAGTTGAAGGAAAAGTTGTATGAATTGGAGAAGCTGCTGCCTTCCTCGAAATTCATCCGACTGTCGAAATCGGTCATCGCCAATCTGCATGAACTGAGCCGATTCGAAGCCTCCTTCAACGGAACGCTCTGCGTCCATTTCAAATCAGGTGCGAAAGAATACGTCTCCCGCACCTACGTCAATACGATCAAAGAAGCACTTAAATTGAACAGGAGGAAAAACGGATGAAAACATTTCTCACCCGCAGCATACTCGGCATCTTCTTCGGAGCGTTCCTCTCGGTAGCGTTCACATTTCTTTTCATCTATGCGAGCGGCGCCGAAACGCTCGATGCCCAAATCTTCGTCAAAAACACGCTAGGCAGCATCTTCTCCGGCTGGTTTTTCACCGTCAGCCCACTCTATTTTGAAAATGAAAAGCTAAGCCTCGCGCAACAGACCGCCGCCCATTTCATCACAGTAGCTATTCTTTATTTCATCGTCACATTTGGCCTGCAATGGATTCCGTTCTCCCTCCGCAATGCTTTGCTCGTCCTGTTGCTGTTCGTAGTCGTCTATACGATTATCTGGCTTTCCTTCTATCTATATTTCAGGAAGCAAGCGGAGAAACTGAATGCCGAATTGGCGGAATGAGTCGTTTAGCGAGTGAGGATTAGAATATGTTTCGGAGTCGTACAGGAATGTTGGGAGGTCCTTCGAAAATGTTGGGAGGTTGGATGAATGTGTCTCGAAGTTCAACCAAAACGTTGGAAAATTCCCTGATAATGTTGTGAGGTTCCGCGGAAATGCCATGAGGTCCGTTGAATACGTTTCGAGGCCGCCCGGGACTCCATATCCCAATAAAAACCTAGGCATGCCGTTTAAATAGCAAGCTTAGGTTTCTCATTTTCTACGTTATGTGACATTCTCAATAAGTTGGATCGCCATATAAACGGCGACTGCCCATACGATGAGGGCTGAGATTTTATTTAACCCATGCATGAGCTTGCCGCTGGCGTCAAGCCTTCCGAGGAAGCGCCCCGCCGCAGCCAGGCCGATGAACCAAAGCCATGAAACTATGATAGTGGCCATAGTAAATGCCCATTTTTCCTCGTTTTCGTAGTTCAGTGAGTTCGTGCCGATGACTCCGATCGTATCCAGAAGCGCATGCGGATTCAAAAGAGAGACTGATGCCGCGAAGATGATTTGCCGTTTGGCGGTAAACCGTTCGGCTTCCGTTTCCGGCGACGCGGCCTCACTGCGCCATAGGGAGAATCCGATGAATAGCAAAAAGAGGATACCGAAACCAAAAATGATATTTTCCAGCCAGCCAAATGTCAGGACGAGCAAGGAAACGCCCGACACCGCGGCGAGAATGAGGATTGTGTCGCTGACAGCGGCTGTCACGACGACGGGCAATGCCCTGCTGAACACAGGCTGCAGCGCGCCTTGATTAAACACAAACACATTTTGCACGCCTAGCGGCACAATAAGCCCGAAGGCAAGAATGATTCCATGTATGATGGCTTCTAACAATTGTTCCACTTCCAAACCGATTTCAGTCTACGGAAAGACCGCGCAGCACAAACCCGCGCGGTCTTTGACTTATTTCAACTTCTTTAAGATAACAACTTTCAAATAATTGAATTCCGGGAAATCCCGATTCGTCCGGAAGTCCTTCGGCAAAGAAGATTCTTCGAGAATTTTATATTTTGATCCGGCATCTGCGAATGCCTTCTCGATAAACGTTTTGAATTTTTTCATCCCGAAGCTTGAATTATTCGTGGAAGCGACAATGATTCCGTTTTTCTCAGTGACTGCAATCGCATCCATCAGCAAGGCGGGATAGTCCTTCGCCGTGCTGAACGTGTACTTCTTCGAACGGGCAAAGCTCGGTGGATCGAGGATGACAAGGTCGAACTTCAATTCATGCCGCTTCGCATACCGGAAGTAATCGAAGACATCCATCACTTTAATATCTTGCTGTTCGTAATCGATGCCATTTACACTGAACTGCTCGATCGTCTTCGCCACACTACGTTTCGCCAGATCAACACTCGTCGTCTTGATGGCGCCGCCCATTGCCGCGGCCACGGAAAACGCGCCCGTGTAGGAAAATGTGTTGAGCACCTGTTTCCCTTCCGCGTAATGATCGCGGATTGCCTTCCGCACATCCCGCTGATCCAAGAAAATCCCGGTCATCGCCCCGTCATTCAAATCGATGGCGAAGTTCATGCCGTTTTCCTTGACAATGATCGGAAAATCTCCCGGCTCCCCTTTGACAAAGTCATCCTGCTCGATATACTGGCCTTTCGTATCGAACCGCTTCTTCTCGTAAATCGCCTTGTAGTCGACCACTTTCTCGAATACGCCATATACATGATGTTTTAGGGAATAAATCCCTTCGCTATACCAACTCACCATATAGTAGCCCGCAAAATAATCGATTGTCAGCCCACCGATCCCGTCGCCTTCGCCATTGAACACACGGAATGCGGTTGTCTCCGGATCGGCAAACAGTGCCTCGCGCCGAGCCAGCGCCGCCTGGATTTTGGACTGGAAAAAGTCAAAATCGATCTCTTCCTCTTCCTTGCGCGTCAACACCCAGCCGATGCCTTTATTCTGGACACCGTAATACCCCTTCGCGATAAAACGGCGATCTTTATCCAACAACCGTAGCAGGCTGCCTTCTTTCACTAAGACATCTGGATTGAGGACCGCATCCTTCAAAATGAGCGGATACCCCTTCTTCAGCTCCGCACTATGTTTCGCATTCACTTGTACATCAATTGTTTTCGCCATGATTTCATCCTTATTTCGTAGTTTGTTTCATTATCGCATGTTTGCGGCTAAATTGCGAAAAGCGGAGGAACTAGAACCGTTATCTTTTCATCCCTCTCCTTTTTCATTCCCCTGTTTCCTTCAACAACGTCCGTGAATAGACAAGCCCGACAATTCCCACGACGATGAACAGAATGGCGCGAATCATGATGGATATAGCCGCCAGATCCACGAAAAACAGCTTTAGGATACAAAGCCCGATCAATGCGACGCCAAGCACTTTCACTTGCCGCCATCCTAGCTTCCGCCCGATGCTCACGGATAGGAAGGCAAAGGCGAATAAAAGGAAAGTATGGACCAGCAGGACAAACTCCGAGTCCCAGCCATACCGATCCACCCAGGCGAAATACCATTTATTCAAAAACAGGAAATAGAGGATCTGCATGACGACCGCCAAACCGGAGACCTTCAGTCTCAAAGCTTCCTGTTTCATATAGAAGGTATCCATCAAAATCGCACGGATCATCGCCGTCAGAAGAACAACATACAAGATTTGCACCACCAGGTTGAATAAAAACCCGCCATCCTCAAATGAATACGTCAGCCCCATCGGCAGAAGGAAAAGGCCGATCAGCAAAAATCCGAACACCGCGGCATGGGTCAGGTAAAGCCCATGCTTCCACTTATGGAACCCGTACATCGCTAGAAACACGCCGATGAACACAAGGTACTGGACATGTGTTGCCGTGGCATGGGAGAGCGAAGACTGGATGGTCCACAAGTGCACAAGTTGATAGAGATAGAACAGGAAGATCAGTTGGCCAACAATCAAACTCCGGTCCAACAAAATTAGCTTACCCTCCAACTTAGCGGGCGGAAACCGGTACAACAAATGATAGATCCAAAGCAGCGAGCCAAGGAAAACTAGCCAAACGCCATGCTCCAGTGAAATGAATTCCTGCAATGGCAACATCCCGAAAATGGTCAGCGAGACCCAGCCGTACACGAGCGATCCTGTCACCACCGTGCGCAACGTCCGGAACCGCAACCCAATCCAGATACCAATTGCGCCGTTTACCAGGAGCAGCATCAGGCGCACCGGGTAATGCTCCATTCGGAAAGACAGGATGAACACGCTCACTGCGAAGACCGCGACAGCGGACAATACCCCTTGCAGCAAATCGTCTTGTTTACGGAACATCATGCCGGCCAGAACAATATACAGCAATGCCAGCAGTCCATAGACCGCCACTTCCTCGGTGTGAGGCAGCAGTTTGATCCAGCCGATGGAAAAGACGAAATTCGTATAAAGAAGCGCTTCGGTAAAGACATGCCGGGAAACTCTACCACGGACATAAAAGAATAGGAGAGCCAAATGCTGAATCATGACCGTACCAACGAGAATCGTTTCATCTCCATATGTCCCATCTAGGATGCCATAGATCAATAGCGTCAAATGGAACAACAGGAAAGTCACGTAAAATGTATACTTATGCTTCTGACTCAGCGAAACGTAGAACAGTGACAGGAACAGCAACAAGATATACAAACAAAATTGGACGGCGGTCGCACCTTCCCCCTCCAGCAGGAACGGCAACAGGAACCCAGCGAGCGCGGAAAAGATTGTTAAAGTCTCAGAACGCATCTTCTGCGACATCCACAAGCCCGCAACAATATAGGCGACGCCGACGACAAACGCGACGGCGAAAGAGAAATAGCCATAGAGATGATGCGCAGCAAACGTCGTCAAGATGCCAAGCGCCAGAAAACCGCCGAGCAGCGTTAAACCGAACCCTGTTTTCCCGTTCCGGATGAACCGCACCCCTAAGTAATAGAGAAGAACCGTTCCGCCGTACCCGAGCGCTATGCGCACCGGATTGGTGATGACCCCATAGTCCATGCCCACTTTCAATCCCCATAGCAAGCCGAGCAGAAGGATAAACATGAACACCCGCGGCAACCAGATGCCAAGCGCCTGTTCCAAATTGAATTCCGGCCTTGGCTTGGATTCGGGCTTCGGTTGCCTCGGCTGATCCGGTTCTGCGGATTCCTTCGGACGGAGCGGCCGGAAGCCGGTTTTCGGGATGGGCTTCGGCATTTCTGCCGGCTGCGGTGGAGTTACTGGTCGTGCAGGCGTCACGGATGCTTGCGAACGAAGGTCCGCCAACTCCTGCTTAAGCGATGCCACTTCCGCTTCCAGATGGGCTACCCGCTCCACTACCGATTGCAAGTCGTCCTGCATGGCACTCCCCCCTTTTTTTCATTCGATTGTAACATAATATTCCAAACCTATTTAAAAAAGAGCAACTGCCTCCCTGGACAATCGCTCTTTCACGCCAACAGCCGCAGCGCCAACCCTCTCCACAGGCCGCTTGGCAACGGCTGACGCTCTTCGTCCCCTCTCATTCGCCGCAGATAGGTCCGCAAATCCCCTTCGTACTTCTTCCGCAAGCGAGGCAACCGGGCAAAATGCCGAGGTTGCACGAAATGCGGTTCCCACGAAAACAAGGGGACCCCGCCTTCATTCATAACAGTGGCTACAAATTGGGAACAGAAAAATGCGTTCTCCCGCTGGATCTCTTTTTTCAGGGCTACAGCAAATAAGCCGATGAAATTATAGCGGTACTGATCCGGATTTTCCTCGAACCGGCCGATTGCACCCCGAATCTCTTCATATTGTTCAGGAGTCACCGTACAACTATACACCGCACAATCCGCCCGCCCGAAAATGCCGGCAACCGCGTTCTCCTTCACAAAACCACCGACGAACGGGTTATGACGCTGCTTCCTTCCGAAACTATACATATCGCGCAGCTCCGCGTCGAACGCTACTGATACATGATTCAATCGCTCCTTCGTATACAAAGCGATCCCCTTGGACAACAACGTCCCCGTATCAGTCAGCACAATATAAATCGTCTTTTCCATAACGTCCACCCTCTGCCAATCTCTTATTTCCAGTATGCTCAGTTCGACAATCCATCGGAACCGGCTGCAGTTGGAAATGGACTCAGACTCCAGACGTAGACGGCATGCACGACATGATTTCGACTCTATCTAACTAAACGTTTCTAACCGGGAAACGTTTCATTTTCAATAAATTTTTTCCAAATTACAGGTTAGAGGGGTTGAACTACCCGGCAATGCGTGCGAAAGGCGAAACCATCTGCAAAGAAATCAAAAAATACGAAGTGACCATCCGGCGGACATTATGAAAATTAAAAATTATCAACAAGTTATCCACAATACATCATATATCCAAGGCTGCGGCGCCAACAATCTTATTATTTTTTACTATGATGAAATCCCCTATATGATAGATTGGCTGGATGCAGAAAAGCTATGCAGCACAAGCTATGAAGGTTCATTTTCAAAGAACGGTATCGATTATTCTTTAAGTAAAAACCAAGAATTATTACACAATATGTATTGCCGAAAGAAAAATTAAGGGTTTGTGGATAATGTGGGTAACGTGGATAAGCTGGGTATAAAACGACCAGTGACGTTTTATCAGAACTTTAAAGCTGCTATTTTTGACAAGTACGGAAATAGAAACTAAAAATAGTCAGCCAATTATATGGAGTCAATAGTAGTTTGAGTTGCTAGGCGATCTGGTCCTTCCCATAATTCGAGGGGCTTGACGAGGCCCTTGGCTATCTGGCACTACTTTTCACTCTCCGAGTCATCAAACAAAAAACCGCCGCTTTACGCCAGGGCTATTATGTCGGGATGTTTAAAAACCGTATGAAAGGAATTGGTTTGAGCTTTATCAGGATGAGGAGTGATTGAAGATAAGAAAAGCGCCAGGCTTTGGATACCTGACGCTCCTTTACTTCAGCAATTCCGAAACTTCGGCTCTCTCTTCTCCAAAAATGCCGCGACGCCCTCTTTCTTATCTTCCGTTTCGAAGCATTCGCCGAAGCGCTCGGCTTCGCGATTATAGCCTTCGAAGTGGGTGCCGAACAGTCCGGTGTTCATAGCGTCCATGGCGTGGTGGATGGCGATGCGGCTATTTTTCGCGATGGCTTCCGCCCATTGCATTCCTGCTTCGAGCAACTCCTCCACTTCGACGACCCGGTCGATGATGCCTAATGCTTCCGCTTGTTCAGCGCGGATCCGCTCCCCTGATAATATATAATACCGGGCTTTTCCGATTCCGATGAGTTTGGGCAGCCGTTGGGTACCACCTGCTCCTGGAATGATACCCAGCGTGATTTCCGGGAATCCGTATTGGCTGTTGGAACTACCGATCCGCATATGACAAGCTAACGCCAGTTCCAAGCCTCCGCCTAGACAAGCTCCCTCGATTAGCGCGATAACCGGCTTCTTGAAAAACTCAATGCGGTTCATCAAATGATGCCCGATATACGATACGCGACTCGCTTCTGCTTTTGTCTCGATTTCGTTAAATTCCTTCAGTTCCGCTCCCGCCATAAAATGGCCATTGGCGCCGCGTAATAAGACCACTTTGACGTCATCCGCTTTTTCCACCTGATCGAGCGCCAGATTTAACGATGCCATCGTCGCATTGCTGATCGTATTGACCGGCGGATTTTCAATTGTCAGGATGGCCACTTCATTTTTGATTTCGATGTCTACAATATCAATTGTTTTCATTAAATTCTCCCCCCTATACTCTCTCAACGATGACCGCGCCGCCGATGCCGCCCCCGACACACAATGTGGCGATGCCGCGTTTTTTCTCAAAATGCTGCAAACCGTTTAGCAAGGTGACGATCAGACGCAGGCCGGTCGTTCCGACGGGATGCCCCAACGCGATGGCCCCACCGAACGGATTCACTTTTTCCGGATCGAGCTCCAACTGCTTCACACAAGCAAGCGCTTGTGCAGCAAACGCCTCATTCAGTTCGACGAGGTCAATGTCTTCCATCGTTAAGCCTGCCTTTTCCAAAACTTTCGGCACGGCATAAGCTGGTCCCAAGCCCATCCGTTTCGGATCAACCCCGACTGAAGCGTTCGCCACAATCCGTGCAATCGGCTTGACCCCAAGTTCATCTGCTTTTTCCCTGGACATGATCAGCGCAGCGGCAGCCCCATCATTTAATCCGCACGCATTGCCAGGGGTGATTGTTCCATCCTTTTTGAAAGCTGTCCGCAATGTGGAAAGCACTTCGAGGGATGTTCTTTCATTCGGGCCTTCGTCTTCTTGCAATGTCACGGTTTCTCTTCGCTTTGTCGCCGTGACGGAAACGATTTCTTTCGCAAATACGCCATCTCGCTGTGCTTGCAATGCCCGTTCATGACTGCGAAGTGCAAAGGCATCTTGCTCTTCCCGTGTAATGCCGTGTTCTTCCGCCACTACTTCCGCCGTTTCCCCCATTGTCATATCGACGAACGGGTCATGAAGCATTTCCACAATCTTATCCGTCACTTGATGATGCCCCAGCCGATAGCCGGACCGGGTCCCTTTTAATAAATGCGGGATTTGGCTCATATTCTCTGTACCAACGACGAGAATCGTTTCAGCATCTCCCGATTTGATCGCCTGGATGCCATTCACCAAAGCTTGCATACCAGAAGCACAGTTTTGTCCAACTGTATGGGCCGAAATCTTTTCAGGGAACCCCAATTCCAAGGCGGCAATTCGACCGACATTCGAGAATGCGGAGGATTGATCTACATTTCCGACAATGATTTCGTCAATTGCTTCAGGAGGCACGTTGCTTTCTTCGACTACTGCTTTCATTACCGTTTTGGCCAATTCTTTGGCGGATACATTCTTATACATTCCATTAAATGTGCCGATCGCTGTTCGTTTGGCACTGACAATGACTACTTCTTTCATTGTTCTAACCCCCTTCAGGCTTTCACCAGTTGCGTCTTTAATATTTTTCCACTCAGTGTTTTCGGCATTTCATCAAGAACGTAATATTTCTTCGGGATTTTATAAGGAGCTAAATTCTTTCTACAAAACTTTTCAACATCCTCAAAATCAACGGAACCTTTAGAATCCTTCAATGTTACATAGGCAACAACTTGTTCCCCTTTAATCGCATCCGGTTCTCCGACAACACCCACTTCGAGAAAACTACCGTACTGATAGAGGATTTCCTCGATTTCCCGTGGATAGATCTTCAAACCGCCTTGGTTGATCATATCTTTTTTCCGATCAACGATATAAAAATACCCATCTTCATCCTGATAACCAACGTCACCCGTATGGAACCACCCTCCACGCAATGCCTCTTTTGTAGCTTCCGGCCTATTCCAATACCCTTTCATGACATTCGGCCCTTGGACAACGACTTCCCCAATTTCACCCACTGGCACTTCTTGATCATTTTCATCAAAAATTTTGACCGATACCCCTTCAATCGCAGGACCGATTGATCCATGTTTAATCGGACCATCTGGACCGTGATTGCTAACGACAGGCGAACATTCGGTCAAGCCATAGCCTTCCAAGATGTCAAACCCGAATAATTCCTTCCATCGTTTGTGGACCGACACAGGCATGGACGCCGCACCCGTGAAAGCAATCCGTAAATTGAATTGATAGTTCTCGATATTTGGGTCATTTAACAGCATCGCATACATGGTCGGTGGACCAAAAAAATACGTAATTTGCTCCTTTTCCATCGTGTCCAATACAACTATCGGGACGAATTTCTCCATGATGTAGCAACCTGCATTCGATAGGATCATCGTATTCAAGCAGTTCGTTTGCGCCGCTGCATGATAAAGAGGCGCGACAATCAATCCAATATCATCGGATGTACACTTTAAATGCTCACTATAGGTCTTAGCATTTCCAGCAAGTCCATCATGCGTTAACATTGCCCCTTTCGGATGACCTGTCGTTCCAGACGTATAGAGGATTTGACAGACAGCATCATCATCTTCAATATTCGCCTCGTATACCCCGGATTGTTCGGTCATATATCTTTCAAAATTCAATTCTTCCAATTTATCATCGAGCACGACTATCTTCTTTACATTTTCTGAATGCTTGTTTACTGTCTCGATATTGTTTTTCGCCAATTGCTCACAGACATAGACGACCGGCTGGCAATCCTCCACTATAAAGCTCATTTCATTGGGGGTATAGAGAGGATTGATTGGCACGATGATGGCACCGATTTTCATGGCGGCGTAATAACAATAGATGAATTCAAATCGGTTCCCTATTTGAATGAGGATGCGTTCACCTTTTTCAACACCAAATGACAGAAATGCGTTGGCTGTCTGATTGATCTTCTGTTCCAATTCTTCATATGTAATTGTAGAATGCAGATTTTTTAAAGCAATTTTGTCGGGACTAGAAATGGAAAATCTCGTAATCTCATGTATTACATTCATTATGATTCCTCCAATCGATTTAAATGAATACCAGTTCAAAAATTTCCTCTTAAAACTAATTTGACTAGTTTAAACCTTTGTTTTACAATGTTCAATAAATGAATTTATATTCATTATTCTATTTCAAATCGATTAAATTGTCAAAATATTATTTAATTCCAGCTACTTTTATATCATCAAGTGAATTTGTCCTCAATTAAATAAATTGGAGTGAGAGCTTATGAAGAAAAATGACAAGTATTATAGTATTTTGGAAGCTGCCAAAAAAGTATTTGCCCAGGAAGGATATCATGGTGCTTCCATCTCAAAAATAGCTAAAGAAGCTGATATTGGTGACGGCACTGTTTATTTATATTTTAAAAATAAAGAAGATATCTTGATCCAATTATTTGACACGGCCATTTATCATCGTCATGTTCCAAAATCAGAGAGCTTAATCGAACCACTTCAAGATCCACGGATTATGCTGTATGAATTAATCCGCAATCATTTTGACTTTTTCGGTGAAGATTATGACATGGCAAAAGTGGTTCAGATCGAATCACGCCAACCTACCGAATCGTCAAGAAGCGTTGTCAAAAAAGGAACAAAACGTTATTTCCAATTATTGAGGAAAATTATAGAAAAAGGACAAGAAGAAGGTTTATTCCGAACGGATGTATCGACCTCTTCCTTGCAAATACTTATCTTCGGCACATTGGATGAATTCGTAACAGCTTGGGTTCTATCGGAACATAAATATTCATTGATGCGCAAAGTGGAGGATGCCTATAAAATGCTCTTGCAATCCATCTATAACTTTTCCAACAACGAAAGAGAACAATGGCTTGCATCTCCCAGAAAAAATTGACCAAAAGAAGCGGCAAACACGCCGCTTCTTTTAGTCAGCCTGTTATTTTTGCATTTGCTTCTTCATATTCATAAAAACCTTTTCCCGTTTTCAAGCCTAGATGCCCTTTCCTCACTAGTTCCTTGAGAAACTCTCCCGGTCTATACGCTTCGTTTCCAGTTTCGGCATAGACATGCTCCATGAAGTACAGTAGCGTATCCAAGCCGATATAATCGGATAACTCCAGCGGCCCCATCGGATGTCCCATCGCCTTCTTCAATGCTGTATCAATATCCTCTTTCGTTGAAATCCCTTGTTCATAAGAAAGCATCGCTTCGTTCAACATGGGCGTGATGATCCGGTTGACGATAAAGCCGGGGACATCTTTTGCCAGCACTACGTTCTTTTCCAGGCTCTCAATAAAAGCTGTTGCCGTTTTAATAGTTTCCTCTGAAGAATGTTTTCCTTGTATTAATTCCACGACAGGCATAATAGGCGCCGGATTAAAAAAATGTGTGCCAACCACTCGTTCCTTGTTCTTACAGCCGAGCGCAATATCTGTTATTGATATACCTGAAGTATTGGAAGCCAGTATCGTATCAGAAGAAACAATGTCTTCCAATCGGTTAAATAAGGATTGTTTTACATCTAACTGTTCTGCAATCGCCTCAATTACAATATCCGCACTCTCGATATCTTCCAATCTTTCCCCAATTACCAGACGTCCTTCTAAAAGTTGGAACTCTTCTTGCCTATTTTTCTTTTCGGCCCACTTTTTCAATCGATTCAATACATTGGAAGCCGCTAGTTTTAGCTGACTCTCATTGACATCATACAAGACGATAGAGTAGCCAGATTGAATACATACTTGGGCGATGCCGCTCCCCATCGCTCCTGCGCCTACCACGGCGACCTGGGTAATTTCTTTGATCTTTTTCATACGAACCTCCGGAATTGTGAATTTATCATGATGCTTATTCGTTCATCCACGAAAGACTTCCTTCGCAATAACCACTCGCTGAATTTCGCTCGTTCCTTCATAAATACGATTGATCCGCGAATCACGAAGCATTCTTTCGATTGGAAAATCCATCGTATAGCCGTAACCGCCAAATACTTGAAGCGATTCATTGATAATTGCATCCGCTTTTTCCGAAGCATAGGCTTTCACGATGGACCCTTCCAAGTTAAATGGTTTCCCTTCTTCCATCAGCCGGATGGCGCTCTCCAGCATAGATTCGATAGCGAAAATCTCCATTTTCATTTCGGCAATTTTGTTCTGGATCGACTGGAAGCTCGCAATCGATTTTCCAAACTGCTGTCTCTCTTTGGCATATTCTACTGCCATTTCAAAAGCCCCTTTGGCCAAGCCGAGCGATTGGGCTGCAATGGACAACCGGCCATTCTGCATGACTCTCATCGCATATTTGAAGGCTTCCCCCACTTCGCCGAGGACTTGGGAGGAAGGAACACGAACGTTATCCAGAATGACATCACTCGTTTCCGAGCCCCGGATTCCCAATTTTTTCTCCACTTTCCCGATGGATAGGCCCTCTGCCCCTTTTTCGACGATGAACGCTGTGATTCCGCCGCGGGCTCCTTTTTCCATATCCGTTTTGGCAAACACGACGAAAACGTCTGCGGAAGGCGCGTTTGTAATAAAACACTTGCTTCCATTAATGATCCAATCGTCTCCATCTTTCTTCGCCACAGTCCGAATTCCCGCCGCATCCGAACCTGCTCCCGGTTCAGTCAAAGCGAAGGCGCCCAAATACTTCCCTTGAGCGAGCGGCGTTAAATACTTCCTTTTCTGCTCTTCTGTCCCTGCGACATAAATCGTATTCGATGCAATCGTTGTGTGTGCTCCAATAATCGCCGGAATCGAGCCTTCGATTTTCGCAAGCTCCTCCACCATCATGTAATACGCCCGCCACCCGAATCCGCTGCCTCCGTGTTCTTCCGGAAAGGGAACGCCGAACATCCCCATTTCCTTCATCTCTTCCATCAAACCAGAAGGGACTTGATGATTTTCATCAATGGACGCTGCCACAGGAGCGATTTTCTCCTGCGCAAATCCTCGTATTGTACTAGAAAATATATCTAATTCCTCTTGGACTTCTTTCTCTTTTACCGCCATTTCCCCAACCCCTTACACAGTAATTTTGCCTAGTTCGTGTTTCACGATTTTACCAACCGAGTTTTTCGGCAAAGCATCCAAAAAGTATATTTTCACAGGGCATTTATAATTCGCCATTTTTTCTTTGCAGTACGTAATAATAGCCTCTTCGCTCAACTGATCACTTTCGTGAACACTGACATAAGCGACCACTTCTTCCCCGTATTTTTCATCAGGAATCCCGACGACTGCCGCCTCTTTAATAGAAGAAATTTCATAAAGAACTTCCTCGATTTGCTTCGGATAAATATTAATGCCGCCCCGAATAATGACATCCTTTTTTCTTCCGACGAGATAGAAATAGCCATCTTCGTCTTCATACCCAATATCCCCGGTGTATAGCCAGCCATCCCGCAACGCTTCCTCCGTCGCCTCCGGGTTATTCAAATAACCCGCCATGACGACATCTCCCTTGACAATCAATTCTCCCCGCTCGCCCCGTGGGACTTCCCCTCCTTGTTCATCTACAACTTTCACTTGTTGGCCCGGAAGCGGGATACCAATGGAGCCGATCTTTTGCGTGCCATGTAAAGGGTTGGATGTCGAACAAGCCGCCGCTTCTGACAATCCCCAAGCTTCCAAAAATTGAAATGGATAGTTTTGTTGAAATCTATGAAATTCACTTTCTGTAAGAGGAGCTCCACCACATAGGCCGAATTTCAATGGGCTTAGATCATATTTCTGGATTTCTTCGGAGGGAAGATCCGCCAGCAGTTTATAGACAGTCGGCACACCTACTGTATAGGTAGGCTTGAACTGCTCAACGTTTCGTAAAAACTCATTCGGATCGAAACGGTTTGTCAGCACCACACTTGCCCCAAGATAAATAGGCGCGCTTAGTGTAAAATGAATGGAATTGACATGGAATAACGGCAAAATTAAATACGAACGGTCACTCTCCTGTAAATGAAGGCTCTCGATCACACCATGGATCATGCTCACAACATTCCGATGGGTCAATAAAACCCCTTTTGGTTTACCTGTCGTTCCAGACGTATAAATAATGAGTGCGACCGCGTCTTGATCGATCTCTTGCTCTGAAATTCCTCGACCTATAAACAGGGATGAAAAACGAATTTCGCTCTCATTCACCGGCCCATCCAGCAATACTTGAACCGGATGGATTTCCATATTGCGCATAGCTTCCGCCGCTTTCTCTTTACATGAGTTTTCATAGAAAAAACATTTGGCGTTTGAGTTTTCCAGCTGATGTTTGATTTCATCAGGCTTCAAAGCAGGATTCATCGTTGTCACCGCCACGCCCAGTCGCCAGCACGCATATAACGTCCAAACAAATTCAATCCGATTGGAAGCTTGGATGGCCAAGACATCCCCTTGTTCGAGACGGAGAGACTTTTTCATCCCTTCCGCCAACTGACCAATCCGCTGATCGAGTTCTTCATAAGAGAATGCTTTGTCTTTCTCGTATATTGCAATTTTGTGAGGATTTTTTTGTAATCCTTCCTTTAAAATGGTCGAAATCATACATCCACCTCCCGAAAAACTCAATCCTACTTGCCCAAATATAATTGTTTAATTTCCTCATTTTGCCGCAGATCTTCTGCTTTTCCTTCCAAGGCAATCCGACCGTTTTCCAATACATACGCGTAATCGGAAATCTCCAATGCCATATGAGCGTTCTGCTCCACTAACAGGATGGATGTCCCTTCCTTATTGATCGCCTTGATAATCTCAAAAATCTCCCGGACGATGATTGGTGCAATCCCAAGGGATGGTTCATCCAACAATAATACTTTTGGATTCCCCATCAGAGACCGGCCAATCGCTAACATCTGTTGTTCTCCACCACTCAAAGTACCTGCTTTTTGCTGAAGCCGCTCTTTCAGCCGTGGAAAATACGTGAACACTTTTTCCAGATTACGTTCATCCGTTTTCTTATCTTTTGATTGATACGCTCCGATTTTCAAGTTCTCCTCAACCGTTAGCAATGGAAACACACGGCGCCCTTCCGGACAATGAATGATCCCTTGTTTGACGATTTCATTGGAAGGTTTTCGAATGAAGGAAGACCCTTTCCATTCGAAATGACCTTGTTTCGGCTGGATCAGTCGGGAAATTGTTTTCAGTGTAGTCGATTTTCCAGCTCCATTTGCGCCGATTAGTGACACTATGGATCCTTCCTCCACTTGAATGGAAATTCCTTTCAACGCATGAACCTTTCCGTAATACGTATGAATATCAGTTAGCTTCAACAAGAGGCTCCACCTCCCCCAAATAGGCTTCGATGACAACCGGATCATTTTGCACTTCCTGCGGCAGCCCTTCCGCAATCTTTTGACCAAAATTGACAACAGTCAAATAATCCGACACTTTCATCACCAATGACATGTCATGCTCGATCAATAAAATGGTATATCCCATCTCCTCTTTCAGACGGATGATCAATTCGCTGATTTGCTGCGTTTCAACAGGATTCATACCCGCAACCGGCTCATCCAACAGCAGCAGTTTCGGTTCCGCCATCATCGCACGGCCGATATCGACCATCTTCTGATAACCGAAAGGAAGATCGGATACCTTTTCATGAGCAAGTTCCGTAATATCGAGCATTTCCATCACATCATACGCCTTATCCTTCGCTTCTTTTTCCGCTTTCCGGACAGAAGGCAAATGGACGGAAATGGAGAAAATATTGCGTTTCATCAAAGGATGCAATCCGGTTAATAGGTTTTCTAACACCGTCATTTCGGAAAACAACTCGACATTTTGGAAGCTTCGGGCAATGCCTTCCCGTACGACCTCATGCGGTTTCACTTTCAATAAATCTTTTTCATTGAAAAGGATACGGCCGCCTGTAGGTGTGTAGAAACGGCTAATGCAGTTGAACACGGTCGTTTTTCCCGCTCCGTTTGGCCCGATGATGGAATAAATACTGCCTTCCGGTACTGTGAACGACAGACGATCAACAGCAGTCAATCCCGCAAATTGGACAGTCACATTTTCAAAGGTTAACATCTCTCGCCACCCCTTTCACAGACGCGGAAGCCGATGCAGGCTCACTCGACTCTTGTTTACTATGTGGTTTTTTCGCAAAATCAAAGAGGGACACGATCCCTTTCGGACGGAAAAACAGCACGAGCACGACCGCCAAACCAATGACAATATTCGTAATCCCGACGAACGCATTCGTGAAATGCGGAATAATCGTAAAGAGCACGGCACCAATGATGGCACCAGGAATGGAAGCCATCCCGCCAACCACAATCATGGCAAGTAACATAAGCGACGTCACGATACTAAAATCATCCGGACTGACAAACCCGATCCAATACGCGTATAATCCGCCCGCGATGCCGGTGAAAAAGGCACTGATGACAAACATCATCGTTTTATAAAATGCAATATGAATACCGTTTGCCTGCGCAGCCACTTCACTGTCACGAATGGCAATAAATGCCCTGCCCAATCCGCTTTTCACAATATTATTCATGACCCAGATAACTAGGAGGGTTATGAGGACGACGACATAGAAAAACTGAATGTCGGAAGAGAGGAAGGCGGGCCGGGAAACCGAGAGACCCGAATAACCATTCGTCATGGTATCCCAATTCAATACGATCTGCGGAACAGATAAACCGAACCCAAGCGTCGCCACGGCTAAAAAGTGGCCACTCAATCGGACAGCCGGCAAGCCGATAACCAAACCGATCACGCCTGTCACCACTCCAGAAAGCGGAAGCAACAGCCAAATCGGCAAATTATATTTCCCCGCTAAAATGGCGACCGTATATCCCCCGATTACGAGGAAAGCTGCATTTCCGACGGAGATCTGTCCACCGAAACCAACTAGTAAGTTCAAAGCCATCGCCGCGATGACATACACACAAGCCAGGACGAAGAGTGTCATGAAATAACCCGAATTCCCGACCAACATCGGAAATGCCAGGGCAAATAAAATCAACAAGCTGACCCACGCTTTTTTATTCCCAAGAAGTTGTTTCATTGTTCATCACACCTTCTTCACCATTTTTTCTCCGCCGAATATGCCTTGTGGACGAATGTAAAGCACTGCCACGATCAACAGGAAGGTATACACCATTTTCATTTCCGGAGCACCGTAGTAGCTGACTAGATTTTCAAACACCCCAACGATCAATCCGCCGACCAACGCACCGGGCAAACTGACAAACCCGC
Source organism: Sporosarcina sp. FSL W7-1349 (assembly GCF_038003045.1). Taxonomy (NCBI): domain Bacteria; kingdom Bacillati; phylum Bacillota; class Bacilli; order Caryophanales; family Caryophanaceae; genus Sporosarcina; species Sporosarcina sp. FSL W7-1349. The sequence continues at coordinate 455,870 of NZ_JBBOOK010000002.1, forward strand.
CAAGTACCGCGGCCGCAAAAGCCATTACCAAAACTGTGAACATCATATTAATATTCAAGAAAGTGATAGGCGCAGTCATCATGCCGGCTACTCCACCAAGGATAGCTCCGATTGCCCAAATGGACAGAAAGACCGTCGACACTTTCACCCCCATCAGTTCGGCTGCCGTAATATCCTGTGACGAGGCCCGCATCGCCAACCCCACTTTGCTATATTTGAAGAAAAAGAAGAACAGCAACATTAAAACAGCAGTCAATCCAACAACAAACAACTCATTTGGCGTCACAAAAACCGAGCCAATTTGAAAAGGAGCCCCTTGCACAGCTTCCGGATAACTCGTCGGATGATGCCCCCAGATCAATCCGGCAACCCCATTCAGAATGAGAAACAATCCTAGCGTCATTACCATCTGGAAAATATGGGATTGGTTCTGAATCCGCTTCATGAACACTTGATAAATGACAATACCGAGTATCGCGGCAAAGGCGAGTGCAAGGAAAAAGGAGACCAGATACGGCAAGTTCAGGCTGGATAGAAACAGGAAACTGACAAATGTCGTGATCATCGCCATCTCCCCTTGCGCAAAATTCACTACGCCGGTCGTTTTATAAATGAGCACCATCCCTAATCCTGCCAGACCATACACACAGCCGAAGATCAATCCACTGATAATAATTTGCATTTTGCGTCCCACCTTTTCGCGTTCAAATTCAATTACATCTCTACATCATGACGTCCTGACTCAACCGATATATACCAAATCAACTTACCCAACTTGTAGAAAAAGAAGAAGAGACTCGACGCCTTTTCTTCTTTTCTCTTTTAATCCGAAGTAACTTCACCCGTTTTCGGATCGACTGTCATAATGACAGAAGTAGATTCGATTTTTCCGTCTTTCGCTTCTGTCAAATACAACGATGTGACGCCATAGTGATTTTCCTCGGAAAATGAAACACCTGCGTAAATGGAATCTTTCCAGTTGTCAAATGTATAGAAGGTTTCCAAAAAGCTTGGCCAGTCTAAGTTATCCTCGGCCCGTTTCAAGCCCTCAACGAACACTTCCGCACTTCCCCAGCCCGATTGACTTACACCAACCAACGGCTCTTTCGGATGATCGGACCCGAATCGTTCAACAAACAACTTCAAACTGTCGCTTTCATCTCCTCCACCCGGGATCGGAATCGTAGCAGCTGAAATCGTTCCATTCCAAACATCTTCTCCCGCAAGTTCAAAGAGGTTCGAGTCATTACCGCCTACAGACGCAACAATATACGTAATATCATTTGCCCCGATCCGATAAAGAGCCTTTTTAAAGTTAGCTGCCGGATTCGGTGTACTCAATACAATGACAGCATCCGGTTTTGCATTTTGAATCTTTTGAGCCTGCGAACTGAACTCTACATCCGTTTGCAAGAAATTCACTTCTTCTACAATTTCTACATCCGCATAATTACCGATTGCTTCTTTGATCGCTTCATATCCTTCTTTTCCTAGATCATCATTCTGATAGGCGATGGCAATCGTTTTGGCATCCGCTTGATTGACCGCATAATCCAAAAGAAGTTTCGCTTCAATGGAGTAATTGATGACACTGCCACCCAATACGTTTGGAATCGGCGGATCCATCAATTGTTTATTTCCTGTCCCTGGCATAATGACAGGAATGCCTGTCTGCTTGTAATAATCCAAAACCGCTAAGTTGGCACTGGATCCTACGTTTCCAACCATTGCAAACACTTTATCCTGCTCCACAAGTCTTTTTACCATTTGAACGGTTTTCGCTGGTTCCCCTTGATTGTCATAGGCAACCAACTTCAACGTCCGTCCATTGACTCCCCCGTTTTCATTGATGTAATTGAAATAGGATTCAACCGCTTTCCGGCTCGAGTCATAAATGGCAGTAGCCCCGGTTTGCGGACCTACAAAACCAACAAGAATTTCACTATCCGTTACCCCTTGCGGCAAATCGCTCTTTCCTTCCGAAGCATCCGCACTGCTTGAAGTTCCCTCCGGCTCACCGTTACACGCGGCCAATAACATAATGATCATTAAACATAAGAAGCCTTTGATACCAATCTTCCGCCATTTTTTCCGATATCCTCGCTTATCCATTTTGCATTTCCTCCCTAAGATTTATTTTGGTTAAAAACTTTGTCCTTGCGGCCTCGCAATTCCATTTCTACACAAGAACCACCACCTCCATTCCGGAATATTGACGTTACATTCATTAAATTAAAACCGATCTTCCTCAACTTTCTATACTTAACATCAGGAAACGCTTACATTTTTGTTAATAAATATAATTCAGCAAACCAAAATACTCTCAATGAATACGATTCACTATTTACCCATAAACTCCAACACAAACATAAATTAATCCATATTCCCCAATGTTTATTAGCATTTTCAACAATGAACTAACCATCACTTTAAATGTATAGTAGTTTAATATTTGAATATTGTCAACAGTTATTTCAAACGAATTATTCGGTAATTGAATAGGATATCAATTATTTTCTGCATTTAATTAAAAAAATGAGAGTTTTATTACCAAACCCCAATTCATAAATATTACATAATGAATGGTTCTTCAACTAAAAGAAAAAAAGCGCTAAAGCGCTTCTCTCCCCGTCCCAAGTGAAGTCGATTCACTTGGAATCTTTTTTTGATCTATGTATGGTTCCCCCACAAAAAGGATATTCGATTTCGACTTCCTCATTCTGTTTTAAGTCGCCTTGAAAGCCCGCCACTACAAGATCGGGAACGTCATCTATTTCCCGACAACCCCTACACTTAAATTCAATTGTACTTATTTTTCCGTTCAATCCGAACGAGTCATCCTCTTCTAATGATCGTAAAAATGCCCGATTCAGTTCATCCAGCTCTTCGTCTGTTGGCATCGTTGGATTTCTCCTATCTTTTGATCATTTTTCGCTTCCATATAATGATAGAGGATACCGTAGTCGGCATGTCAGATCTCGACCTGGTCCCATCTCCAGATGGCAACACGGACAAATAAACGAATCTTAATCAAAAGCTTTATCGTCCGTTCCCGATACGTTTTTCTCTTTTTCCTTCTTTCCAAAAGTAAGGGAAGCTGCTTTGTACGCATGAAGACATGAAGGCTTGGGATTTGATTTGCCTTCTGATACGACCACCTTCTGCTATACAACCCAAAACGGCCCACCAATCTGGAGTGTTTTGGTGGGATGTGCTGTCAAATATGGGACAGGAATCGATAGACCGGCTGCTTCACGCCAACCCGTTTCTCTGTCTTATGATCTTCGTACCAGAATTCGACTACCTTCCCATCGTATCCACCAATTCGAGATTCGGCGATGGCCAGTCTCGCCTATTACCTACCTATGTATTTGGCTGCTCCTTTGGCATCCTTCATTTTCTGCTCCGCGTTCACATAGAATCCTTTCGGATATCGTCTATATAAATCATTGTTTAATTCCTGGGCCTTCGAGTGATCAGGAAACCATTTTTTCATTAATTCGAGTAGGACCTTTTGCCAGGATTTCCGTAAGAATACATAGGGAATGAAATCACTTGAACACCATTCATCCATGCACTCATGAAGAGTGCGACGTGGGGATCCCGGCCCATACAAGCGGGATCCTCAAATTTCAATCCACGCACTCATGAAGAGTGCGACAAAACGGCATTGATACGGGTGAGCGACGCTTATATATTTCAATCCACGCACTCATGAAGAGTGCGACGTATGCTGACCAGGCGGCGGATATGATTTTACTTTATATTTCAATCCACGCACTCATGAAGAGTGCGACATCAATTTGACCAAGCATTGATCGACGCAATAATATTTCAATCCACGCACTCATGAAGAGTGCGACAAAAGCTGTCCTGCATTATTACGAAGAACGAAGGATTTCAATCCACGCACTCATGAAGAGTGCGACACGACGAGGGTTGCAAAAGATTCGTAGCTTTGTTGATTTCAATCCACGCACTCATGAAGAGTGCGACCACTGCTCGCAACTTTGCTCTGAGGGGAATAAAGCATTTCAATCCACGCACTCATGAAGAGTGCGACCAGAATCCATAGCTGCTAATTTAGAAGAATCCATTATTTCAATCCACGCACTCATGAAGAGTGCGACACTAGAGTTTTGAGAAAAATGTTGGTCCATTTCGATTTCAATCCACGCACTCATGAAGAGTGCGACGGCATTTAAATTACTTTGAGAGTATCCGTCTATTATTTCAATCCACGCACTCATGAAGAGTGCGACAACATCTTTATGTCCAGCCCTCTCGGATACAAACTATTTCAATCCACGCACTCATGAAGAGTGCGACGGTAATGCAAGAGCTATTGAAGTAGAGGGTAGCGAGATTTCAATCCACGCACTCATGAAGAGTGCGACTTCGGCAACGTGCAATTTATCCTCAATATCAATTATTTCAATCCACGCACTCATGAAGAGTGCGACTTATGTTGCGCGCGAATTAGTTCCGCGTAAATCGATTTCAATCCACGCACTCATGAAGAGTGCGACAAAAGAAGTCATATCCATCGAATCAAAACTCGATATTTCAATCCACGCACTCATGAAGAGTGCGACTGGGGAGCGGCGGGTCATTCATGGGCATTTGACATTTCAATCCACGCACTCATGAAGAGTGCGACCGTATTGGGCCGCAATAAACTCCTTTTCAACATCATTTCAATCCACGCACTCATGAAGAGTGCGACGTGCTATTACTGTACTCATTAGACCACCTCCACTATCATTTCAATCCACGCACTCATGAAGAGTGCGACCGGTAGCGAAGCCCAAGACCGTAGCTATGGCACAAATTTCAATCCACGCACTCATGAAGAGTGCGACTATATAACGTCGAGCCTACACGGACAGGCCTTCGATTTCAATCCACGCACTCATGAAGAGTGCGACGCCGACTCGTCTTTTGAGTAGTCGTCTATTAGCGATTTCAATCCACGCACTCATGAAGAGTGCGACAAGATGATTCAGATTTAATAAAGCTTCTTTTTGTATTTCAATCCACGCACTCATGAAGAGTGCGACAATTTGTCTTGGGGGTGTTGCAGATGAAACAAGAATTTCAATCCACGCACTCATGAAGAGTGCGACGTTTACAAAGGATCAATTAAAGATGACATCGATGGATTTCAATCCACGCACTCATGAAGAGTGCGACTCTTTTGGAATGAAGCTTATAAATTTTTCATTGGAATTTCAATCCACGCACTCATGAAGAGTGCGACTACTTTGGCAGATCAAAAGGTATTACATGCTTCTCGATTTCAATCCACGCACTCATGAAGAGTGCGACAAGATGAGTTCTCTAATGGATTAAACTCTGTTTTAATTTCAATCCACGCACTCATGAAGAGTGCGACCAATGTCAGATTTAGATATGACTAAGATGTATCATATTTCAATCCACGCACTCATGAAGAGTGCGACTAGTAATTCAATATTCATGTTAACATTCACAGTGTAATTTCAATCCACGCACTCATGAAGAGTGCGACAAGATGGAAAGTTATTACGTGACGAGACACTATCAATTTCAATCCACGCACTCATGAAGAGTGCGACCCCTTTACAGCTCCAAAGCAATACATGGAAAACAATTTCAATCCACGCACTCATGAAGAGTGCGACGTATATTCCATCTATGTTTGACTATGAAAAAGGTATTTCAATCCACGCACTCATGAAGAGTGCGACGATTGCTAGAGTTATTAAAGAGAGACGAGCTGAGATTTCAATCCACGCACTCATGAAGAGTGCGACGAATTCGTGTGTGAATCTATATCTTAAAACTCTAATTTCAATCCACGCACTCATGAAGAGTGCGACTGCCTCCAATTAACTAAATACCATGCTCTAAATAGATTTCAATCCACGCACTCATGAAGAGTGCGACTTATCACTAAACATAAAGATAACTTTTACTCAGTATTTCAATCCACGCACTCATGAAGAGTGCGACTCGTCTATGACAAAAATGAAATGAAAAGTATTATGATTTCAATCCACGCACTCATGAAGAGTGCGACGGTGTCTAAATAGCCACTAGGAGGATGATTATGTTTATTTCAATCCACGCACTCATGAAGAGTGCGACTTTAATGACTGTATCCTATGAGTTTTGATTTGTCATTTCAATCCACGCACTCATGAAGAGTGCGACGAGTTGAAAAGATGTTGTGATACTCCACTCGCGTTATTTCAATCCACGCACTCATGAAGAGTGCGACGAGTCACTAAGCAAAGCCAAAATGATGGGCTATAATTTCAATCCACGCACTCATGAAGAGTGCGACTTTTAGTTAGTGTATAATAAAGATATACAAACAAGATTTCAATCCACGCACTCATGAAGAGTGCGACTGGTTCCCGTCAGGCACAGGTACTAGCAACTAATATTTCAATCCACGCACTCATGAAGAGTGCGACATAAATGGGAAACCGTTTGGAGTTACATTCCAGGTATTTCAATCCACGCACTCATGAAGAGTGCGACGAACTGATGAACACCAATAAACAAAGATGGTCGAAATTTCAATCCACGCACTCATGAAGAGTGCGACGCAATCAAGATGTAAAATATACAGAGGTGGATGTAATTTCAATCCACGCACTCATGAAGAGTGCGACCGCATTGGAGGCGGCTGTTGATGTATTGGAGGATATTTCAATCCACGCACTCATGAAGAGTGCGACTGCGAAAAAGCAGTAAAAAAGGTGAATTTCAACTTAGTTTACAGTGAAAATGATCCAATTCGCTATTTTTTAGCTATTAAACATAACATTCTACCAAGACTTAACGGTTTTCGGTTCTTTTTTTGGTGCGGGTCTCCTGGGGATTTTATGGGCGCTTCCGGTTCGCACTAAAAAATCAATGGTTCATCAACGCTTAAACTTTGCTTAGCACCTACATGTTTCACTTTCGTTTTATAATTATTGCCCAACCTGTAAAAACGGAGACTATCTACTTCCGGGTTGATTATTTTTTCTAATTCGATCTCCAATATTTTGAGTTGCGTTGCATCTAATACACATTCAAAGACTGAATTTTGAACGCGCACCCCAAAGTCTTCACACTTTTTTGCTACTCTTCTTAGCCTCTTCTTTCCTCCCTCTGACGTTATGCTCACATCATACGTGATCAATACTAAGATAGAAACACACCTACTTCCATAAAAATGGTGGATATGCGTCAAGATCCCCTCTTAAAAAGCGAGCCAGCAACATCGCTTGCGCATGAGGCACCAATCCCCATGAAATCTTTTCTTTCAAAAATGGATGTGTAATTTGTTCCTCTTTCCTCTTTTGCCATAATTGTAATATCTCTTTTCTCGCTTTATCAGTCATGATAACTGCACCGCTCTCTTTTTTCAGAAAATCGGAGGCTTGTACTTGCTTTTTATTAATTAGTGATAAAACAAATCGGTCTGCATAAACACTTCTTAGCTCTTCCATTACGTCAAGAGCGAGGGACATGCGACCAGGACGATCACGATGCAAAAAACCGACATACGCATCCAAGCCTACGGTCTCAAGTGCTGCACCAACATCAGAAGCGAGTAAAGTATAAACGAATGATAATAATGCGTTTACATTGTCAAGTGGCGGCCTACGACTTCTTCCCTTATAGAAAAAATCTTCTTTCTGCTGTAAAATCATATCGTCCATTACAGAAAAATAGGCGCTTGCGGCATTTCCCTCAATCCCTCGCAATACTTCTAAGTTATCGGCTACCGTAAGTTGCTGAATCGACTCCGAGAGAAAAGCAGATTTGGTTTTAAATTTTTCCAAGTCTATGCGTAAAGCGTGATCTCTTGTTATTCTCTCTAAAGACCATTTTGCATTATAGAGCTTTCCAATTAAAAAGTGTTTCGAAATCTCAGTACTCTTTTCCTCGTCGTCCGCAAACCGATATTGGGTTCTTCGCAATGTAACATTCCCTTTTGTAGAACCGATGACCCTTCCCCTAAATCGTCCACTAGTAGATAAAAAGGTAATTGCAATCGACTTTTCCATACAAGCTGCCATTAACGCCGGACTCGCACCCTGTCGACCAAACGTACAAATGGCCTCCAAGTTATGAAGTGGCACCCGACCAATGACCTCTTCGTCTTGCACGATTACAACATTCTCACCTTTTAGTGCAAGATAGGCATCCGGTAATGTGATGTACAGCGTGTTTAGCAACTTCTTCATTCCGCCAACATCCTTTTCATATAACTTGCAACTGACTCTTTCGTTAATAATTCAGGTAAACAGATATGGCGAAGCGAACAGTTTTTACAGTGCTTCCCAGTTTTCACTCGGGGTGTATGCCGTCTTTGATAATACTCGTGCATGCGCCGAGCTGTCTCTTTCACCTGTTTTTTCAGTTCCTCAGTGATTTCCACATCAATCCGACGCCGAATTTCATGATAAAATAAACTTCCTTGCGAAACTTTACAAAAAAGCATATCTTCTAAACAAATCGCTTGCGCCGTTAGCTGAAAAATATCCGATTGGTCTTTTTTGGGTTTTCCTCTTTTATACTCAACAGGGATTGGGAGGTACTTCCCTTCCTCTTTGTCCAATGTGACACCATTCTCATCTTTATAGAATTCTACTACATCACAGATTCCAGTTAATCCGAGAATTGCAGAGTGAACAGGTAATCCACGTACATACAGAACGCCTTTTCGTTTTTCTCTAATGAAAGGGTCATCCGTTCTCTCATGCAATTGATTTCCCTCTATGGTCAGCACATTTTCTTCCCATTCTTGCTCAATATGAATTAACGCCCATTGCCTTTCACAAAACTCGAAATGTTGGATGCCGGAGAGCGACAAGAATTCAGAGGAATCATAGACCGTCATATTTTTTCACAGGCAGACCCTCAAGCTCTTCAACATTAATGGTGTAGTCTTCTAGCGACTTCGGAAGTTTATCTTCATCTTTTAGCTCGATTTTTACTGATCGATGCACTTTCGCCGAAGAATATTGGCCTAGTTTCGAATTATGCTCCCACCAAAACACTTTATTCACTTCCATGCTTCCATCAGGCCTGGCCGAGGAAGCATCGTTTGCGAAAAGGGTAATCAGCGCTTGTTTAAGCTTTTCTGCATCCTCTTGTGAAAAACCGGTTCTCTCTGCCAATTGAGGATTAATACTGCCACAAAAAGTATATACTCCAAAATCCACCCGATGCTTCATTCCCATCGTATCGGATGTTTTTTGACTTGGATCTTTCGTATTTGTAATGGAGTTTACACTTTTTGTAATCTGTAAACTTGTGATATCCACAGGGTGAACGCTTGTTGCGGTATGAATCGATACAGGTCCCCGCACACCTACAGAAACATCTGTCCCTTTAAACGCAAATACTTGTCCAAATGCTCGGACATCGTACCAGGCTTTACTCGCAAATGTTTCAACCAGTTCCTCTTTATTCGGCTCTTTATTGTTCTTGGCAAAATACGGGGCCACTTCTTCATTTCCCTCTACTCTAGCTAATATGCTCCGGTACGCATCATTTCGACGTTCGTCTGATTGGACTAAGATCGACTCACCTTCATCTTGCAAGCGATTTCGGATTTTACGTTTAATGGCAACATCTGAAACCTCTCCAAACCCGTCATAATCCTGACGCGGTCGGTTTCCGTTCAACGGATCACCGTTCGGATTGGCCTTATCGACTGTAAACACAACTGCAAAATCAATTTTGTTCTGGATGGGCGTCATCGTTCTTCTCCTCTTTCCGATCTTTTTTTGTGTACAAATCCCTGACCTGGCTACTATAACCGATCAGGAATAATGGACCTAATGCCGTGTTGTTCATATCTTCAATTTTGATATGATCTTCTATTTCTTGTAATAATTTAATGTAACGTCTGCTAAATTTTGATGGCCTCACTTTATAGGGATGAAGCTGCTTCTGAATAGTCAGCCATACGCGTGCAGGGTGTTGGCTAAAAGCATTGAAATAGCGAGCAGCATTTGTTGCCCTTGCATCATTTTTCTGCTTTAATTCTTCAGCTTCAAAAACTTCTGCCACACCTAGCAGCCTTCCGAACAAGTAGTCTCGTTCCCGGTTTTTCAATTCTAGCGCCATGTCAATCTCCTCCTTCTCATATTGCTTACGAATCAATGCACAGGCAATATGTAGTGTCCGCTGCCATTCACCTATTGGATTGGATAGATCTTTATTAAAACTCATTGGATTTTTGACCCTATTGAAGATCGACCGAACAACGTCTTTCGGAATCGGAGCCTCATCCACAATGCAAGGAAGCAATCGAGTATATAATTCTTTTTTCACTTTTTCGTCCGCTCTTTCGCCATACACGGATTCAACAATATGATAGGTTGACGGGGTCCCCACATTATAAGTGATCTTCCTGCGCGACGAATCAAAGTAGACTTGGTGCCATTTACATGTGTCATGCCAGTGAGCCAATCGATTCAAAAACAACTTGCTATCCAACTCTTGATAATAAATAATCGCTAATCTTCCAGTCGTTGCGGCGTCTACCGCCATCACAAGAATATTTTTAATTCCCTCAAGCTGAAAATTATGTTTTTTCCCTTTCAGCGCTTGCTGTACCTGTTCCGCAATGACGAGACCCGTCTCATCCTGTTCAATTTTTGTAGAATCTACCCCATAAAACGATGCAAGTAAATCGGTTGATCCGTCAAACACTTGCACATCGACAGGCTTTTCGACACCGAATGTCACAAAATTTCTTGTGTCAGCACGGTAGCCTTGTCGCTGGATAAGCCAGCGCAATGCGTTATGCGCTTTTTGGGAAACGTCATATCCAATTTGGACCGCTTGGCTCGGCTGGTCAAAGCGCCCGCGGTATGTAAATCCCCTTTTGTCATTGGAAGAGATCAATTTTGACATATCTCCGGCATTCCGCAGTCGCGATCCATGCCGCTCAGTCAACGGCAAGAATTTTCCGCTTATATAGCAATATCCCGATTCTGCCGTCTCTTTCATTTTATTCTCAAGATATTTCTGAAAAGCTTGGAAAAGTGTTTTATCCTCCCACGGAGGAGGGTCATCTGGCGTTTCGCTTAAGATATTAAAGCGCACAAGCGCCTCACTGCTCTGTCCTGTGACGACTTTATAGATATCGGGTTTTTCGATACCATATTTCTTATCATCCTGTGATGTCCATTTCTCAATTAATTTATTATCTTCATCAATAAATAAAATTTTTTCTTCGACAAGGTCCTCGATTAATGTCCCTTTTTTTACATAGTTATAGATATGCGTTACTTTTGAGTGAGTAAACTCACTTGCAGCCCAGTCTCTCATCTGTCCAATATAAGAAAGATAATTTTGAGAACGTTTTTCTTCTCCCCCATACTTCATGTAGTCGGCTGCTACATAAAATAATTTATCATGCAAAAAGTGTGCGGCGACGGTCGAACCCGCCCGGTTTGCCGAGTCAAGCGTGGCAGGTACAATTGTCCGTGCCTTTTCCTTCGGCACGACAGTCGCTTTAAAGAAATTCCCTTCCCGATCGAGCACCACCTCAATTTGCGCACTTTGTGTAACATGGGACACGGGCAGCAATGTAAAGCGCTGTCCTTCTCCCCGTTGTTCAAAATCCCCCACTTTCTCATCATTATTTTCATAGACATCATATAAATGTTTCATCCAGCTCATTTGTTCACCTCCTCTGGAAACACTTCATAATATTCTTCTTCAACCGATTTGAAATTCTCACCTAATGCGAATGCCTTTGAACTTTGTTTTTTAATCGGCCGAACAATTGGACATTCTTCCGGACGGTCAAATAGAATAACCCCATCTTTCATAACAGGATTCCATATTCTCGCCTCTAGCTCATTTCTCCCGCTTTCATCTGGATAATTAAATCCATGGAACATAGGACCAAAACTAATTTCCCCATACCCGTCATAGAAGCTAGTCCCGCTTCCAAATTCACATTCTTCCACATAGCCTTGGCAATCCCGGCTGCCGAGAAAGATGTCTCGGCGTCCGCCCCGTTTCACCGAGCGTTTGGCAATATTATGGTGCTTGTGCTCGTTGCGATCATAGGCAAGATCCTCACGAAATTCGTTAAACTCAAAATGAGCTCGCACTTGATAAGCCGGATTTCGCAAATATGTGTAATAGGCAAGTTCATTGCTTGAGTCCTGATACTTGGTCGGACGTACTCCCTTCACTTCTGTTTGAATGGCATTCATTACCCTTACTTCGTCGATAAACCAGACAATGGTAGGTTTCCAGTAAATGGACTCTACGATTCCCTTAAGGGCCTGGTGGGTAGGAATCTGGTATGTGAATTTTTCTCCTCCGATTTTAGTAATCGGATCCGTAAACAGTCCGTATTTACCATAAACGATGAATTCAATTTGATTTCGCATAATTACTCACCCCCATTAAAAAATTAATTGACCTAACTTCCCTTCTCCCTCCGTCTCCAACCCATACTCATCATGATAGCCACCGTCTTTCAGGGCATAGATCGAGTCATTATAGAGGGATACAATCAATCCATCCGACGCCAACTGCTGAAGTGTATGGCGATAGACATTCACACAATATTGTTGAGCCTTTTTCAGATATTCATTGAGCTTGTCATAGTCATCTATATCTTCATTTAATTTGCCAATCAAATCTTCTCCCTCACCATAAGGTACCAAAATCGCAGTTGTCGGAGCTTCGATCACCTCAAAATGCGATTCCAACGTTTTGAACATTGAACCCATTAATGTTTTAGGGCTTTCTTGCGACATTGCTGCTAAGTATTTGGGACTGCGTTCCAGTAATTCAACGAGTTCAACATTCAGTAACGAATCCGTCATTTGAACTTCCCGTTCCGCTTTTTTCAAATAAAAGGCAAAGTAAGTTTGAATAGCGGCCGGACTCAGCAAATCTTTAGCAAACTCCTCGCGGCTAAGGATATCTTCCTCCATCACCTTTTGACCGAGGGCAATCTCGGGCAATCTGGATAGCTCCTCATCTTTAGCATGAATTATATAGACGATTCCTTTTTCCCTTTCAGCGTGCCGATTACATCGGCCAGCCGCCTGCGCGATGGAATCCAAGCCCGCTAGCGACCGAATGACACATTCGAAGCTGATATCCACCCCAGCCTCAATCAATTGAGTACTAACACAAATCACTCGCTCCTCGGGTGAGTTAAGCTTGTCATTCACTTCTTTTAAAATATCCTTTCTATGCTGGGGACACATCGATGTGCTTAAATGGTAAACAGGAATATCAGTTGTATTTTTTAGTTGCTGGTATACATTTAAAACCGCTTTTTTTGTATTCAAAATGATAAGCAATGATTGCTTATCCTCCAACTCATTTATCGCAAAACGGCTAATCTTTTCAGCTGTCCACCCCTCAGTCTCCACCTTATTTTCAATAGACACTCGCTCGAAGGCCTTCACGACGTCTGGCAGATTTCTCACCATTTCCGCGTCTTCTCCCATAAGGATCGGATACTTTGTCTTCGCAAGTGTCGGTTGCGTCGCAGTGCAGAGTAAAATGCTGCTATTGCCGAAATGGTGAAGGAAGTTCACTGCGCTGTTAAACAAAGGAATATGTTTAACAGGCACGGACTGCACTTCATCAAAGATAATGACTGCATTTGTGAGATTATGTAGTCTTCGGGCTTTGCGTGTCCCCTTGGCATAGAAAGTATCTAGAAACTGAACCATTGTCGTAAAAATAATTGGGTAATCCCAATTGTCCCGAGCAAGCTGCATTTTCTTCTTTGCCAATTGCCGATAATAGTCGGGCTCGTCCTCACCAGCGACATCATCAATTACGTTTGCATGATGTTCCAATACCATTTCTTTATTCTTTATGATTCCCCTAACCGCATCAGCATTCTGCTCCAAAATTGTGGTATAGGGAACTACATAAATAATCCGGTCTTTTGGCTTTAGGCTTGATTTGGCGTGTTGCAGGGCATATCGTAAACTTGCAAATGTTTTCCCCCCGCCTGTCGGAATGGATAATTGATAAATAAAGGATGGTTCTTCTGCAAGATCATCACATCGTTTTGACATTTCTGCCCGCAGTCTGTTAATAGGTTTTGATGCCTTTGGACCTGTTTCCCACTCTTCTAATTGATTAGTCAAGTGCTTATAGCTCTCTATAAAGAATGCTTGATTTGATGTATGCACAGGTAATGTATCCCCTTCATCAAATCGTCGAGAATCTGTTCGATCCGCATCGATTAGACAGCTAAAAATATATTTCATTGCCAAGCTATTAAAAACAAACGGGGAAATATCCTGTACAGTTCCATTTCCCTTTGTCCGATAGTTTTGCATAATCTGTTGAACACCAGTAGAAAACGCTTTCATTTCTTCCAATGAGTCATGATATAATTTATCGACCTTCTCTCTATTTCCCGGAATTTTGAGGAACTCAGCACACACTTCTTCATAGTAAGGCAAATCTTTTCTGCATACTCTTCTAAAAAAATCAGATTGGCTACCGTCCGTTTGTATAAAGTTTTGTAAGCCCGAATGATGGGATAGTATAACCATGCCAATGACTTCTACAACCAGGTTATTAATAACCTCAGCATGATTTTGCGGCTTGCCAACATAGTAGGTTTCGTACAGATATTTCGCACCTGCCGTCGAATGATCAATCCTTTCCAAGGGTTGATCAGTTTCTTTCACTGCATTTTCAATATAAACACTAAAAGCATTCGTGTTTTTACCCATGTCATGTAAAAAACCAGAAAGAGCAGCCATCGATGCAAACCCTGCTTTTTCCCCATATTTTTCTGCAAGCGATGCAACTGATGTCAAATGATCTTGTACTGCTTGAATTTTATGATCCGTCTTCCTCATATGGGCAATCATAGCTACACCATCTCCAGTAATATCATACCAATATTCTACCATATTAGCTGGCAAAAGTAATCTAAATATACTATTTTTGGGTTCATCTTATAAACCTAATCTATTTTCCCTAGAGTATGTAGTTTCAATAATAAATAACAAGTCCCCCCTCATTGAACTTTGCTCACCGCCCCATAATTTGTATTGCTAATTTTAGGATGTCATTTTGCCACTTTAAGTGTTGAGTTTCAAAACGTAACCTGACCAGCTCAGCTTCTATAGGTTTTTCCCATTCCTTCTCCCTATGGCATCCAAGGGTTTGATATTGTTTCACCCATTTACTAAACAAAGAAGCCGATAAATTATACTCCTGCATTATCTCAGTTCTAGGTTTTCCAGCTTCATAGAGTTGGATAATTTGTTTTTTGAATTCGGGAGGAAACGTCCTTCTTGATCTTTTTTTAAGCACAAAATTTCTCCTTTCTAAGTTTTATTAAATAATTAATCCATATATTTATTGATAAATATAACTATACAATTGGAAGTTGTCAAACTATTATAAATAAAAAAGGAGATTGCCAAAATCGAATTTTACCGACTTTTTTTGGCAATCCCCTATTTTTATTGAATAAAACTTATTTTCAATCCACGTACTTATCCGAGTACGACAACAGAATTATAACACAAACACAAATTATTAAAAGTTTTCCCTTTGTACACTCACACGGAATGTGGCGACTAAACGATACTATTGGGTGATCATTTTGATTGCACTCGCAAGGAATGGCAACGCTTCCGAAGTGGTTGAGTATCAAGTCCCGTTACGATTTCAATCTACGCACTCGCAAGGAGTGCGACTCACCATCCTTTTAAAAGCCTGTGGAAGCGTAGATTTCAATCCACGCACTCGCAAGGAGTGCGACATACCAGGACCATATCCGGGAGAAAGCATTTGCGGGATTTCAATCCACGCACTCGCAAGGAGTGCGACCTCCTTGTGGGCGCTTTTTCTGCTTATGTATCAGAATTTCAATCCACGCACTCGCAAGGAGTGCGACCTGCGATTCGTCGAGACGTGGGGAGGTGACAGTATTATTTCAATCCACGCACTCGCAAGGAGTGCGACCAAAGGCAAAATGGTCAATGGTGTGTTTGTTAAAATTTCAATCCACGCACTCGCAAGGAGTGCGACGCATCGATAAAAGCTTGGTCAATTGCAGTAGGACATTTCAATCCACGCACTCGCAAGGAGTGCGACTGTTCCAACGCCCCGCGTGTACCTCGAAATGCAGGTATTTCAATCCACGCACTCGCAAGGAGTGCGACGCACGATAATAATTCAATCTGGAATCATACTTAGATATTTCAATCCACGCACTCGCAAGGAGTGCGACGTCTTTAGATATATCTGGTTTTAGGTTTTCTAAAATTTCAATCCACGCACTCGCAAGGAGTGCGACTGGCAGGGTGCCGGGGCGGGTGCATATTGCTCCTGTGATTTCAATCCACGCACTCGCAAGGAGTGCGACCAGAAAATCCTGTCACAGACAAATTGATCGACGGAATTTCAATCCACGCACTCGCAAGGAGTGCGACTGGAGCCCTAATTATCCCAATGCTGATTAGCATGATGATTTCAATCCACGCACTCGCAAGGAGTGCGACTCGCTCGGCACCGGCCGACCTGCCGTATTTCTGGGATTTCAATCCACGCACTCGCAAGGAGTGCGACTCGAGTTCGCATCCGTAGTCGTCGCTATAAATACGATTTCAATCCACGCACTCGCAAGGAGTGCGACCAGTTTTTCCTTTTCCAATTCTTTCGACTGAAGGATTTCAATCCACGCACTCGCAAGGAGTGCGACCTGTTTTGATTGGTGGAATTATAGCGCCAATTGGTATTTCAATCCACGCACTCGCAAGGAGTGCGACGTTGTGCCGATTGCCATCACGAGATCACGACGGCGATTTCAATCCACGCACTCGCAAGGAGTGCGACTTTTTACGATTACGATCCGATTGAGTGCCCGTTGATTTCAATCCACGCACTCGCAAGGAGTGCGACCTGGCACCCGGGACGCTATCGGCATCGATCACCACCATTTCAATCCACGCACTCGCAAGGAGTGCGACGAAATTCTTGAACCAATTCGTTTGCAGATTGAAGAATTTCAATCCACGCACTCGCAAGGAGTGCGACCACGTAAAGAGCGAATCAAAAATAAGGCCTTTAAATTTCAATCCACGCACTCGCAAGGAGTGCGACATTTGGTCTTGAATTTGGATACCGTCAAGCATTAATTTCAATCCACGCACTCGCAAGGAGTGCGACATAAACACGCCTCCTTATTCATCCAATTTAAATTTATTTCAATCCACGCACTCGCAAGGAGTGCGACTATAAAGTAATCATAAACAAATGTGAGTCAAATGATTTCAATCCACGCACTCGCAAGGAGTGCGACTAGTGATGTTCACTATTTAAAGTGTAGCGACTGTGATTTCAATCCACGCACTCGCAAGGAGTGCGACAGAATATGCACATTCCTACCAAACTCGAAGGGTGATTTCAATCCACGCACTCGCAAGGAGTGCGACCCCGCTCAATTGTTCTATCAGGAGCTTCTAACGAATTTCAATCCACGCACTCGCAAGGAGTGCGACTCTCCAAAAACGCCTTGCGAATCATGCCGACATTATTTCAATCCACGCACTCGCAAGGAGTGCGACGAAGCAATGCCGATTGACGTGTTTTATGAGTATATTATTTCAATCCACGCACTCGCAAGGAGTGCGACATTCTCCTTATCATAAATGTAAAGAACTTCATTCTTATTTCAATCCACGCACTCGCAAGGAGTGCGACGCAA
Organism: Sporosarcina sp. FSL W7-1349; assembly: GCF_038003045.1. NCBI lineage: Bacteria > Bacillati > Bacillota > Bacilli > Caryophanales > Caryophanaceae > Sporosarcina > Sporosarcina sp. FSL W7-1349. The sequence goes on from NZ_JBBOOK010000002.1 coordinate 473,595, forward strand.
TTTTGGAAAGTTGTATTCTCGTGACAGTCGAATTTCAATCCACGCACTCGCAAGGAGTGCGACGCAATTTTGGAAAGTTGTATTCTCGTGACAGTCGAATTTCAATCCACGCACTCGCAAGGAGTGCGACTGATGTGTTTAAATATTTATTAGCCAACAACACAGATTTCAATCCACGCACTCGCAAGGAGTGCGACATCAGTCTTCGAAGGCGTAATAACAGAAGAGCCTATTTCAATCCACGCACTCGCAAGGAGTGCGACGAGCCAGTGACGCAGGCGGTCAGCCCATATTTACATTTCAATCCACGCACTCGCAAGGAGTGCGACAGCGAAAAAGACGTGTAAAAAGTGAAATTCAACAAATTAACGTTGGAAATTAAGCAATTTTGTTCTTACCTACATTTCTTCATCACCAATTATATCCATAAAATACTTTATTCTCAATTTTTCCAGGTGCGAATCTCCCGATAATTTCATGATCGCTTTAGGTTCGCACTAAAAAATCAATACCTTTAAATGCTTAATCATACTTATAGACTGTTAAGTGATTAGCTACCCCTATCTCACCCCTTACTCCTGTTTTTCGATTCTCCCCCATACACGCCCATCGCATCTCGCATCCACTCCGCCAATCCCTTCCCGAACTGATCAATATTCTTGGTAAACCGCTCATCCGCCACATACATCTCCCCCAACCCTTTGAATGCCTCCAAGGAATAGGAACCCATTTTATTCAAAAAAACATACCACTCACCGATTGCTTCCTGTGCTTCTGCAGATGCCGGAGGGAGATGGCGCAGATCGGCCAACTTAAAATAGATGCGGTTCATCTCCTCTTGCAGTTCTGGACCGAATTGGCCGATCTTTTTATTGGACTCATCAACGGCCTGGTCCCCCCATCGTTCCCTTGCCTCTTGTTCATATGGGTTATGGCTGAAATCAAATCCTTTAAATTTTTCCTCATTCGTCATCGTTCTTTCCCCTTTCTCATGTCGGATGGTCTTTTCGATTGTGTCAATCATTACGTCCAATTTGTTTCGTTTGGCAATCAACATGTCGCGCTGCAGTTCGAACGCTTCCTGCCGGTCGAAGGATGGACTTTCAAGCAGCTCCTTGATTTTCCTCAGCGGGAAACCGAGTTCCCGGAAGAATAGAATTTGCTGCAGCGTCGCCAAGTTATCGTCCGAATACAACCGGTATCCCGCTTCAGTCACCCCATCGGGCACGAGCAGTCCGATTTCGTCGTAGTGATGTAGCGTCCGCACGCTTACTCCAGTCAACGACGATACTTCCTTCACTTTCATAGCCCCTACCTCCTTTCTGATTTCCATTATGAGCTATCACGTAACGTGAGGGTCAACAGCGATTTATATAAAAATATCATCACCCAGGCGGTCACTTGGTAATCAGCATGACCCATACCTCAGACTAGCCCGGCTGTCTATTTGACATCCCCCAAAACTTCTAAGTGTAAAACATATTTGACACCTACAACCATACCACTTATACTTAGGGGTGTAAAAGATGTTTAACACCAAGAGGAGTATGATGCGTGAAAAATCTCATAAAAACATACCGGGAACAACGAGGGCTGTCGCAAGGGAAGCTGGCGGACTTGTGTGATGTGAGCCGGCAGACGATCAATGCGATCGAAAACGATAAATATGACCCGAGTCTGCAGTTGGCATTCGATCTGGCTCGTATATTGGGAGTTCGGGTGGATGAATTATTTTTGGATGAAAGGAAGGGATCGGAATGAGTTCACGAAAAATCGGTGCCACCCTGATCGGATTGGCGACGCTTGGCGTCATCATTTTCACGATTTATAAATTAGCAGCCGGGAAGGAAATCGGGTTCAATGAAATCGGGTCAATCAGCATCCTGTTAATGATGTACTTTTCAGCAATAACATGGGGAACGAAAGAGGAGAAGGACGGGATCTTGCAAGAAGAGGAGCTTGGTCAGCGGATTACTGAAAAAAGTGCAAAAATCAGCTATTTTATCTTGCTTGTCGCCATCCTGCTTGCGGTGGCCACTGAACAATGGATCTATGGTTCTTCCAATATCTTTCTTCTGATCATTCTGGCGCTTGCCATGTGCACGTTGCCGTTCGTCGAGTTTCTCGTGGCCAGGAAATATCAATGAAGCGACCAACGTTCTTGCTAGCCGCAGCTGTGCTGCTCCTCGCTGTTTCCTTCGGCCCGTTGTTTGTCATTCTGCGGGAAGGGTGGATCGACTGGATCGTGAAAATGCGGTATTCGCTCCATCATGCCTATATCGATGAATTTGGTTTCGAGGACATTATAGACACCCAACAACTGGATATCGATGGGCAGACCATCCGGATCGAGGAGGAGGAAACCGGCAACCAAGCGCCTTTGACACCGTGGGATCGGGAGGAAAAGGTTCCGCCTGGCGATATTGTAAATATCCATTGGTTCATAAATAACAAAGAAGCCTCCACCGCGGATCCGATTTGGCTTTCCAACCGGCAGCGGGGCAGCCGCTATTTTTCCTGGCTCGACGTCGTGAAGGTCCATGATCGACTAACGGGAGTGGATCAGGTCAAAATCATCCAGAGGCTTACAGACGACAATGAAATGGAACAACGGAAGTGGAAAATCCTCACGATCCAGGAGGACAAGACAACCGAAGAGACCTTGACATATGAGGAACGCCACCGCAACCCGTTAGGTGTGAAACTGGTGAACTTCTCGAACACCGGGTTGATGGCGATGGGGTTTCATTCGGACATCCTCCAAGGGTTTCCGAGCTTGTTCTTCCCATTTCTTTACCCGTTCTTTACCGCACTGCTTGGCGTCATCCTGCTGATCCTAGCTCTTCGGCTGAATAAAAAAACAAGGAAAGGTCGGAACATCTAATGTGGAAATCATATATACGAAGCATCGCAAACGGATATCACTTCACAGAACCCGCTGATCATGCTTCTATCGCAAGGGTCCACCAGGAGCTTCATGTATTTCTTCCTCCAGATCTGCTAACCTTGCTAAATGAAACGGACGGTGTCTTCGACGAATTCAACTGTCCGCTCATCTGGCCTGCGGATAAAATAGTAGAGGAGAATCTGTTCTTCCGGAATTTTGCAGATTACAAGGATCTCTACATGCCTTTCGACCATCTTCTGTTTTTCTCGGACAGTGGAGCGGGCGACCTGTTCGGTTATTCTATTTTGAATGGGCAGATCCAGCGGGATGATATTTTCGTCTGGAATCACGAGGACGACAGCCGCACTTGGGTTGCGTCGTCTTTGAAAGACTTCATCGACGGCTGGGTGAATGACCGGATTACCGTGTAAAAGCGAAAGCCTCTCACAATGACGTTTTCCGTTTTTCCCCTTTCAACAAATGATCGACTACCTGCAGCATGAAGCGGATTCCTTTTTTATCATAGCGGAAATGGTTGAAGCTTCCGATCACGTAGGCGTCCATCCGCGGATGATAGAACAGGAAGGAACCTGTCGATCCTGCGTTGCCCCAGACGTTATATTTCGCAGGCATGACAAACGGGACAGTTTTGATGTTCATCACCCCATAGCCGTACTCGATGCCGATAAAGAACTTCGACCAATCGCTTTTGATCATGGCAAGCGTCTTTTCATTCACCAGTTGATGATGGACCAACGCTTTCATGAAAAGGAGCTGATCCTGCGTTGTCGAGACGATGCCCCCTCCCGCGTACAGGAAACTTAAGCTGGTCCGATCAGTCATATCCCCGTTCTGCAAATATAAACGGGCCACCGGCAGCTCCGTTTCCACGACAGCGTCCGAGAAGGCGAGATAGGAATGGGTCATTCCGAGCGGTTGGAAGATCATCTTCCGCAATACATCCCCGAGCGGCTGCCCCGTCGCCTTTTCAACGGCCAGGCCGAGCAGATGATAGCCCGTATCCGAGTAATGGAACCCCTCGCCCGGCGGAAAATGCGGCGTCAAATGCTGTTTGGCCCACTCAACCACCCCGCGCGGCGTCCATTGCCGGGAAGGCTCCTCTAGTAAAATATCTATCATCGACTTTCCCTGTTTCGGCCGCTCTTCGACGAAATCCTGCAGACCTGACGTATGGTTTAACAGATGCTTCACCCGGATGTCTCCGGAGTAATCGGTCCCTTTATAGACATGGAGATCCCTCATCAATGCAGGGTCAATATACTTGGAAATCGGGTCGTCAAAACGAATCGTGCCACGTTCCGCCAGCATCCCGACCAAAACGGCGGTGATCAGCTTGCTGACGCTGGCGATATAATACGGCTGACGGGGATGATGATCCACATTGCCTTCCGACAGCTGCACATCAATGCCCTGCCTTTCGGAATACACCAGCAATAACGCATTATGTATTTTCGGATCTCTCCGCACTTTTTTCCTAAAAAAGCTTTCAATGGAAGCCCCCACTTCTTCATCCCCCGCCCTTTTTTATCCAATCTATTCTTTAAGCGTCCATTATATCATGATGATGCCCATACTGGGACGGAGGTCCTGATTCGGGAATAAACTATGAAAAGTGATGGATATGCTAGCGTATCTGACGAATAAATTTGTGAACTTGATGGATTCCCCCAAAAAATTGACGGATAAACTTGTGAACTGGACGGATATCCGCCCCCACCATCCCATTAAAAAAGCTATCCCTCGACCAAAGGGATAGCTTTTCTTCACTCAGACCGTAGTCATACCTTTCCAATTCGATACGTCTTCCTCCAGCGGAATCTGTTCGGCGCGCGCTTTGTTGGCGGCGACGAAGAAGATGGCCACGAGAGCTATCGAGATGACGGTCGCTCCGATGTAAGCGACGCCCATCGGCAAGTTGAATCCGATCTTTGCGTTCAGTATATATGTCGTGGTCGCCATGAGCATGAATGTCCCGGGTATGAGGGCGACCCAATAGTTCTTGCCGGCAATGAAGAGATACATCGCCCCGACGAACAGTGCTATGACCGCGGTCGACTGGTTCGCCCAAGAGAAATAGCGCCACAGGATGTCGAAATCAATGCGAGTCAAGACGATAGAGATGACGAACATTGGCAATGCGATCCATAGACGGCTGACCAGTTTGACTTGAGATACTTTGAAGTAGTCCGCAATGATCATGCGTGCGCTTCGGAATGCGGTATCGCCGGAAGTGATCGGCAGGATGATGACCCCGAGGATCGCCAATGTTCCGCCGACAGCACCAAGCATCATTGTGGAAGCTTCACTGACGATCATGGCAGGACCGCCTGCAGCTAGAAGTTCATTCAACCCGACTGGACCGTTGAAAAGGCTCATGCCTGCTGCTGCCCAGATCATGGCGATGATCGCTTCCGCAATCATCATGCCGTAGAAAATCTTCCGTCCTTGGCCCTCTTTCTGCGTCGTCCGTGAAATGATTGGCGATTGGGTTGCATGGAAGCCGGACAGCGCCCCACAGGAAATCGTCAAGAACAGAAGCGGGAAGATCGGCAGTTTATCCGGATGCAGGTTCGCCAGCGTCAATTCCGGGATATTGGCGCCTGTCAGGACCATCCCGCCGCCGACACCTACTGCACTGATAATGAGCAATGCACCGAAGATTGGGTAGAACCGGCCAATGATCTTATCGATCGGCAGCAAGGTTGCCAGAATGTAATAAATGAAGATGGCCGCTACGATAATGCCCATCGCCGCCCAGCCGTTCATCAAATTATATAAGAGACCTGCCGGTGCCGAAACGAATACTGTCCCCACCAGGACTAGCAACAGGATAGCAAATGCGTTTACGACGTGCTTCATGAATTTACCAAGGAATTTGCCCGCTAGCTCCGGCAAATGTGCGCCGCGGTTGCGGATGGAAATCATGCCTGTCAAATAATCATGCACCGCTCCGGCGAAGATGGCGCCAATGACGATCCAGATAAACGCGATCGGGCCATAGAGCGCCCCCATGATCGGACCGAAAATCGGACCGACCCCTGCGATGTTCAACAGCTGGATCAACGAGTTTTTTGTCGTGCTCATCGGCACATAGTCGACGCCGTCCCCGCTCGTATAAGCCGGAGTAGCCCGTTGCTCTTTCACGCCGAACATCTTCTCTATGAATTTGCCATACGTGAAGTACCCGACAATTAGCAAGACGATGCCAAATAGAAATGTATACATGAATGCTCCCCCTTTTCTCAATAAATGACAACGCTTTCATTTATTATAAAAGAGGAAGGCAACGAAAAGACCGATTCCGTCGCAACATGTAGGAATACCGGATTATTATGCTGCCAAGATAGACTGACATGCAGAGAGGTTCATAGCTCCAACCGCTGACGCAAGTCCTTGACGTAATTTCGGCTGACGGACAGCTTTTCCTGCCGTCCTTCCACTTCCAACTGGTAGGCTCCGTTAAACCAAGGCGTCAAGCGGCTGACATGATTCAAGTTGACCAAATAGCTCTTATGGATGCGGAAGAAAGGAAAGGAAGCAAGCCGGCTCTCCAACTCTTTCAATGAAGTACGAACTTCATAATCCCGCCGCGAAGTAATGATCTTCGTCACCTTCTCATCCCTGTACATATAAAGTATGTCCCGGATGAGGATGTAGTCGATCTCGCCGTCCATCTCAACCGCCAGCTTCCCGATATGGCTTGCCACGTCGCCCGGCGTTTGGGGTGTTTCTAATAATTTCTCAATCCTTCCAATCGTCTGTTTCAACTGATCTTCATCATACGGTTTCAATAAATAATCGACCGCATTGATGCGGAACGCTTCCGCTGCAAATTGCGGATAGGCGGTCGCGAACACGATGAGCGGCACCTTTTTCAATTCAAGAAGGGACTTGGCCGCTTCCATGCCCCCCATCTTCGGCATTTCCACATCGAGGAATACGACATCGGGCTGCAACTGCAATGTCTTCATGATTGCCGCTTCCCCCGAATCGGCCTCTCCCACGACTTGAATGGAAGGGAAATTGCCGAGCAGGAAGGTCAACTCCTCCCGTGCATAGCGTTCATCATCGACTATCAACGTCCGAATGGCACGCATCAGCTGGCCACCTCCCTTTTCGGAATGGTAAAGAACACATTCGTCCCTCTTGTGCTATCGCTGCGGATTTGCAGGGCCGCCTGCTCTCCGAACGTCATGACGAGTCTGCGGTTGACATTGAACAAGCCGACTCCTGTACCAGTGGCTGAAGAGATTTGATGGGCCCCCAGTTCAACTAGCCGTTCGGAAGGGATTCCCCGGCCGTTGTCCTGCACAGCGATTTCGATACCGTCTTTCAGTTTCCGCATCAAAATTTTCACGACGCTTCCTTTTTCCATGTCCCGAATGCCATGCTTGATGGCATTCTCCACGATCGGCTGGAGCGTAAGCGGCGGGATCATTTCGCCGAGGATCCGTTTGTCCACATCGTAGCAGATCGTCAGTTTATCGACGAAGCGCGCCTCTTCGATTTTCAGGTACGCCTCGACATGCAAGAGTTCCTGTTCCAGAGTCACCTTTTCCGCCGTCGTCCCCTCCAAGTTCTGACGGAGGAAATAGGACAGCGAGGTTAGCAGTTTGCGGGCTTGGTCCGGATCGGTCCGGATCAACGACACGATGATATTCATCGAATTGAACAGGAAGTGGGGACTGATCTGGGCTTGCAACATTTTGATTTCCGCATCTTTCGCCAGTTGTTGCAGCCGGTTCGCTTCGGCGATTTCGAGTTGATTGCTCAGCAAGGAGCTAAGCCCTGAGATAAGTTCGACCGTGACGTCGGTGATCGCTTTCTCGGATGGATAATAGAGCTTCAATGTGCCAATCGTCTTCCCGCCTTGTTCCAGTGGCGCAATGACTGCCGCCCCGAGCGGACAGTCGTCCCGGATGCAATGGATGGCGTCTTCATTCACAACGACAAGCCGGCCCTCCCGCACAACCTCTTTCGTAACATCGGTCTGGATGGCACTGCTCGCCTGATGATGATCGCTCGCTTCGCCGACGTGAGCAAGGATTTCAGTTTTGTTCGTCATGGCGACGGCGCTCGGTTTCAATTCCCGGTACAAGATATTGCAAACAGCGAGAGCGGTGGCATGATTCATGCCCTGGCGCAAATGGCCGAGGGTCTGGTCGGCGATGCGCAGCGTCTTCTGCGCTTGCAGGGCAGTCGTCTTCTCCTGATCGCTGATGACATTGTAAACGATGGCGAGAAAAATCGCCGCGCCGATTCCGTTCGCAAGGATCATCGGGATGCCGATCGTCTGAACCAATGTCAGCGCCTTGTCGAACGGCTTTGAGATAATTAAGATGAGGCCCATCTGGACCGCTTCCGCCATGGCTCCGATGCCGAACGCGGCAAGCGGCTTTACATGTCTCCCTTTTCTATAGAATGCGCTCGCGATGTAGCCAGAAATGATCGTCGACAAACCGCAGGAGATGGCCGTGAATCCACCGAGCGACATCCGGTGCAATCCGGCGATCAATCCGGCACCCACTCCCATCTTATAGCCGCCGAGCAATCCGGCGACAACGACCCCGATGACACGGGAATTGGCGATCGCCTCATCCGCCGCCAGTTCGAGCGCCACACTATTGAAATGCAAAGTATCCGTGTTGAATGCGACCCCAAAATACGTGCCGATCACTCCGAAGAAACCAAAAAAGAGGATGGCGTTCATTTCCTGTTTCCGATTGAGCGTATCCTGATGCACCATATTTTTAAAAAACTCCAAACGGGTCAGGATGAAAGCGACCGCCACAATCATCCCGACGCGCTCCAGCATGATGACCAGCAAATCCAGCATGGCAATCCCCCTTTCCCACAGATATCATATTGAATAAAGTATACTGCATTATCGCGGGTGCCGGTATCTATATTTTCAGATAATGTGGGAAGGCTGGCTGGTTCGTTGGGCATCTCGGGCAATTGATTGGACACCCGGTCCCGTTCGTTGTACATCTGCCCTATTTGGTTGGAAACCCTATCGAAATCAAAAAAATGCCTCAACGCTCACGGTTTCCCGTCTCGCCGAGGCACTTTTCCTTATAAAAAGCGTTCAATGATTTCCCGTACGGTTCCGTCTGTACTCGTTTCCACGCTCTCCCCCGCCCATAATGACATCCATTCCGGCTTCCCTTGCTTCGCCGCTTCCGCCCGGATCGCTTTTGTCAAGTCGTTCTGGTAAGGATACGGGGCGATAACAGCGTCTTCCATTCGCTCAATGAATTCGTTGCGAATACCGCGCGCCGTCTTGCCAGTGAACGCCTTTGTCAACACGGTGCTTCCTTCCTCGGCGTTCAACACTGCTTCTTTATAGAGCAGATGAGCCCCGCTTTCTTCTGCCGCCAGCAGGGCAGTCCCAATTTGCACCGCTTGCGCACCCTGTCGCAGCGCCCGGTCCATTTGTCCTTTATTCCCAATGCCGCCCGCCGCGATAACGGGAATCTGGACAGCTTCCACGACTTCTGGAAGCAGCTCGTCCAACGGGATGAATTGCAGTTCCCCGTCGAATGAACCCCGGTGTCCTCCCGCCTCCTTGCCTTGCGCCACGACCGCATCCATTCCCGCCCGCTCGGCTAGTATCGCCTCTTCCACGGTTGTCGCCGTCCCGATGAGCACCAGTCCGCCCTCCTTCAACTTCCGAACCGCCGCGTCATCGGGCAGCCCGAAAGTGAATGAAGCAATTGCTACCCCTTCTTCGAGCAGGACTTGGATCTGCGCGTCGAATTCAGACTTCGACATCGGGATCTCCCACGAAGCCATCCCCAATTTCTCGCCGATTGGCCGCAACGCTTCATAAGCTTCCTGTAAGCCGGTCTCTCCTACTTCGACTGTCTCCGGCACGAATAGATTTACTGCAATCGGCCGATCCGTCCGCATCTTCACCTGGCGAATGACATCCCGTGTCTGCTCCGCTGATAAATACCCGGCTCCGATCGAACCAAGCACCCCCGCTTCCGCGGATGCTGCCACAAATTCAGGTGTCGTCACCCCGGCCATCGGCGCTTGGATGATCGGATGTTTGATTCCCAATAATTCCAACACAGTCATCTCGCTTCCCCCTATTCGGAAATCGGCACATATCCAGTCTTTTCTACAATTTCCTGTCCTTGCGCCGATACAATCCACTCTAGGAAAGGTTCGATATGTGGGTTATCACTTCCTGCCGTCACTGCGTAAAATTCATTGGTCAACGGATAATCTCCCGACCGGATTGTGTCGACATTCGGATCCACCCCATCCACTTGCAGCAACCGGATGGCATTGTTTTTCACCATTTGCGTGGAATAATAGCGGAACGTAAACCCGATGGCATTATTGTAGTTTTTATAGTCAGATACCTGATCGATGATTGTGCCCATCAACGATGCGATGTCTTCCACCGGCGGATCCATGATCGGAACATCCCCCATAAAATGTTGCAGGGCAGTCTGACTTCCGCTATCTTCCGGCCGTTGAAAAGCGCGGATCGATTTCTTCTTCCCGCCGACTTCTTTCCAGTTCGTGATCTTCCCAGAATAAATCCCTTTCAATTCATCCGTCGTCAAACCTTGTACCGGATTTCTTGCATTGACGAAAAAGACGAACGCCTCCTGTCCGATCGGAGTTAGCTTCAACTCTTTGCCCATCCGCTCGGCTTTTGCCAACTGCGCCTCGGAAGGACTGAGGACAAAGATGATGTCCGCCCGACCATTGAGTAGATTGTCATAAGCTTTTCCGGTCCGGTTCGACATCACCTCGCTGTTGTATTGGTCATACTCCTTTTCAGGGTAGACTGCCTGCGCGAAAGCGGAGTAGACCGGATACAAGGCAGTCGCCCCGTCTAAGATTGGAAGATTTTCTGCCAGTTTCAGTGTCGCTGGTTGATCGAGTGAGACTGCTTTTGTACCTTCTTGAAAAGGCGCATAATCGTATGTAGAAACATATCCGTCTTGGATGACCGGCCGGGTTTTATGGTAAATTCCCGGTACAGCAATAGCGGCTGCCAGTACCATCGCAGCCAGCATGATACGGTTTATAAGCTTCTTGTGACGGGTCACCGGGAAAAAACTCATGACCATCAACGTCCCGATGATGAGATAGGAAACTACGATCAACGGCAGCAGGAATTTCATACCCATGAAGAAGATATACAGTCCGCCAATCAGAACAAATGGCAACAGAAATGCCATGACTACAACAACATACACAACACTCCCGAATTTCCCCAAATCGATTCCCCCTTTTGATGAAAGACACTGGCGGATTAACCAGGGTTGCAAACAAACCTCCTATGTAGCCCCTATTTCAGATGGCTTGTTCTCCTCCATCCCTATTGACCTGATTTTGAATCACTCCAAAATATCACAGACGCGCCCAACCTGGCCGTCCTGCAACCTCACTTTAATGCCATGCGGGTGGAAGCTGGAGTTGGTCAATAAATCTTTCACAACGCCTTCCGTCTTCACACCGGTCCGCTGGTCTTTTTTCAAGATGACAGCGACTCTCAAACCCGGCTTCACATCTGCTCGATTGCGTCCATTCATTACAAGGTCCCCTCTCTCTTCCTGAAAATGCTTTGCACTACATGAGCCGTACCGGTATGGAGCTTGCCCTCTTCCCGATGCACTTCACCGACGTGGAAATGCTTGATGAAATATCCATCGAACGCTTGCAGCAGTTGAATCGGATCGATGAGCAGCAACTCGTCGCGCGGTCCGCCCGTGCCATATGTCAGCTGCTCCTTCGTATATAATTCACTGATATAGACCCCGCCCGGTTTCAACGCTTTCTTGATTCCCGTCAGGGTCCGTTCTAGCACAGCCGGCGGGACATGGCCGAAAACATGGACAATGGCATCCCACTCTTCGGCCTGCCAATCCACCTCCGCTAAATCATGAAGTTCGGTATGCACCTGGACACCTTTCTCCCCCGCTAACCGCTGGGTCTTCTCCAATCCGGCGGGCGCAAAATCCCAGGCGGTTACATCCAAGCCGCGCGAGGCCAAATAGACCGCATTGCGCCCTTCCCCTTCCGCGATGCACAACACTTTGCCTCCCGTCAACACCGGTGCAGCTTCCATCACAAAATGATTCGGCTCTTTTCCATATACATACTCGTCCGCTGAAAATCGATCATGCCACGAATTCGTCATTGGACTGCCTCCTTTAAATATTATTTCGCTGGATACATCGTATATAAAAGGCATAAGGTTCTCATCCTTAACCTTCCTCCTTTAAGTGTAAACCGTCAATGCAGCGGGGGCAATTTTCTGATAATGAATGCTATACTTGGAGTATCAAGTAATGGAGGAATGATAAAATGAGACTGACTGTATATTTGGCCGGAGAGATCCATTCGTCGTGGCGCGAAGAAGTGAAACAGAAGAGCGCCGCTTTGAATTTGCCGATCGACTTTGTCGGGCCGATGGAAGATCATGACCGTTCCGATAACATCGGAGAGGAAATATTGGGCAAGCAGCCGAATGCCATCTTCAAAGATGCAGCGGCCTCCAGCTTCAATAATTTACGGACCGAGCTGTTGATGAAAAAAGCCGACCTTGTCATTGCGCTCTTCGGCGAGAAGTATAAGCAATGGAACACAGCTATGGACGCAAGCACGGCCGTCGCACTCGGGAAGCCTTTGATCCTCATCCGCCCAGAGGCCCATCACCACGCGCTGAAAGAAATCTCCCGCAAAGCGCATGCCACGTTGGAAAATGTCGACCAGGCTATTAAAGCACTGCATTATATTTTTGAATGAACGATTGGACCTTGCTGAGGCATCAGCAAGGTTTTTTATTTACATAACCTTTACATCTTATTCATACCCCCTCAATATTTGTCCCTTACGATTTGAAGTGTAATGAAAATGAGTTGAGGGGGATTACAACAGATGAAGAAGACGACAGTACTTGCATCGCTCGGACTAGCCTGCTCGCTATTTTTGGCTGCCTGTAACGGAGGGGACGGAAACACAGCCGCCCAAACGTCAGAAGGGAATGCACTGAGCGGAAAAGTCGCGGGTGACGGATCGTCGACAGTCGCACCGATCATGGAAGCAATCGTGGAAGAATACGCCCAAGTGGAAAAAGACGTATTGGTTTCAGTCGGCGTATCGGGAACTGGCGGCGGATTTGAAAAATTCATCGCAGGCGAGACGGACTTCTCCAATGCCTCCCGTCCCATCAAAGATGAGGAAAAAGAAAAGTTAGAAGCAGCTGGAATTGATTATTCGGAATTGCCAATCGCGTATGACGGCCTGACCGTCGTTGTGAATAAAGAGAACAACTGGATCGACTCCTTGACAGTGGAAGACCTGAAAAACATCTGGGTCGAAGATGGCACAACCAAAAAGTGGTCAGACATTGACCCAAGCTGGCCGGATGAAGAAATTGTATTCTACGCACCGGGTACAGATTCTGGAACCTACGACTATTTCAATGAAGTCGTCCTAGAAGATGGCGACCTCGTCAAAGCCGCAACACTTTCTGAAGATGACAATGTCCTTGTGACAGGAATCAAAGGCGATGTCAACGCAATCGGATTCTTTGGCTACGCGTACTATGAAGCAAATAAAGATTCATTGAAAGCCGTTCTGATCGACGGGGTGGAACCGAACTCGGAAACAATCGAATCCGGTGAATACACACCATTCTCCCGCCCGCTTTTCGTCTACGTGAATAATGATGCTGTCAAAAATAAAAAAGAAGTACGTAACTTCATGGAGTTTGTCATCGACAACTCAGCTGATATGGCCAAAGCAGTCGGCTACGTCCAACTGCCGGAAGAAGAATATAAAAAGACACGTGACGCATTGGACGCTGTAAACTAAACAGCCCCACCCCAGGCTGCTCCTGATTCATCGAGCAGCTTTCTTTATTCGGGGGCAGGTTCCTAATGATGTTTGAAGCTAAGTTCAAAACGTTTCAGAAGAACCTTGCAACGTTCGAGTCCTACCTCGAAACGTTTTCAAGATACTTCACAACATTCGAGACCAACTTCGAAACGTTTCAGGAACCTAACAACGTTTAAAGCCAAGTTCAAAACATTTTAGAAGAACCTTGCAACATTCGATTTCTACCTCGAAACGTTTACAAAAAACTTTATAACATTCGAAACTAACTTCGAAACGTTTTGGAAACCTCATAACGTTTGAAGCTTACTCCAAAACATTTCAGAAGAACCTTGCAACGTTCGAGTCCTACCTCGAAACGTTTACAAAGAACCACCCAACATTCAAGACCAACTACGAAACATCCATGGCCTATGCCATTTTAAAAAATTCCACCCTAAAGGAGTGCTCGTGTTGACTGCGATTCAACCGGTTGAGAAGACCAGGACCCGTGACCTCATTGCCGCCGCGAAAAAGAGGGAGACGTTCGGGAAACTCGTGCCGCATCTCTTGCTGGCGGTCACGTGCGTCACGATCCTGGCGACGTTCGGCATTGTGTTTACCTTATTGAAAGAGACCTTCACGTTTTTCGGCCAAGTGAAAGTGGCGGATTTCCTGTTCGGCACCGAATGGGCACCCTTTTCCAATGCAGCACCAGCATTCGGTGTCTTGCCGCTCGTTGTCGGCACGCTGAAAATCGCTGTCGTGGCCTTGCTCGTCAGCGTTCCGGCCGGTTTGGCTTGCGCCTTGTTCCTAAGTGAATACGCCTCGCCAACCATCAAGAAATTTATCAAGCCTGTCATTGAATTGCTTGCGGGAATCCCGACGATCGTCTATGGTTTCTTCGCCCTGACATTCGTCACACCTTGGTTACAGTCTTTCATTCCCGCCTTGAAACTGTTTAACGCGCTAAGTGCAGGAATCGTCGTCGGCATTATGATCCTGCCGATGATCGTCTCGCTGTCGGAAGATGCGCTGTCCGCTGTGCCCGCCTCCTTCCGCGAAGGTGCGTATGGACTTGGTGCCACCAAATTCGAGACGGCCGTCAAAGTCGTCTTTCCGGCCGCTATTTCGGGAATCGCCGCCTCTATCATCTTGGCAGCATCCCGCGCCATCGGGGAAACGATGATCGTCTCGCTCGCCGCCGGCTCGACACCCGCATTCAATCTGGACTTGACCGGTTCCATCCAGACGATGACTTCTTATATCGTCCAAGTGGCCACGGGGGATGCCGGCTATGGCACAACAATCTACTATTCCATTTATGCGGTCGGCTTCACCTTGTTCCTTTTCACGTTCGCTATGAATCGGATCGCTTTGTTCATCAAGACCAAATTCAGGGAGGAGTATTGATATGGTACGTGTTCTTCCATCGAAGACCAACCGGCGGCTCGCCAAAGATTCTGCTGTGAAGTGGCTGTTCAGCGCGGCGGCTGTCCTTTTACTCGCCATCATCGCCTTCCTCTTTTACGGAATCGCAGCAGATGGCGTCGGACGGTTGAACCTTTCGTTCTTCTCGAATTTCGGATCTCGCTTCCCTGAGCAAGCCGGTATCAAAGCGGCGCTCGTCGGTACCTTGGCCCTTATGGCGGTCGTCATTCCGGTTTCCCTGTTCCTAGGTCTCTGTTCCGCCATCTATCTCGAAGAATATGCGCCGAAAAACAGATGGACCGCCTTTATTGAGATGAATATCAGCAATCTCGCCGGCGTCCCATCCGTCGTCTTTGGATTGCTCGGACTGACGGTTTTCGTCCGTGCGTTCTCGCTCAGCAACAGCATACTCGCTGCCGGATTGACGATGAGTCTGTTAATCTTGCCAATCATCATCGTTGCCTCGCAAGAAGCGATCCGCTCTGTTCCAGACGCCCTGCGGGAAGCGTCATACGGAATGGGCGCAACGAAATGGCAGACGATTGTGCACGTCGTTCTCCCATCTGCTATTGGCTCAATCTTGACAGGCAGCATCTTATCGTTCTCGCGCGCCATCGGGGAAACGGCACCGCTTATCGTCCTTGGCATTCCGGTCATCGTCCACTTTCTACCGACCGGGCCACTGAGCACGTTCACTGCCTTGCCAATGCAAATTTACGATTGGGCTAAGCGACCGCAGCCTGAATTTGCCGACGCCGCTTCTGCCGGAATCATCGTGTTGCTCGTCATTCTCGTCTCTATGAATGCAGTTGCAATTTATTTCCGAAACAGATCAGAAAAAAAGCTTCAAAACCGATAGGAGGAACCTCCCGATGACTTTATTGAGAGACAGACAAGAAGAGAAACAGCTTCGCGTGGTGAAAAACACCAACTGGCAGAAGCCTGTCTATGAAACAAATGGCCTGAACGTCTGGTACGGCACGTCCCATGCATTAAAAAATATCGATTTAACCATCAACGAAAAAGAAGTGACCGCCATTATCGGGCCTTCCGGCTGCGGAAAATCCACTTATTTGAAAACGTTGAACCGAATGGTCGAGAACGCGTCGGATGTGACGATTTCGGGAAATATCACCTTGATGGGCAATAATATTCTCGGCAAGGCGATGCCCGTCGAAGAGTTGCGTTCGAAAGTCGGAATGGTCTTCCAAAAACCGAATCCCTTTCCGAAATCGATCTATGAAAATGTGGCGTTCGGTCCGAAAATCCATGGCATCCGTAACAAATCCGTGCTGGATTCCATTGTCGAAGACAGTTTACGGAAAGCGGCTCTGTGGGACGAAGTGAAGGACCGTCTCCATAAGAGTGCATACAGCCTTTCCGGCGGCCAACAGCAACGGCTCTGCATTGCTCGCTGTCTCGCGATTGATCCTGAAGTGATCCTGATGGATGAACCGACATCCGCCCTTGACCCTGTCTCAACCCATAAAGTTGAAGAATTGATCAATTCAATTAAGAACGATGTCACAGTTGCCATCGTGACTCATAATATGCAGCAAGCGGCCCGCATCTCCGACCGAACCGCATTCTTCCTGAATGGGGAAATCGTCGAATGCGACCGTACCACCACCCTCTTCAGCACACCTACCGACGAACGGACCGATGATTATATCAACGGCCGGTTCGGTTGAATCATCCATAGAAAGTTATCCGCCCCACAAGAAGCGGATAACTTTTTTTATGTCCTCATGGTAGAATAGTAGACAACTAGAAGGAATTTCAAAAAGAAATGAGGACTTTTTATGAGTAAAGGCGGGTTGCGGAGAAAATATCAACGCTCAACGTTGGTCTTGCTGATCATTTTGGCACCCATTATCTTCGGGACTTATTTATTCCTCCATCATAAGTGGGAAAACTTGGCCGCGGAACGGCAAACCACCTATGAAAAAGCAATGGCTATGGAGGATCTGTCCCGTTCCGTCAACGGCCTTTTCTTGCGGGCGCGAGGATATTACGCCTTCCAAATCGATGCCGAATTGGACGCAGCCTATGCGGAAATGAAAAACATCCGTCAAGCAATCGATCACTTACGGGCTGGCCAATTAAATGAAGAAGAACGGAAATTAATTGACGAAATTGAGGGGTTCCTCACCCGCTATGAGGAAGTCACCCTTCCTTACGGCATTTCCCTTGTCCAAGCAAATGATTATGAAGGATTGCGGAAACTTTCCATTGGCGGCACGAATGATACCGTCAATAAATTTATTGACTACTCGGAAAAATACAAGGGAAACCTAAACGACGGACTTCTCAGCATGTTTGGAAAACTGACGAAGCAATTGAATCTGTTCTATCTCTACATCTTGCTCGGCGGGACGGCGCTATTGCTCGCCATCCTCTGGATCATCCGACGGGTCATCATTGACATCATCCGTCCGATCGAACAGATGAAGTGGGCGGCTGATCGGTATCAGGATGGGCTGGACTTCCAATTCAATCCAATAGCACGGACAGATGAAATTGGTGCGCTTTCCGATTCCTTCGCCCGGATGATCCATACGATCCAAACGAAGGAAGACGAGTTGACTGCCCAAAACGAAGAACTCCTTTCCCAACAGGAAGAACTGATGGATAAGCAAACCCGCATGGAATCGGCGCTGTCTTCGGCACGGCACACTAAAATTCGATTGGAGCGCTATAATGGGCTGAATCACCAATTGTCATTTTCGTTGGACAAACAAGAGATTTTGGGTATCGTACTCCAATACTTTGATGAATTGTATAACCTCGATCTGGGTGCTGTCTGGTTGCCGCAAAGCGGAGAGTGCAGCTTGAAGGGACTGTCGGATGAACGCTTCGAAAGTTTCAAGCAGGAGCAGTTCGAATATATTCAGCTACGATTAGGCAAGGAGCCTTATTTTGTGATGAAGCGAGAAGCGAATTACGAAAAAGGCATTTCCACTGGCCGGACGTATGTCTATGACTACTTTGCCGGAATTAAGGAACATTCAACACAACTCGACGTGACCGTAGCTTTCTCGCGGATCGGGCGGCCGTTCTCGGAGGAAGATACGCTTGATATATACGGGCTGCTCAAACGGGTTGTGCTGGCGATCGACCGGGTGGAACAATATGAAAAAGTCAACCGGGAGCGGATGTTGAGTCAGACAATTTTGGATAACATTAACGAAGGAATCCGATTCGTTTCAAAGGACGGCGTACAGGATATCTACAACCGATCCCTCTTCCGCTTATTCGAGTTTCCAAAAGAATCGGAGACACAAGGGATCGACCCGGAAAAATGGCTCGACCATGTGTTGGACAAGGCAAGGGACAATGGCGACTTAAAGTTGTTTTTCAAAGCAGCCCTTGATTCGGACCATGTCTCCCAAACGTCTTATAGAATTTCAGGAGACGACTTGAAAGTGATGAATGTGTACAGCGTGCCCGTTATCATCGATCAGGAACGGATTGGCACAATTTTTGTACACCGTGACATTACCCAAGAATACGAAATCGACCGGATGAAGACAGAACTTGTTTCCACAGTGAGCCATGAATTGCGGACCCCTCTTTCCAGCGTGCTCGGTTTCACGGAGCTTTTACTATCGAAAGAGATGGACGGCAAACGGCAGAAGCGCTATTTGGAAACAATCCACAAAGAAGCAAAACGGCTGACGAGCCTCATTAACGATTTCCTGGATCTGCAACGGATGGAATCGGGCCGCCAATCCTATCAAATGGATGAAATGAATCTTTCCGAAGTGGCGAAAGAAGTGATGGACATGATCCAAGTGGACGACAACCATTCCATCATGATTGTCGACAAAGCCATTCAGCCGGTCATCACGGCAGACCATGACAAATTAGTCCAAGTGTTCACCAATTTGTTGAGCAATGCTTTGAAATTTTCGCCGGACGGAGGAAAAGTTCGCATTACCATTACAACCGAGGAGGACCGGGCCGTCGTTTCCATCGAGGATGAAGGAATCGGGATTCCGGCTAATCAAATCGGGAAAATGTTCGAGAAGTTTCAACGCTTCGATAATAGCTATAGCCGCAAAATCGGCGGAACGGGCCTGGGACTGGCCATTTGCCGGGAAATTGTGGAACAGCATGGAGGGAAGATCTGGATCGAATCCGAAGAAAATATCGGCACGACGGTATTCTTTTCATTACCATTGAAGGCATTGGCCAAAACAGAGCTTCTGTCAGCCAATAGCCCGTCGGTGATGATTGTGGAAGATGACTCCAGCATCGCCCTGTTGCTCGGGGAAGAGTTGAAGATGAAGGGCTACTCGGTCATCCACCAATCCAAAGTAAATCCAGCTTTCACCTATGCTAAGGAAGAACAGCCCGATTGTATTGTCGTCGACTTGCTTCTTGGCGAGAAACAGACAGGCTGGGACCTCGTTCAGCGGTTGAAAGAAGAAGAAGCCACTCGGCATATCCCGATCGTCATCTCTTCTGCCTTGGAGGAACAGAAGGATCTTGTCAACCGGTTCCACGTCGACCATTACATGACTAAACCGTATCCGCTCCAAGAATTATCCAACACCATCGCACAAGCCCTGCAAAAGCGCGATGGCCTGATTCTCTATCCGGACGAGGCTGCGGCAACCGAGTAAGAGACACAGGGAATCCAATATGGGTTCCCTGTTTTGGACTTGGGCGGATACATTCAGCATTGGGAAGTGGATGCAAAATGTTGCGAGGTGAACGTATTTCATTGCTTAGTTGCGCTTAGATGTTGGGAAGTTTGGGAAATATGTGGTGAGATGCTGGATACGTTGTGAAGTTCGAGGAATACGTTGCAAGGTCGGCGCAAAACGTTGGGAAGTTCGATAATATTGTGGTAAGGTTCAACCGAAATGTTGCGAGCTGGATCTAATACGATTTAAAGAGTCGGTCTAAGGTGATTATAGAGAGGGGCGTAGAATACGATGGATTTCGAAATGGTGATGCAGGAACTGGAAACGCTTGGTAAGGAGCGCATCAAAAAGACTTACATCAACAACGGTGCACATGAGCCCCTGTTTGGTGTAGCTACAGGAGCTATGAAACCAATCGCAAAGAAAATAAAAATAAATCAACCGTTAGCGGAAGAACTTTATGCAACAGGCAACTATGATGCCATGTACTTTGCAGGCATTATTGCAGACCCGAAAGCTATGTCTGCGTCGAATTTTGATCGCTGGATAGATAGAGCCTATTTCTATATGCTGTCCGATTATGTTGTAGCAGTCACTTTATCAGAGTCAGACATTGCACAAAACGTTGCGGATAAATGGATTGCGAGCGGCGATGAACTGAGGATGTCAGCGGGCTGGAGTTGCTACTGCTGGCTATTAGGGAATCGGAAGGACAATGAATTTACGGAGAGTAAGATTTCCCACATGTTGGATCTCGTGAAAAACACGATTCATGACTCGCCGGAACGAACAAAATCTTCTATGAACCATTTTCTGTACACCGTGGGGATTTCATATGTGCCGCTCCATGAAAAGGCCGTCGAGACTGCAAAGGAAGTCGGTACAGTAGAAGTCAAACGAGACAAGAAAAAAAGCAGTTTCCTAAATGCTTACGAAAGTATTCAGAAAGAAATGGATCGAGGGAGACTTGGTTTCAAACGTAAATACGTAAGATGTTAATGCTTTTTTACATCAAGGTGTTGGGAATTAAACAACGGGTTGAAACAATAAAATTTAGTAGGGAAAGGGACGTTACATATGAAAAACGTAATGCCATTTTTAATGTTTCAAGGCGGTATTGCAGAAGAAGCTATGAATTACTACACATCACTCATTGAGGATTCAGAAATTAAAAGCATTACTCGATATGGAGCTGAAGGACCCGGCAAAGAAGGTACAGTGATGCAAGCTGTATTCTCGTTAAAAGGGCAGGAGTTCATGTGCATCGACAGTCATGTTGACCATAAGTTTACGTTCACTCCTTCTTTTTCAATCTATCTTACGTGTGATACAGAAGAGGAAATCGACAGTCTTTATAATAAAATGATGCAAAATGGCACAGTACTCATGCCTATCGATAATTATGGGTTCAGCAAAAAATTCGGTTGGCTGAATGATCAGTTCGGCGTATCTTGGCAGTTGAACCTACCTGAGTAATTTAGTTGCAATGGGTGCGGCATCTCCCATCAGGCGCTTTCCCAAAATAACACCCAAAGCCCAATTTCTCATGAAACCTAAGAAATTGGGCTTTTTACTAGTTATCCATTCAAAATTTCATTCACCAAAGCAACGAGTTCAGAAGGGCTGAAAGGTTTTGGCATGAAATATTTGGCGCCGAACTGATAGGCCATGTCTCGGTCCTGTTGTTGGGCTTTGGCGGTCAACATGATAATCGGCACTTCAAGTTGGAGGGGCTGGATCTTTTCCAGCACTTCCATCCCCGTCAAATGGGGCATCATATAATCCAGGATGATTAAATCATACGATTCATTTGCAATGCGCTCGAACCCCTCTTTTCCATCTTCGGCTTCCTCGACCGCATACCCTTCAAATTCGAGGGTATCCATAATGAGCATCCGCAATATTTCTTCATCATCCACGACCAGAATTCTTTTGGTTTCCATCGACCCGTCAAACTCCTCTCCTGCATTCCCCATCTATTATAAAATCCGTGTTGACAGCTTTTGTACGCGTGTCACGATGCCCTTCGGCTGGAAAGGTTTCATAATATAATCATCGGCCCCCAACCACAAGGCAGCCTTGATATCCGATTCACCGGTACGGGCGGTCATCATGGAGACGAGGACATTCTTCTGATCCACGTCTCGCTTCAATCGGCTGAGCACTTCCAATCCGTCCATCTCCGGCATAATGCCGTCCAGCAGAACAATATAATATTCCTCTGGCCGGTACCAATCCGAATCCAAAAAGGCAGGTCCGTTCGGATACGCTTGAACATCAATTTCAATTCCCGGCAACTTCAGTGTAGCGAGTTGTTCAGAAAGCATCGTACGGATCAATGTATCATCGTCAATGACTATAATATGGAGTTTCCGTTTGGCCCGCACTGTGGCATCGTATACGACCGTCCGATTTCGGCCGCTCCGCTTCGCTTCATAGAGAGCTTGGTCAGCTTCGGAGATCGCCGTTTCGATACTGCCCCCGAATGTCGCGATCCCGGCAGAGAATGTGACGGAAAAACGGTGGTCCCCTTCTACAAATTCGACGGCATTGAACCGTTCCCGCA
This sequence comes from Sporosarcina sp. FSL W7-1349, assembly GCF_038003045.1. NCBI lineage: Bacteria > Bacillati > Bacillota > Bacilli > Caryophanales > Caryophanaceae > Sporosarcina > Sporosarcina sp. FSL W7-1349. The sequence continues at coordinate 495,997 of NZ_JBBOOK010000002.1, forward strand.
ATCGATCGAGAAATACGGTAGTTTTTTCCGCGTTCGCCCCGTGTAGAATGAAGGAGAACTCTTCCCCGCCATATCGGAAGACGTGATCGGTCTCCCGTTTTTCTTCCAAGGCGATCGCCCCTAACATCCTTAGCACTTCATCCCCCGCCGGGTGGCCGTATTGGTCATTCACTTTTTTGAAGTGGTCGAGGTCCAGCATGACAAGTGAAAAGCCGACACCTGACCGTTCCGACAACTCCGCAAAGTAGGAGATCATCTCATCGAAGTGACGACGGTTTCCGACACCCGTCAGCCCATCTGTGATGACCGACTGGCCGATCATTTTGCGCATTTTATCGCGATTCAACAGATATGGAATGAAAATATCCATATCAAACGGCTTTTTCAAGAAGTCCATTGCCCCGCTCTGATATGCTGACACTCGATTGGCCTGGGAAGCGTCGACGCTTGTAATGATCGTGATCACCTGGCGGGCTTGTGCTGTTTCGGATATATGTTCGAGCACTTGAAAACCCATCATATCCGGCAAATACAAATCGATCAACACATACTGCGGCCGGACGGAGTAAAATTGCTCGATTCCCCGTTTGCCGTTCAATGCGATGATCACTTGCGCCCCCATCTTTTCAAGCGGCTCCTTGACATACGAAACAAATTCCAAATCGTCATCAATGATCAAGACAGCCGTCTCTTCATCCAGGCTATTCAAATACACGGGTGGAAGTTGAAACTCATTCAAATCCTGCTCCCCTTCCATAACACGCCAAATCCGGTTTTTGAAGTTATTGAGCGTGTGGACAGGAATTGTGCTTTCATTGTGGGCAGATAAAATATCAAGTTGCGCGGAACAAAAAGCGGACAGGGCGTCCAATCCGATGGTACCCGACGTGCCTTTTAATGTATGTACGAATTTGTATAACTCTTTTTCGGTGATGACTGTTTTCTCTTCCCACTCCGCAAATGTTCCCTGAACTCGTTCACGCAGCAAGTCTTGATAATTCTTACCCATTTAAAAACCTCCAGCTTAATTCTACTCCTCACTCACTAGATACATAGACATACTCAAATTATAAACCAACTTCCTAAAATGTACAAATTAAGAATAAAGACACATAGAAAAAAGGTTGGACACGAAATCCAACCTAGACATTTGTTATTCTGTTCCCAATTCTTGACGAACGACATCTGCAATTTGTTCCACGTATTGGGTACACGCTTCTTCCGTCGGCGCTTCGACCATAACCCGGACAACCGGTTCTGTTCCGGATGGACGGACGAGTACCCGCCCGTTGCCGGCCATTTCTTTCTCTACATCGGTAATCGTTGCAGCGACTTTATCATTTTCGGTCACCGCGTTTTTATCAGTGACCCGCACATTAACGAGTTTTTGCGGATAGACCCGCATTTCGGCAGCCAGTTCGGACAGCTTACGCCCTGTGCGTTTCATAATATTGACCAACTGAAGGCCAGTGAGGAGTCCATCGCCTGTCGTATTGAAATCCAGGAAGACGATATGCCCGGACTGCTCCCCGCCAAGATTGTAATTTCCTTTTTTCATTTCCTCGACGACATAGCGATCACCCACCGCTGTTTGAACACTTGTCATTCCTTTGTCGGCAAGTGCTTTGTAAAAGCCCATATTGCTCATGATCGTTGAAACGACTGTGCCCGACTTGAGGCGCCCTTCTGCGTGCAAATGGCTTCCGATGATATACATGATCTGATCGCCGTCCACAATTTCTCCATGCTCATCTACCGCAATCAACCGATCCCCGTCACCGTCGAAGGCCAATCCGATATCGGCACCTTTCTCCAAGACCAGTTTGCAAAGTTCTTCCGGATGCGTGGAGCCGACTCCGGCGTTAATATTCACTCCATTAGGAGAAGTTCCCATTGTCGTCAAATCGGCATCCAGATCCGCAAACACATGCGTCGCCAAAGTCGATGTCGCGCCGTTCGCACAATCCAAAGCGATATGGATGCCTGTAAATTCCTCATCCACTGTCTGCTTCAAGTATTGGATGTATTTATGGCCACCCTCAAAATATTCTGTAATGGTACCGACATCTGCTCCGACCGGACGTGGCAGTGTGTCTTCCGGCTCGTTCAACAGCCGTTCGATTTCCTCTTCTTGCTCATCTGTCAATTTAAAACCATCCGAGCCGAAGAACTTGATTCCGTTATCTTCAAAGGGATTATGTGAAGCGGAGATCATGACACCCGCCTGCGCGTTCATCGCCCGGGTCAAGTAGGCAACTCCCGGTGTGCTGATCACGCCAAGCGTCATCACTTCCACCCCAGTTGACAACAAGCCGGCAATCAAAGCACTTTCCAACAGTTGGCCTGAAATCCGTGTATCTTTTCCGACGAGCACCGTCGCTTTCTCCTGGATTTCTTTCGTTAGCACATAACCTCCCGTACGGCCTAACTTAAATGCCAGCTCAGGGGTCAATTCCTTATTTGCAACTCCACGGACACCATCCGTGCCAAAATACTTTGTCATCTCCTAACTCCCTTTCAAAACATATATCAGGCAAGTTCGATTTTCATCGTCACCTTTTCTTCAGAAAGCTTCCATTGTACCTGTTCGGGGCCATCTACGGAAACGGGGAGTGTCAGCTCCCCTTCCGCCTCTGCTCCGGAGGCATCGACATAGACATTGAAATCAGAAGACGCCATCTGATCGACGACACTTTTTTCTCCGGTCACGCTCAAGGAGACGGAACCGTTTTGCGGTTTCTGATAGGAACTTTTAAATTTTTCATCCAGCCCTTTTACCTCTACCGCGATATTGTTAAATTCTTTCGTGACGACCGGTTCAGGAGCAGGCGGCGGAGACTCCGCTTGCTCGGATGAGTCACTCTCTTCTTCCTGATCCTGCTTCTGGTCCGTCGTAGTAGCGTCAACGCTCACTTTCAATTTATCCAAGGACATCTTCGATATACCTTTCGGCTTTTTCAACGGTACATCGAGCTGCCCTTGTCCATCCACTTTGGATATATCCACATCCACAGTATATTCATCGATTTGATCCAATGCTTTCCGCGAGCCAGTCAATGTGATGGTTTTCGCATTTGTCGAGAGTCCACGGATTTGGACGTCTTCCCGTGGCGTTCCGGCGGTACGGAGGACAATCGGTACTTCTTTCTGGTACTGAGCCACCTCGACCTTGACAGTCACTTGTTCTGGAACAATGGTGACATTCAACTTATTCAAATCTTTATCTAAAACGCGGACACGGGCTTGTTGTTCGAATGATTTGGAAATGCCCTGATCCGCGGTGGCAGTCGCTTTCACAAAACTAATCGATTCGATGACACTTTTCGCACCCGTCACTTCTATGACCGAAGGATCGGCTTTCATATCTACAATATAATAATCTTCCGCCAGCAACCGATCATTCAGTTCGGGATCGACGCGGAAGCTTTCTGTAATTTTCTCTTCGATATCGACCGTAACTGTCGCAGGATCCAGCTGGACTAGCAACTTATCCGAGATATTTTCCGTCTTGATCTCCACCGAATGCCGGCCAATCGGCAAGTTGCTCAAATCCAGCCGCAGCGTGAAGTCCTTTCGGAGTTTCGTTGATTGAACCAGGTTGGCGGGACCGTCAATGCTCATATTTACCGTTTCCGGCACCCCGGTCACTACTAAATTCTCTGTATCATAAAACACTTCGACCGGGACATCGCGGATGTCCTCCATCGTGTCGCCGATCGATTTTCCTGCCGTCTTCTCTTCCCCTGCTTTGACAAAGAAAAACAGCACAATGGCAAGGAACAATGCCGTGAAACGGAGAAACCAAGGGCTATCCATAAGTTTATCCATTGTTTTTCTTCCTCCATTTCCAGATAGGCGTTTCCGCTTGCTTGGATTCCGGACCAAACCAGAGTCGACGCAATTGAACTTCAAATTCCTCCATATCCAGATTCCGGTTGATATCCCCATCCGCCGTTATGCTGACAGCTCCGGTCTCTTCCGAAACGATGATCGTCACAGCATCCGTCACTTCACTGATGCCCAGGGCCGCCCGGTGCCGCGTCCCCAATTCTTTTGAGATGAAGGGACTCTCGGAAAGCGGAAGATAACAGCCGGCTGCCGCAATCCGATTTTTTGTAACGATAACGGCTCCATCATGAAGGGGAGTATTCGGGATGAAAATATTGATGAGCAATTCGGACGTAATATCGGAATTCATCGGAATCCCGGTTTCAATATATTCGCTCAAGCCCGTTTCCTTTTCAACGGAAATTAGGGCTCCGATGCGACGTTTGGCCATATAGCTGACCGATTTCACAAATGCCTCAATCAGCCGATCTCGCTCTTCCAGTTCCTGCGTCATCGTTCGCGCAAACAGCCGGCCTCGCCCGAGCTGCTCAAGCGCCCGTCTCAGCTCCGGCTGGAAAATGATGATAATCGCCAAGAACCCGTACGGCAGCACTTGGTCCATCATCCAACGCAATGTATCGAGTCCGAACACATCCGTCAGCAGCCGGGCGATAATCAGAACGATAATTCCCTTTAACAGTTGGACTGCCTTTGTCCCTCGGATGATCGTTATCAGTTTATAAAAAACATACCAGACAAGAAGCACATCCACAATAGTGATAAGTGGTGCGACCGGACTTAAATCAATAAAATCTTGCCATTTGGGCATGTGCTTCGCCTACTTTCCTTACACAATTTCCTATGCGTACAGTATAGCATAAAAGCGCCTCATGTAATGCCAAAAGCACGGGGCGCCTGCTCGGCCCCGATAAGCGATTTTCATGAGGATCCTAATAATTCCACCATCCAAAAAACCGGACGCCACGGCGATCCGGTCATTCCCTTTCGTTTATCACTCATCGGTCGAACGATCCCCACCCGAGGAAGGGATGACATCATTCACCGTTTTCTTGATTTTATACCAAAGCCAATCGAAGACTTCATCGATTTCTTCGCTATTGCCGGTGACCACCGCCGTGGAAGCCATATATTTCGTACCGCGGATAACAGTGACGTTGCCTTCGACTTGTCCCTCGATGCGAAGATTACCATTTTTCACGACTAGGTCGCCCTCGATGACTTGCCCTTCTGGCACAATCACTGTCTCCCCTTCCACAATCAGATTCGGTTGCTTCGTCACGGAGAATTGTTGGTCATTGCCATAGCTCGAGAATAACGTAGCGCTCATCAAGATAAAAAACAACGCAGCCGCTGCGAATAGCGGATGTCTGCGTAGCCAACGGTTAAAACCGGCTTGGGATTTCTCTTTCGGGAGCCTTGCCATGACCCCTTCCACAAATCCTTCCGGAGCTTGTATTTGGGTAGCACTCCCTAGAAAGGCGATGGATTCGCTTAATCCATTCATAATTTCTTTGCATTCGGGACAAGTATCCAAATGCTCTCGTAGCAGCCGCTCTTCTTCCCGGCTGATATCTCCGTCTAAATACGCGTGCATATATTCGACAACATATTCAGGACACGTATTCATACCAATTCCCTCCTACATAGTACCCAACTGTTTTCGAAGTGCTTCCCGCCCGCGATGGACCCGGGTCTTTACGGTCCCAAGCGGCAATTCTAAAATATCTCCAATTTCCTGCAACGGCAATTCCTCGATGTAACGAAGCGTAATCACAGATCGGTATTTGTCCGGAAGTCTGCCGATTTCATAGTGGATGCGTTCCTGCAACTCCATCTTTTCCACTTGGTCCTCCGGTAATTCATCGGTTGCCGCCACTTGCGAGTACAGATTCAAGCCCTCGGTCCCCGGCACTTCGGCGTCCAGGTAATAATCCGGCTTCTTCTTCCGAATCCGGTCGATGCACAAATTGGTCGCAATTCGAAAGAGCCACGTAGAAAATTTCCGTTTTTGATCAAATGTATGGATATTGATATAAGCACGCACAAACGCTTCTTGCGCAATGTCTTCCGCTTCCTGCGCATTCCCCAGCATCCGATAGCACACCTGATACAGCCGATGCTGGAATAAGGTTACAATTTCCTCAAAGGCATCCTGGTTGCCTTTTAAAACTTCATTAATCCTTTTATTGACCAGGTCATCCATTGTTATTTCATCCCCCGGTGCGGCTGTCCCTTCATATACGGCCGAAGGTATCGACAGGTTTCATTTTTTATCACTATTTTTTATTTTATCAAAGATGGCGATGTTTTTCTCCTAAAGTTTTGTAAAATACCTCCCATTTCAAGGAACTTAAAAAGGATTGCCACGCCCCGCGGATTCCGGGTTCGTGTACAATCCGATCGCGTTTATAATAACTTCTCCCCGAACAAGGAACCCATCAGGCCGACTGCCACATCTGCCGTCTTATTCTTGTCATCCAAAATCGGGTTGACCTCGACGAATTCAGCCGATGTGATCATTCGCGCGTCCTCCAGCATTTCCATGGCGAGATGACTTTCCCGATAACTAATGCCCCCGGGCACCGGCGTGCCGACCCCTGGCGTGTAGAGAGGATCCAGCCCGTCCAGATCCAACGACAGATGGACACCATCCAAATGGCGTGACTGCAAGTAAGCAATAGCATCCTTCATGACTGCCGTCATCCCATCCCGGTCGATTTCGTGCATCGTATACACTTTAATCCCTTTTTCCTTGATCAATTCCCGTTCACCCGGATCGACTGAGCGGGCTCCGATGATGACAATATTCTCCGGCTTCACTTTTGGCCCTGCCGGCCCGATGGCGACAAGCTTCTCATGCCCGAGGCCCATGCTAACGGCAAGGGGCATTCCGTGAATGTTACCGGATGGGGACGTCTCTTCCGTATTCATATCTGCATGCGCATCATACCAGATGACGCCTAAGTTTTCATATTTCGTCGCAAGCCCTGCAAGCGTCCCGATTGCGATGCTATGATCGCCTCCCAAGACAAGCGGGAACCGATCCGCTTCCAAAACTTTTTCCACTTTTTTAGCCAGAGCGGTGGTTGCTTGAACTACTTCTTCTAAATTCTTCAAGTTCGAATGGCTCGGTTTCTCGCTGGCTGCTGCACCTACATATATATTCCCTTCATCCTTCACTTCATGTCCGATTGCTTCCAATCGGGCCACCGCTCCTGCGTACCGCATGGCGCTCGGCCCCATATCCACGCCGCGGCGGCTCTGTCCATAATCGAGAGGAACCCCGATCAATGAAATGTGTAATTTGTCCATTCCCCATACCTCCCCTTTAGTTGAACCTATTTTAAGGCTTTCGGTAAGGTTGGCTCAACTCAACAGGTTCCCGGATATTTATACATCTTCCGCCCGTTTCATGAACTGCTCACAGACTTCCGGAGGAATGGGCCTGCTGAATAAATACCCTTGGGCTTCCGTGCAACCGAAGGATCGTAAAATCTCGGCCTGCTCCTCGTACTCGACCCCTTCCGCCACGACCCGCAAGCCGACCGTATCCGCCAAGGCGATGATCGCTTTGACGATGGCACGGCTCTCCTCATTCTCATGGATATCCCGGATGAAGGACATATCGATCTTCAAAGTATCCGCCGGCAAATCCTTGATATAACTGAACGTGCTATATCCGGTTCCAAAGTCATCGATTGCCACGGTGATGCCCATATCACGGAGGGTCTGCATCTTTTCCCGCAGTCCTTCCCGATCTGCAAATGTGGTTTCCGTCACTTCAATCTCAATTAATTCCGCAGGCGTACCGGTCTCGTCGAGAATTTTTTGAACCATTGACACAGTACCCGGATCTTCCACTTGCACGGGAGACATATTGATGGCCACCCGGAATGGCGCGAATCCTTTCTGTATCCAATCATTCACCTGTCTGCATCCTTCCCGCAAAATCCATTCCCCCAACGGGACGATGATCTTCGTCTCTTCCGCCACTGGGATGAATTTATCAGGAGGAATGCGCCCAAGATCTGGATGATTCCAACGAACGAGTGCTTCCACTCCAGCCAGTTCATTTGTGCGCAGATTGATCTTCGGCTGGTAATCGATATGGAACTGTCCCAATTTCACACTTTTCCTCAGTTCATTTTCCAACAAAATACGTTCCAAGGATTTCGTAGCGGTTCCTTGCTGATAAAGCTCGTAGCCGCCCCCTCCATGTTCTTTTTTGATCGACATCGCCTTTTCCGCCTTCATCGCCAGTTCCGAAGCCTTCGTCGCATGCTCCGGATATAGGGCGATGCCAATGCTGAAGGAAGGCACATACGATTGGCCCATCACTTCAATCGGTTCCTCCAAATAGGCAAGAACTTCTTGCATCTGCTGTCCGACATCCTCATGGTTTCTACATCCATGTAATAAAAGGGCAAACTCATCGCCCGACAGTCTGCCGATAATCTGTTTAGCTGGATAGAACGCCCGCAGTCTTCTGCCGATGACGGAAAGGACATAATCCCCTGCCTCGAAGCCAAGGGAATCGTTAATATATCGAAGACGATCGATGTTGACCCGGACGTAAGCCAATTTCTCCCTCTTCTTTTCGGCCTTATCCACCGCATGATGGACTTGCTTGCGAAAGGAGATCCGGTTGGGCAGATCCGTCAATTGATCATTGTATGCCAAGTTCCGGACCATCACTTCTGATTCGATACGCTGGGTGATATCATTCCGAATTGAAATATATTGATACGGCTTTCCTTTTTTATTCAGAAAAGGAACAATCGTCGTATCCACCCAATAAAATGTCCCATCTTTCCGTTTGTTCCGTATTTCCCCCCGCCACGTCTTCCCTTTCCCGATCGTAGCCCACATCTCTTTGAAGAACCGTGCCGAATGATAGCCGGAATTGACAATGCTGTGGGTCGAACCGATGAGCTCCTCTGCCTTGTATTGGGATATCTTGGTAAATAACTCATTCACGTACAAAATTTTACCGGTCCTGTCCGTAATCGCGACGATGGCAGACTGGTCAAGTGCGTAGGCGATGTCTTCAAATATCTTTTGGTCGCTTAGTGTGCCGTCGAAACGTATCACATCTTGTATACTTTTGTTAGTTTTTTCCTGCATGGTATCGCCTCATCATAACGAATATTCCCACATTTATTACTTTCGTATCATGGATTTCTTCTATTGTACCGTAAAATCTATTAAACTTCTCCTAATTCACTCTTAAATAAATAGAAAAAAATCCTTAATTTAAAATTAAGGATTTCGTCGAAATATACATAAACATGGTTTGGTAAAATGATACAGAAAATGGCTGGGGTAGCTGGATTCGAACCAACGAATGACGGAGTCAAAGTCCGTTGCCTTACCGCTTGGCTATACCCCAATGGTTAAAATGGCGATAAGCTGCGCATCTCTTTGTCAGCTTCCTTCGCTCAGTCAGTCACGTACCTGAGTACGCTCCTTCCTTCTCTCAATCGCTTCCGCGACCTGCTTGCTTCTCCCCATTTTAACGAGGCGATAAGCTGCGCATCTCTTTTGAAAATAAATGGTGGTGGGGGACGGATTCGAACCGCCGAACCCGGAGGGAGCGGATTTACAGTCCGCCGCGTTTAGCCACTTCGCTACCCCACCAGTAATATGAATCATTTTCCGGAAACTATGTGTTACAATCCAAAAAAAATGGTGACCCCTACGGGATTCGAACCCGTGTTACCGCCGTGAAAGGGCGGTGTCTTAACCGCTTGACCAAGGGGCCATTTTCAATATGATGGATCCATTCCTCTTCAATTCGACAATCATTGTTTTCTTGTCGGACTATCAAGCTGAACGGCACAAGTGTTATATTAGCAAATTCGCCAGAAATGCGCAAGCGCTTTCCGCAAGTTTTTATAATCCCATTATTCGGAATATTTTCTCCCTCGTTATCTTCCCCTTCATGGATATTATCCCCCATACTTCCTATCCAATTTGGACAAAAAAAGCGATTTCCTCTACCGGAAATCGCAACTTATCATGAATTAAAATAAGCTTCCAGCCGGGCTCGAACCGGCGACCTCTTCCTTACCATGGAAGCACTCTACCTGCTGAGCTATGGAAGCATGTAAATGGCTCCGCAGGTAGGATTCGAACCTACGACCGATCGGTTAACAGCCGATTGCTCTACCACTGAGCTACTGCGGAATCGTAATATGTATTCATTTAACGACAAACTCCATTATACCAGTTAATTTTACTTTTTCAACATCATTTTACCGGAAATGGATCATCCTGTTCCTGACGACTTTTTTAGTCTACCATGCGCTCGGCATATCCGTCAAACCTTTTTCATAAGATGGAGTAACTTTGCAAACAGGGGGTTTCGGATGCGCTATAAAATCGCTTTTTTCGGCATGGTGTTCTGCACACTTTTTCTTTTCCTCCCCCCATCCCTCGAGTCGGGAACGCTTACCTCGGTCTTCCGGGTCACGGATCAACCGGCTGCCATTGTGCGCGGAACAAGCGGCTCGGCCCTGACCGTCAATATATCGTTTGGGGATGTTGAAGTGGAAAACTGGATCAAAGAATTGCAAGCACCCTATCCACTACTGATGGTTGATATGGATTGGACAGACCGCTTCCCAGAAACCGTTAGGCAAATCAATGAAAAAAATATTCCGGTGGGATTGCTTGGCGACAGTGGCACAGCCTACGAAGAGAGTCCTGAACTGCTTGCCTCTCAACTAAAACGGTTTGAAAAGACATTTGGAGTGAAGCCCCTCTGGTTCCGAACAATCGATGAGCGCTTCCCTCAATCCTTGCAAAAACAATTATGGGAAGCGGAAGTGAATGCGCTCGGATCCTCTTTCATTTGGACAGGCGGAGCAGTGCCGCCCCCGAAAGAGGGAGAGATTATATCCGTTCCTCACCATCGCCACGAACGGGTGAAGTTAGACACCCTCGATCCATTGTATAAAGGGCGAACCTTCCTTCCTATGGAAGATGTCCTCTTCGGCACGACGGTGAAAACGAAGAAAATCCCAGAGTGAAAGCGAATTGCTTGCACTCAATCAGGGATTCATTGCACTACTGTACCGTTGCTTGCATTCCATGCCGCTTTTCTTGCGAACGGGAACTTTCCTCTTAATATAGAAAACAGCACAGGAGCAGTCCTGTGCTGTTTTCTTATTTCGCTTTGGCCGTTTTTGCTTTCGCCGCTTTGCGCAGCCGTTTCCGTTCATCCAACCGCTGTTTATCTTCATCCGATTGTCGATTGTATTTCGGCAGTGCAAGAATTTGATAAGAATTGACCGCAAGAAGCGGGAACAATAAGATTGTCACCCATGTGTCGATATTGCCCGAACGCACCATCAAAGCCGGCAGCCACTCCAACGTCGTGATAACAATCATGAAAAATAGCGCTGAAATAAGCGTATGCTTTTTCGTCCATTTCGCTTTGAAATACGCTGTGACGGCCGCTACTCCGATCAGGGAGACGAGCAAACCGATATACAGCAACGTACGTCCTGGCTCACCGGAAGTTAGCTGGAATCTAAAAAAGACAAGGTCGAATAACACGACCGTGATGATTAACAACTGGACCCAATTCCATAACGTCAATGATTTGAAAATATTGACTCCGAATTGGTGGACGGTCAAATAGGCGAAAAAGCCCATCTGCGCTACCACACTCATCGTAAATCCAAGGAAGATCATCCAGAGAAACGCACCGATAAATTGCCAAATCTCACCGTTTGCTAAATATGTAGAAAAGAACTCCCAACGCACGATCAAACCAACGATCGCTGTGATGGCTCCCCCTATGAATAAGGCGTTAAAAAAGAATTTTATCCAATTTCGTATTGTCACGACCTGGTTCCTCCGTTTGTACATACTGTCTTTAGTGTAACAACGTTTTCTTCAAAAATCTATTTCATTACACAAACGATGCATATTCTGCGCCATTTTGTGAACAATAAATGAAAATGGTGATGGAAGGGAAGTTCAATTCCATGAAAAACAAGGGCTTTCATTTTCTATTAGCGGCGATTCTCTTGACTGGATGCAGTATGCAGCAATCCGGACCGACATACGATGAGCTGAAAAAGATGACGACGGATGCACTCCAAACGGAAGATGGGAAAAAGGCAATCCGGCAAATGCTGGCCGACCCGGAATTCCGGGAATTGCTCATTTTGGAGCAGGCCGAAGTGAAGAAATCCATTGAAGATACGCTGCTCTCCAAAAAGGGCGATGAGTTTTGGAAGAAAAAGTTTGAAGATCCGAAGTTTACGGAAACAATTGCCAAAAGCATGAAAGAACAGCAACAAGATGTGATGAAAGCACTCATGAATGATTCCTCCTTCCAGAAAGAAATGGAGGAGTTTTTTGGACAACCCGATATGCAGAAGCAACTGGAAACCGTAATGCAGTCCGCAAATATGAAAAAGCATCTGGAAAAAGTCGTTCAAGAAACGATTAGCAGCCCGCTACTGCAAACCAAATGGCAGGAGCTTATTATGAAAGCTGGCGAGACAAAAGGCGGGCAAAGCGGCGGAGGTGGTGGCGAAAGTGGAGGTGGCCAAGAAGAGGAGTCTGGAGGAAGTGGAGGTGGAGGCGGTCAATGACCCCCTCCATCTTTTTTCATTTACCTGTATTGGCAACCACTTTTTTAGCAATGTCCATATAAATCTGACCGATTGGATGATCTTCTGCATACACCGATGGAGCGAAATCCTCTTCGTTCCAATCCGGCTGTCCAAGTGGAATCTGGCCGAGCAGTTCCGTGCGCAATTCCTCGGCAAGGCGCACGCCGCCCCCTTGACCAAAGACATATTCCTTTTCTCCAGTCGTTTTAGATTCGAACCAGGCCATGTTTTCGATAACTCCGAGCAATCCATGATCGGTCTGAAGCGCCATTGCCCCCGCACGCGCTGCGACAAAAGCGGCCGTTGGATGTGGAGTCGTCACGACAATCTCTTTAGACATCGGGATCATTTGGTGGATATCCAAGGCTACGTCCCCTGTACCCGGCGGTAAATCTAGGATGAGATAGTCGAGCGAGCCCCATTCCACGTCACGGAAAAATTGGTCCAATGCTTTACCAAGCATCGGGCCGCGCCAGACGACCGGTGCATTGTCTTCTACGAAGAATCCCATGGAAATCACTTTCACACCAAGACGCTCTACCGGAATAATCCGATCTCCTTGGACAACCGGCAGTTCCGTGACGCCCATCATGTCCGGCACACTGAATCCGTAAATATCCGCATCGATCAAGCCGACTTTCTTCCCAAGACGCGCCAAAGAGACGGCGAGGTTGACGGAAACCGTCGACTTCCCGACGCCCCCCTTACCGGATGCAATCGAGATGAACTCCACGTTGCTGAGCGGGGACAGAATATCTTGCGCTTCCGCAGCAGTAGCCGTGCCTCGAAATTGTTCAAGCACTTCTTTAGACAACTCTTCAAAACGGATGCCGACAGATTCAGCGCCTGCCTCTTTCAACGTTTCCACGACTTTCATCTGAAGTGCCATTTGTTCAGCTGTATTGATTTTTGCAATAGCCAGCTTGACGCTGACATGCTGCTTTTCTTCTTTAATTGTAACTTCTGCGATCCCATTGGTCTCCGCAAGCGTTTTATGTAAAAACGGATCCATTAGAGGACCTAGCAATTCCCGAACTTGTTGTTCATTGATCAATTCAGACACCCCTTGGAGGTTTAATTATTCACCTCCCAAGTATACCATAGCCCACGAAGTGTCACGATTAGAAGGCTTTATTTTTCATCCGATTGGTGGAATTGAATAATTCCGTCTAGGATCGCTTCGGCGACCTTTTTCTGATAGGCCGTATCGGTGAGAAGCGTGCGTTCCTCATCGTTTGAAATGAACCCCGTCTCCACCAGCACAGCCGGCGTCGGAACTTTCTTCAATAAATAAACACCCTTGATCGCCAAGGCTTCCCGGTTTGTATTTTTCAAATTCTCCTGAAAGGACGATTGGATGGATTTAGCCAGCTGTTCTCCATGCGGATGGCCCTCGGGATGATAAAACACTTGCGAACCCCGCCACTTCGAATCCGGAATCGCATTGACATGGACACTGATGAACATATCCGGATCTTCGTCCAGCGCAATCTGTTCACGCAATTTCAAGTCCGCCAACTTCCGTTCCCGCGTCGTCCCGAATTCCTCACCCGGCGCATGCTCCGCCAAGGCATCCCCTTCCTTCAACCGGGTCATGACAACGGTAGATCCCTTTTTCTCCAATTGTTTTTTCAGTTCATGCGAGATTTTCAGGGTGATGTCTCGTTCCACCACATCTCCCGATGAGGCCCCGCCATCTAGCCCTCCATGTCCCGGATCGATGACGATTTTGACCCCGCCCAGCTCAGCCGGCATGAAAAAGCCCCGATCCGAGGCGTTCGCACCGTATAGCACAATCCCTAAAGAGAAACCGAAAAGTATACAAATGATAACCCATCGCTTCATTCTCGACACCGCCCTTTTTCCATCACTATACGCGGGAAGAGAGTGGGATATGCCCTTACCTTTCACAAGGAAGGTATGGTGAGGTAGAAAGATAGAATTAGTCTGAGGAAGCAGACCAATCAGTAAAACTACCCGGATAAAGTTTAATATTTTGATACCCAATTTCATCAAACAACAAATAGTTGAAGCATGCTGAAATACCGGACCCGCAGTAATGTACGATTGAATCCGAAATTTTATAATGCTGAATACCCACTTGTATATCGTCTTTTAGTTTCAATTGGTTGCCGTTCAAATGGCGTCGCCAAAAGTAATTGCCAGCTGTCGGGATATGGCCAGACTTCCCTAGGGTACCGGCATACACCTTTTCGTTTCGTGCATCGATTAAGTGAGCTGATTGCTGCTCAATAACCCCCGCTATATCGTCTTTTTTTAATGCAATTTCCCAGCGAGGCGATGGTATGTATTCCTTCGCCTGAACGATAGTCTCTTCTTGCACTATCGGATAGCCATCCGCCTTCCATTGGGCAAATCCACCATTCAATACAAATACTTTTTCATGGCCAATGAATTTCAGCAACCACCAAATTCTTGCGGATTCCGGTTTAATATAATCGTCGTATATCACTACGGTGGACTGTTCATGAATACCTAGAGAACCAAATATCCCCGCCAGCTGATCCGGATACGGCAGCGGCTTTGCCCCGCCATAATCGGATTGCTCGTCTGTAATGGCCGAAATGTCTACATGGCGAGCATTCGGAATATGTCCTTTTATATAGTGAGAAAACCCATAATCCGCGTCAGTCGGCGAATAACGTGCATCTAAAATAATGACATCCTCATTTTCCAAAGAGTCTTTCAACCAAGCCGTATCCACGAAATTCGACATTCGCTCCACCTCTAAATCATATATTCAAGATCCTCATTTGTTTTCACATGGTTAATGGATTGATAGATCTTGTTTTGAATATCCGATAAGACAATATCATCACGTTTGCGGGGGCGCGGTGCTTGAATTTGGAATATTTCTTGCACTTTCCCGGGACGCGGCGATAAGAGGACAACTCGATCTGCCAAATAGACAGCCTCGCTTACATCATGTGTTACAAAAATGATCGTCTTCTTTTCAGTCTCCCAAATCTTTAATAAGTCATCTTGCAGACCTAATCGTGTTAAGTGATCGACCGCACCGAATGGTTCATCCATTAAAAGGACTTCAGGAGAACCAACCAACGCGCGGGCAATTCCTGCACGTTGCCGCATTCCACCTGATAATTGATGCGGATACTTGGAACCAAACTGCTCAAGCCCCACCAATTTCAGATACTCCTCGACAAGCTTCGGAATTTCTTTTTTGTGATGCCGAGCGAATTCAAGGCCGAGCCCTACATTTTTCGAGATGGTCCGCCAAGGGTATAGGGAAGGATCTTGAAATACGACACCCAATTTCTTATTGGGACCTGTCACTTCTTCGTCGTCGATATAAATATGACCTCGCGACGTTTTTTGAAGGCCTGCCAATAATTCCAGAAGCGTACTTTTCCCACAACCGCTCGGACCAAGAATGCATATAAATTCACCATCTTCAAATTGAAGATCAATATCCTGAAGTGTGACCGTGGGTACTGATCCTTCGTATACTTTCGATACCCCCTGAACTTTAAACTGGGCCATGCAACCCCTCCTAGTTTTCTGGAATGAATCGTAAATCTACAAACTTTTCGACGTCGTATAGTTCATCCTGAAATCCCAAATCTTGTTGAATTTTTTGCGTGTCATTCAATGAATCAATCGAGACATTCGGATCATTTTCCCAAATTTCCAATTCCCGTTCCAATGCGAGGCTCAATACCCCGGCATCCACTTTACTATTCGCTAAATAAAACTCTTTAAATTCTTCCGTATTTTCTTTGGCATATTTCTGGGAGGTAAAGTAAGCTCTTAACAGACGTTTAATGGCTTCTGGTTTTTCTGCAATTGCATCGTCACTCGCTACTAACACACCTGTGTGGAACGTAGGTAAGTAATCCCAACCACGCGCTAACAATTTACCGGTTTTCTCACTTTCCGCATACGACACCCACGGTTCATGAATGATAGTGGCATCCACTTGACCATTTGTGAAGGAAGCATAAGCTTCTTGATGAGTTCCGTTCGCCACAAGTGTGACATCCTTATCCGGATCGAGTCCATGCTCTTGAAGAATCGTCCGTGTATAGACGTCAAGACCGCTGCCAAACTTCGCGGCCCCAATTGTTTTCCCTTTCAACTCTTCAATGGATTCAATATCTCCCTGGCCAATTAAGTAAAATGCCCCTTTAGAACGGAACAGAGAGGAAACCATTTTAATTGGCGCCCCTTTACCAGCTGATAGAATGGCATTCGTAGTAGGTGCATCCGCTATATCGATATCCCCGCTCAACAAACCCGTGATAGGATCTTGAACACTAATAAATTCAACATCCAAGCCTTCCTCTTCAAAAAAACCTTTAGCAGCGCCGAACTGCACCGCAATACCGCTAACACCACTTAGAGGAGCATATTTAATAGTAATGCGTTCAGTTTCCCCAGTTCCACCGCTCTGTTCCGGACTACTATTGGGATTGGTCGACGCCTGCTTCCCTTTATTCCCACAAGCACCAATAAGAACAGTCAGGATTAAAAGCGCAGTGATAAGAAATTTCTTTCCCATGTCAGGTCTCCTCCAAATCAGATTTTGTTTTTCCATCTTAAAAATATATTTTTTTCCAATACATCAATCACTGAAATGATTAAGACGGACATGATTGTGACGAGGACGACAATCGCAAAGGCTTGTGATGTATCAAATAGAGTGGTCGCCTTCACTAATACATTTCCCAAGCCTGCTTTGGAGGCAAGCATTTCTGCAAATAAGGCTCCGACCAGCCCTGCGGCGGCAGAGATTTTCAATCCCGCTAGAATGGTTGGCGCTGCAGAAGGAAGAGTTACTTTCCAAATTGTTTGCCATACTGTTGCTTCATATACTTTAGCCACTTTCAAATGCCGTTCTTCTGTTTGTTTAATGCCTGTCATTGTATTCACCAGAATAGTAAAGAAGCAAAAAAGAAAGACGATCGTAATTTTATGAGTCAAACCGATTCCAAGCCAAAGGGCTAATAAAGGTACAATCGTGACTTTAGGAATGGCCATCAATGCCGAGATGAAAGGCTGAAAAAATTGCTCTGCCCACGGAACTAACAGTAAAAACATACCGAACCCGATCCCTAACACCGCCGCAATACTATAACCGACGACAAACTCTGATAAGGTCGCATAGAAATGCGGCCAGATAAACCCACCCTCGAATAGTTTCAATAGATCTTGAATAATACTGGTAGGCGCCGGTATATAGAGGCTGTTGATCATGCCTTTACGCACAAGCATTTCAACAGCTCCAAGAATGATAACCAAGAACAAGAGCTGGAAAGCGAGAAGCAAGGCCTGCTTTTTGTTTTTTGATTTCGCCACGATCACTTCACACCTTTACACGATTAAATCGATTTTCCGGCCGCTCCAAACCTAGATGATCCCGGAATGTATTTCCGCTATAGTCCGTTCGGAAAATCCCTTTCTGTTGTAAACGCGGAATCACCAAATCGATAAATTTATCAAGTCCGCCCGGCAAGTATGGCGGGCATAGATTAAATCCATCCGCCGCTTCCTCTACAAACCACATTTCAATCAAATCGGCAACTTTATCCGCTCCGCCCACGACGAACAAATGGCCACGGACAGCAGAAGTGAAGAAGTAGAATAAGTCCTTAATGGTGATGTCCTCTGTTCCAATAGCTGCACTTGTTAATTTGAGCCACTTCTCGCCTTGCTTTGTGCCGACTAAATTCGGTACAGCATCTAGAATGTCATGTTGGCTAAAATCATAACCAATCCTTTCAGAGAGTGCTGTCAAATCGAAATCTGTGACGAGTAATTCATTTAATTGGTTATATTTCTGAATGGCAGCCTCATCGGTTTCTTCAACAATCGGCACGAGTCCAGGCAAAACCTTTAAATCCTGTTCCTCGCGGCCATACGTCGCCAACTTCGCTTTCACTTCTCGATAGAATCGTTTCGCTTCTTCGAGATCATTCCCACCTGTAAATACCATATCCGCATACTTGGCAGCCAATTGCTGACTGCGAGGCGAATACCCCGCCGTGATAAGAGGAACTTGGCCTTGGATGGGACGATGCACATTCAATGGACCACGGACAGAAAAATTTTCACCGACATGATTTAACTCATGAACCTTTGCCGGGTCCGCAAATTGACCTGTTTTCTTGTTTTTGGGAAGTGAATCATCCTCCCATGTATCCGCCAGGCCTCTTACAATTTCAATAAATTCTTCCGCATAATCATAACGTTTTTCATTATCCCAATGCTTATCCCGGCTAAAGTTCAAAGCTGCATTGGGATCCGAACCCGTCACCACGTTCCATGAGGCACGGCCTTTGCTTAAATGGTCAAGCGATGTCGTGTAACGAGCCACATTATAAGGTTCCGAATATGTCGTGTTGACTGTCGCTATTAAACCGATCTGCTTCGTGACCGCCGCTATATAGGAGATAAGCGTAAACGGCTCTAAACGCGTCATCTGGGAAGGGAAGATATGCTGCATCGATGGTGTGGTCGCTAATCGATCTCCTAAAAAGAAAAAGTCAAACTTTGCTTTTTCCAACTTTTGAGCCGTTTCCACAATAAAATCAATATCATATGAACCATCCGCTTTCCCTTCAGGTAGTCGCCAGCCAGCGGGGTGATAACCTGTACCAAATAAAAAATATCCTAAATGTAATTGTCTATTCATTATCACTATGCCTCGCTTCATGATTTTTTTAGATTTGATAAGCATTATTAATGAGTTCAAGTTCATCATTGGTTAATCGATGATCCACATATTTCAATGCTTCTTCCAAATGTGATAATTTACTTGCGCCAAGAATCGCAGATGTGACATCTGGATGATTGGCTACCCAGTTAAACGCAAGTTGCGGCAAGCTCCACCCTATCTGTTTGGCAATGTCATCAAGCGCGTCTACGTATTCAAAAATATGCTTTTGGGCAATCAATTCTTTTAACTTTACTTCTCCAGCCGCTAATCGCGAATCTTTAGGTGGTGGGTTCGCCGACGAATACTTGCCCGCTAAAATACCACGACCTAGAGGACTGTAGGCAAGGATGCCGACCTGCTCCGATTTTGCAAACGGCAATATTTCCTGCTCGATTTGACGCGAGATTAAACTATACTCCGCTTGAATGCTTTCGTAACGGGCAAAATGATGCAAGGCGCTAACGCCATGAGCTTTCGCTACCTGCCACGCAGCAAAGTTTGAACAAGCAATATAACGGATCTTACCTTGTGAAATTAAATCATCCAGAGCCCGTAACGATTCTTCGAATGTACTGTTAGGGTCAAATCGGTGAACGTGGAGGATATCAATAGTATCTGTTTGTAATCGTTGTAGACTCGCTTCAACCGCACGAAAAATATGATGTCTACTCTGACCACGATCATTAATGAACGGTCCCATCCGATTATTCAACTTTGTGGAAATGAGAACATCTTTCCGTTTCTGTTTGAGAATATTGCCTAGAATGGTTTCAGACTCACCCAATTGATCGAAATTGCCGTTATCCATCCCTCTTCCATAAATATCAGCTGTATCAACGACGTTAATTCCTAAATCAAGCGCCTTATATAAAATATCTGCTGATGCCTTTTCGTCAATCCAGCGTCCGAACGCCATGGTACCTAGGCTAACTTTCGAAATCTGCACTCCAGTTCTACCCAGCCTTCGATATTCCATTCACTCCACCCCTATCAAACTTATAAAACTTATAATGTATACTTGTCTTATCGGTATTATAAGTATTTTTAATATTATAGCTACTAGAAGTTTTATAGTCAACTACTCTTTTCAACCAAAACACCTTAGAAAACAGGGAGCGTAGATGAAAGTTGATAATAGTAGGCTCAAAGCGCTTACCTATTAAAGAAGTTCAGCCCGGGTTCAAAATATTATTTGGCAACGGTTGACTGCCTCCGATCCTTTGCACCTACACCTTAGCCTTATGGCTTTGAAAGGTATTTCTCGCGATTAATGCGTAAAAAACAAGCAAAAAAGGACCTCCGCAAAGGTCCCATCATCTAATTTATTATTCTGTTGTGCCCTTCCAATCAAGCATGCCGCCCACCATATTCGTCACGTCGTAGCCTTCATCGGCCATAATTTCTTGTGCGCGACCGCTACGACCGCCCGAACGGCAAACGAGGATATACGGCGTAGACTCTTCCAATTCCCGCATTTTCAGCGGAATGTCACCTAACGGGATATGCACCGCTCCCGGGATTTTCCCCGCAGCGACTTCATCAGCTTCCCGTACGTCGATCAAATGAAGCTGTTCACCGTTTTCCAAACGTTCTTGCACTTCTGCAGCTGTAATTTCCTTCATTCCAAAAAGCCTCCCTACATTCGGTCATAGACCTATCATAGCGAGCCAATCGGGTTTCGTCTACTCTTCCAAACCGAAGTTGGGAGTTTTGGTTTTCCGGCGTTTATTCAGGAATTCGGCACTGTCCCATACCCAGCTCCGTATAGCTTACAGAACGTCCACGATGCGCAACGCTTTCCGTGGACGTTCTGTTTTTGAATCTGCTGACCCTCATTCATCCTCCATGGCGTCCGCTTTCGTCCGATGGACTGTGCCATACGGGTGCTCAGGCGGGGCATAGATAGTGTAGAGTTTCAACGGAGTATGACCCGTATTGATCAAATTATGCCATGTGCCCGCTGGTACCATGATGGCATCGTCATCGCGTACAGGCACCTCAAAATTCAATCGATCTTTCGCATCTCCCATTTGCACAAGGCCTTGCCCCTCTTCCACCCGCAAAAATTGATCCACCGTAGGATGAACTTCCAGACCAATGTCTTCCCCGACTCCGATGCTCATTACGGTCACTTGCAGATGATCTCCTGTCCAGATCGCCGTGCGGAATGTATCATTCACCCTTGCCGCCTCATTGATATTGATGACGAACGGCTGCTTTCCACGGTCCTGTAACATAATTCCATGCCCGGCAACCGGCTGCTGCCCGACCGGAAAATGCGGGATGACACACCGGTGATAATGGTGTGGACACCAATACGGAACGAAATAGATAGACCCCAATCCTTTCAAAGTTGATCGTATTAGCATATGCCGAAGGTGGCGTAATGACCACAGTTTGCCGGATTGTATGAGGACGGTCACCTTGTAAAGTGGTTTTTTCTTTCCCGTTTTACTCGATACATCGCATGATCGGCATTTTGGATGAGCGATGCCATGTCTTTTCCATCATCGGGATACACACTGATTCCGATGCTGCTTTTCACTTGGAACGACTGCCCTTTCAACTGGAACGGTTCCTGGAAGGCCTTCATAATCCGGTTCATCTTTTCTTCTACGTCATTATAGTTGTCGATATTTTCAGTAATCAAAAGAAATTCATCGCCTCCATAGCGGTAGATGAAATCCCCTACACCGGCACAACTCCGCAAAAGAGAAGCCGTCTTTTGGAGTATCCGGTCCCCGACTTCATGACCTAGGCGATCATTGATCTCCTTAAAATTATCCAGATCGATAAACAGCACGGCGACTTTCCGGTCCCCGGCCAGATTTTCCATCTGCGCTAACTTATGATGAAGCGATCTTCGGTTCGGCAAGTCCGTGAGCAAATCATAGTTCGCTTGATAATGAACGACTTTTTCAAGTTCTTTTCTTTCCGAAATATCATGCGCAATTGTCGATAAGAACTCGACAACGCCCTCTTGAGATTTATGGGCCACAATGATTTGGGATACAGGGATTTCGTTTTCATCCTTATCGAGGATCACGGATTCCCCTTTCCAAAATCCTTTTTCAATTGCAGTTGGAATTCCCTTGCTTTTTATAATACCTGTCTCCCACACGAGGTTTGATTTGCCCCTGATGGCGTCCTCCTCATGAATCCCCATGATTTTACGGGCGGCCGGGTTATAATACAAGCCATTCCCCGAAATGTCCAACGTGGCAATAAAGTCGGGAGAAGCTTCCATTATATCTAACAGTTGCTGCTGTCTGCGTTCATACTGTTTTCGTAACGTAATATCCCGATCGATCCCCCGGTAACCGACGCAATTTCCTTCTTCATCCAAGATCGGAGAACCGCTCGTTTCTAATATTACTTCATGGCCAGCCCGGTGAAGATTGATGTTTTCGAGGCTTTTGATCGGCAATCGGTTTGCGACATGATATTCAAATATCGGGGCGATCCGCTTCCCTTCCGACTCCTCCATCAGATAGAAAGGAGTTTTCCCGATGACCTCGGCCGGTGTATATCCCAATATGTCTTGGATACGGGGACTTGCGTACGTATAAATGCCATTTCCATCCACTTCCCAGATCCAGTCGCTGACATGTTCCACCAACATGCGATATCTGTCTTCATCCGTCCCTATTTGCTCGATCGGTTCTTTCATATTCATACCATCCTCTGATGATTTCTGTAATTTTGGTTTGATTATATCAAATGTAAGATAGATTAGAAATACAATTTTCACCAAATAACAGATCGAAAGGCATGGCAACAATATTAAAATTATTTTTATATAATAGCCTAAAGAACCGCATTAGATTCACCAGAATTCACCCCCTCTTCATCTCCCTCATATACTTGTAGAATAGGAATTCGTGCTGAGGGGGCGATACAATGCTGACGGTCTTGATCATCGGCGTAGCTGCGAATCTTGATAATTTGGGGATCAGTGTGGCGTACGGGTTGCGCTCCAACCGGATTCCGTTCCTATATAATCTTGTCATTTCGTTAATATCCATGGGGTGTGCTTACCTTTCCATGACGGCGGGCAGTTGGCTTGCGGAATACTTTTCCGCCTTCCTTGCAAATGTGCTCGGTGGCATTTTGCTGATTGGCCTGGGTGCCTGGATCCTTCTCAAGAAATCGATTGCGCCCTTTTCTCCGAAGGGAGAGGGATTGGGAACGATTCAATGGAAAGAATCGATTGTTCTAGGATTCATTCTTTCCCTCAATTGCCTCTCCATCGGGTTCGGGGCAGGGGTTACCGGCATGCCGCCCTTCGTCACGTCATTTGTGATCGGCCTCTTCTCTTTTATTTCTATTTCAATCGGCGTCAGCCTTGGAAAAACAATTGGCCACACGTGGTTCGGCAAGCGCGCGGAACGCATCGGCGGAATTCTGTTAATATTCATCGGCATCGTGGAAGCACTCTCTTAGATGCTTGGCATCTCAAAATCGGTACCAGGCACTTTCTCTCACCCTCTCTCCCACCAGCGCGGTCTACCATGGTACACTAAGCTCAACGCTTTCTCTTGAAACTAGTAACTTGAGCGCACGGATAGAAGGAGACATCCGCATGAAGCAGAAGTGGACACTGACGGGACCGAAGTTAATCGCCTTTGCTGTGTTCCTGTTTTTAATTTATATAAATTATGGAAACTGGCAGGAGCACCGGGCATTCATGGATGAAGCAGAACAGCATCCGATGGAAAAGCGGGTCGTCCAAAAATATGTCGTCCTTGATCTGTTGGAAGGTCCCCGGTACTCTTTCCAATTGGACGCCATCCCGAAAAGCAGGGTGCCGAAACCAGCCAACTCTTCTCTGATCGGCGTCGATCGGGAGCAATATGAGCAGGTGGAAGTCGGAGATACAATTACGGGGTATGCGGTAGAGGGAAAATTCTATACGGATACACTGCTGCAGGAAGAAGAGATGTGGTTCTACCTGTTGCTGGCCCTATTCAGCCTCTATCCAATCGGCTACATCCTGTATGTCCTCCTGAAAATCAAACCTTTCCGGCAACTGTTCGAACGGCCCGCCATCCGAAAGTTTGTCAATGCAATCGGAAATGTCTCCCTGACTTTTCTTTTCTACGGAGTCCTCGCCGTCCTCCTTCTATTTGGGGGAATCGAATGGAAAGACGCCTTAGCCAATGGCTATGAAAAGTTTTTCGGGGAATCCCACACAAAGACGACCGCGCTCGTCATCGATCGGGGAATCGATCATAACCCGTCCTTGTATGGAGACCATGAATATTACCTGACACTCATGTACAAGCCGAACAGCCAGGAGAACCTCTTTGTCGCCAAAGGGGTCACCTGGCATACGTATAATAAATACCAAGACGAAATGCCAATCGTTTACAACACCCAAAATCCGTATCAGGTATTCGCGCAGGAAATGGATTTCATGGATATCTTCTATATATCACTGACCGATACCGTCACGATCATGGTCGTTTCCCTGATCTTAACAATCCTCCTGAGCGTGCTTCCTTATTTATTGTGGAAGCGGAAGAAAAGGAAGAACAAATAACGAGACATACAGAAACAGCCCTTCCCCATTAATTGAACTGAACCCCAAATGGTAGACACTTTTAAAAAAGTGACCCCATTTGGGGTTTTTTCTGTCTAAAAGCCTAAGTATACTAAAATGACTATCCTGACAGGAGTGTTTTCAATGAGTAAAATAATCTTCAATGAACACCAACGTAGAATATTAGAAGCTAATCCTAATGTGAAATCAGTTTCTGATCGTTCGATCCAATACAATCCCGAATTCAAATTGTTAGCTGTCAAAGAGAATCAGGGCGGTAAAGGTCCTTCTCAAATTTTTATTGAAAATGGATTTGACTTAGAAATGATTGGTACGAAGAAAGCTAAAGAATCTCTTAGTCGTTGGAGAAGAACCTATAAGCTTCACGGTGAAGAGGGATTTTTTGAGGAACGCCGTGGAAAAGGAAGTACTGGACGTCCATCAACTAAAGGATTATCTCCTGAGAAAAAACTTGAAAAAGCTGAAGCACGAATTAAATATCTTGAAGCTGAGGTCGAGTTGTTAAAAAAGCTAGAAGAACTAGAAAGGCAGGCGAAGAAGTAATACTGACATCAGCTGAGAAATATCAGGTTATTAATGAAGTGATTCGCAAGTTTCAATTAAAGGGATTCACAGCGCACCTGTGCAGAGTGGCAAAAGTACATCGAAGTGGTTACTATGCATGGCTAGAAAAATCGGAGAGTCATGCCGTCCGCGAGGAAAACGACTATCAAGATTACCTGTTACTTAAATGTGTTTATGATGCATTCAAAGGGAAAATCGGCTATCGAGGCCTCTATATGACGCTAGAGGGATTACTGGAGACCCCTATGAATCATAAGAAGATCCTTCGTTTAATGCGTAAGTTTAATCTCTTTACCAAAATACGAAGAAAAAATCCTTATAGAAATATAGCTCAGGCTACTCAAGAACACCGTACGGTGCCAAACCACTTGAATCGACAATTCACTCAAGATGAACCAGGCAAAATCTTCGTCACAGACATTACTTATCTCCAAATGAAAACTGGACAAACTGCTTATCTTTCCTGTGTAAAGGATATAGCTAGCCGTGAAATAATCGCTTATGAACTTTCAGTAAGCTTAAGTATGGGTATTGTATATCGAACCTTACGTAAGCTTAAGGAAGCATTAGACGGAAATGTCCATCCAGAAGCAATGATTCATTCTGATCAAGGTTTTCACTATACACACCCAGAATACCAAGCACGTGTGAAAGCAATGCAACTCACACAGTCCATGTCCCGAAGGGGGAATTGTTTGGACAACGCACCTATCGAATCATTTTTTGGTCATTTTAAGGACGATGTAGACTACAAGGAAGCATCCAGTCTGTTAGAGCTGAAAATAATGATAGATGAATATATGGGTCACTACAACTGCACACGCAAACAATGGGATTTAAAAAAGATGACTCCGGAACAATACCGAAGTCATCTCTTAGCTGCCTAGATTAAAACGTCGTTTTTTTAAACTGTCCATTATATGGGGCTCAGTTCAAATCCTAGGGAAGGGCTGTTTTCAATTCCGTTCTATGAGACGCGGAGTTCCTTTTAATGCTTCTATCGACGACACGCCGATGCCGAACATCGCCATCTTGAGTTCCAATTCGCGCGTTTCAAGAACTCGGAGAACGTCTTCCGTACTTTCGGTCGCTTCTTTTAAAAGGGACCGTCCGAATCCTGCCATGTCGGCGCCAAGCGCAATCGCTTTGGCAGCATCGAGGCCCGTCCGTAATCCGCCGCTCGCAATGATCGGCTGCTCGTCTATCGATGCGCGGACCGACCGGATGCTTTCGACCGTCGGGATGCCCCATTCGCTAAACGCTTCAGCCGCCTCCTTCTTGACCGGATCACCGGAGCGGAATTTCTCCACCTGGCTCCAGGACGTTCCGCCGGCCCCCGCCACGTCAATGAAGGAGATTCCTGCATCACATAGCTTCCTCGCCGTCTTCCCGTCAATTCCCCATCCGACTTCTTTGATGCCAACCGGAACATCCAACGCGCCGCACAGTTGCTCAATTTTCCCCAGCAGGCCGGCAAAATTCGTGTTTCCGTTTGGCTGGATGACTTCTTGGATACTGTTCAAATGAAGAACAAGCAGATTCGCGTCCGTCATCTCGATAATTTTCCGGCATTCCTCGATGCCGAACTCATAATTCAGCTGAACTGCGCCCAAGTTCGTGATGATCGGAACATTCGGGGCGTATTTCCTCACTTCAAACGAGGCATGATGTGCGTCTTTGTCGAGGAGTGCCCTCGTCGATCCGAGTGCCATCACCCAGCCCCGCTCCTCGGCAGCTTCCGCCAGATTCCGATTGATCGTCTCCGCGAATGCCGTTCCCCCGGTCATGGAACTGATGAGGAACGGGGTTCTGCATCGATGGCCCAGAAATTCGGTTTCAATGGAAATTTCATCAAAATCGATTTCCGGAAGCGCATTGTGAATAAAAGAGAGCGAGTCAAATCCTGTGGAGATGGACTCTCCCGTCACTTTTTCATTCAATGAAATCGTGATGTGCTCGGATTTTCGCTGTTGGATCGAATCAGTCACCATCTGACACCTGCCTTATCTTTTGTGGAATGAACCTGTGCGCAAGGTGCTTCGGTTCATACCGGGAAATCTTTTTCATATCCGTTACTCGCTTTTTACTTCCTCAACCGTTTGTTCCACTTCGGCGCGTGTCATTTTCTCCCGTCCTTCTTTCATGGCCTTCAATGTTTTGTGGGCCAAGGCAAGGGGCAGACGGCAGAATAACACAATGCTTCTCTTATGGAGAGACTTCATGTACTCATCCGCTTTCGCCAAGTTCTCTTCTGCATATTTGAACAGCTCCGCACGGGTCCAACCTTCGGGCACGAAATTGACACCCCGTTCGTCCAAATCTTCCTCTTCATTCCGCAAAATATTTACAGCCTGAAGCCCGCGTCCATAGCCAATCGCCAGTTCACGGTCTGTTTGTTCATCTGCGTAAAGCGCCCAGAGATCGGAAAGCATGACGCCAACGAGTCCAGCCACGTAATATGTATAGTCATCCAAATCTTCACGTGTCTGGATATTCCAGTTTTCTTTTGCCCATTTCGCCATACCCCATGCCATTTCCCGAGCAGCATCCATGACAATCGGCTGCGCGTCCTTCGGGCAAGCTTGTACCCATTCTTCCAAACGAACGGTAACGTCGGGCAGGTTCGCTTTTTCCGATCCTAGAATCCGGAAATATTCTTCATTATTAAATGGTTGTTCGAATAATTCGCTGACTTTCATCAACATTGTATATTTGGCATCATTGTCCAAGTCTGCATGATCTTCAATTTCATCTATTGCACGGAATATCAAGTAAGCGGATGCAACCGAATGTTTTAACTCCCTTTTTAAAAAGGTAATCGGAATATAAAAGGTACGGCTCGTCTCTTTAAGTACACGCATCGCATCTTTCGGAAATGCTAATTCAGCCATGATGAGCTCCTTTCTCCCTATTAAGTTTTTCTCCTATACACCATCGTAACTCAATTTCTGAAAAAAATATAATAAAACAGAAAAAAAGGCTGAAAAAGGTGACAGTCCCCTTTACAATTTGGACACTAATCGGAATAGTGTCCGAATTGTATGGGTGACTGTCACCTTGCTTTCTTGACAAAGAACGAGCCTAGGAACCCAACAGCTGAAATTGCCGTGATGAAGTGGAAGGCATATTTTACTCCAGCCGCTACAATCATCGGTTCGGAGGAATCCGGAAAGGCTGCGATATGTCCGCTTTGTCCAGCTGTAAACACTGTTATCGCAATGGCCGTACCGGCAGCTCCAGCTACCTGATTCAATGTGTTCATCGCCGCCGAGCCATCTGCATACAATTGGCGCGGCAACTGATTGAGGGCATTTGTTTGTGAAGGCATCATGACCATCGTCAGCCCAAAGAATAGCACCATGAACGCTGCGATGACTTGCCAAGTTGGAGTCGTTGCTGAAATGACGGACATAAAAATGATATTCCCAATCAATACAATAATAGACCCAGTCCTTATGAAAACGCGTGGCCCCCATTTATCAAATAATGCACCGACAATCGGTGACATGATAAAGTTGACTGCATTCCCGGGAAGCAATATTAATCCGGCCACTACCGCACTGAACAGTAAGGCGCTCTTTAAATAAATCGGCAATAAAATAGCCGTTGATAAAATGATCAAAATTCCAAGGAACATCATAAGAGTTCCTAGTGTAAACATCGGGTACTTAAAGACGCGTAAATTCACCATCGGCTGTTCCATTGTCATTTGACGAACGCCAAATAAAACAAGCGCGATGATTCCTGCAAGTAAAGGCGCCCATACGATAGGTGCCGAGATGGGCTTTTCAGCCATCGTACTCAAGGCAAATATTAATCCACCAAAACCGATCGTCGATAATAGAATCGACAGAAAATCGATCTTCGGCTTCGTGATTTCAGAGACATCCTCGATTTTAGCGATAGCATATATCGTCAAGAGCACGTAGAAAACCGAGCTGAACCAAAAGATATACGGCCAATCCAATGTACTGATGATAACCCCTGAAAGCGTCGGCCCCAAAGCGGGAGCTAGCGTGATAACAAGACCCATGATCCCCATGACCGCCCCACGTCGATGAACCGGGAAGATAATCAAAAGAACAGTTGTCATAACAGGTAGGATCAGGCCTGTTCCAACTGCTTGTACGAGACGGCCAAGCAGTAACACAATAAAGCTGGGAGACAATGCGGCTAAAATCGCCCCTGCCAGCGAAATCACCAATCCGCAGATCACTAATTGTCTTGTACTATACCATTTCATCAACAATGCCGTGATTGGTACTAAGATCGCTAACACTAATAAATATCCCGTAGTGAGCCACTGCGCTGTGCCGGGTTTGATCGAATATTGATCCATAATATCTGTTAATGCCATATTTAATGCTGTTTCACCAAACAACCCGATAAAGGCACCTAACATGAGAATAAAGGTCATGGTCTTTGGATTTTTCACTTGAATCTGTGTACCCATAAAAATCTCCTCTTAGTCGCGATGTTCTTTTTCAGCGATTTTGTATCCATTCCGTAGTACACCCCCACACACTAGCTTAGTTACTATATCAAATAAAAATCCACATCGTCAACCTTGTTGACAATATTTTTTATTTCGATATTATAAAATTAGTTAACATAGGAGACAGTAAAATAAAGATTGAAACCGCAATAGCAAAAAGCCCCTCTTCGTCAAGTCCATTTGACAAAGAAGGGCTTTCGTTATTCTTCTATTCCCCAGTCTAATTTTAGTAAATCATGAAGGAGAGCGACTCGTTCACTGCCTATTTTTTCTGCAATTTTATGTTCAAGCTCGGCTTTCAAGTTGATGTTCTTTTCATAGCATTCTTCACCTAAAGCGGTTAACTGGACACATTTTTCTTTCTTATTGTTTTCAACATCATGGATTTCGACTAAACCTTTTGCGGAAAGGTTTTTGATGAACTTATGGATGGCTTGGCGTGAGATTTCCACATTTTTGGTCACATATGAAATGGTGGGCCGCTTTTTATAAATCCGGGCCATGATATACCACTCAGAATTGGAAATATAAATCTCACTTTGATCATTCCAAGCTTTTTCCGTTATTCTACGGAGTAAACTGTGACGCTCACTCAATAAATCAATCAAATCCAAGTCTTGTAATTCGGAATTTGGGATCAAGTCATTCACTCCAATCCTACTCTCGCCCCTACTATACAAAACCTGCAATTGAATTTCAATTTGGTTGACGTTTTTCTTGGATGATGAAGTTCATACGAACAATTCCCGCGCCAATAAACGATACACATCCAAACGCTTTTCTTGTGAATGGGGGATGCTGACAATCATCGCTTCATCAAATCCATATTGCTCCTGTTCGGCTTGCAGCACCGTCGCGATTTCTTTTGCATCTCCTACTAAATGGATTTTACGGTTATCTTGGATGATCATGCGGTCCATTTCCGTCAGCGGATAATCCCGGGCTTCTTCAGGTGTCAACACTGGGGCGAGCTTGCCTCTCATGAACAGTAGACGCCAAATGTCTTGGGGCTTCGCTTCGAACTCCGCTTCTTCTTTAGTCTCCGCGGTCGTCACCATATAGGAAACATTGATTTGTGGTTTCTCCATGAAGGCGGAAGGTTTAAAGTTCTTTTTATAGGCATCTAAAATAGGCTTGGACATTTCGCCATTGAAAAACTGGGCAAATGAATAGCCGACACCCCTCACCCCCGCTTGCACAGCGCTATTGCCCGTCGAGCCCAACAGCCAAGCTTCGGGCAAAACGACTTCGGACGGGGTCGCAATTGTTTTCTGATACAAGTTATCTGCGGGAATTTCATCGTTGATCAACTGCAAAGCCGTATCAAATTTTTCATACATATTGTGTACCATCGGCTGACGTCCTTCAGATAGCGCATAGATGGAGAGCTGGTCCCCACCCGGAGCACGGCCCACGCCAAAATCTATGCGGCCCGGTGAAAAGGCGCTTAACGTTTTAAACACCTCGGCCAATTTGAGTGGGGAGTAATGCATCATCATTACGCTACCCGTGCCGATCCGTATATTTTTCGTTTTCGCAGCTAAATGGGCGGCTATCACTTCTGGAGCGGAACTTGCAAAATCCCTAGTCGCATGATGTTCCGCCATCCACATCCGATGGTAGCCTAACCGATCGCCTAAAACAGCCAATTCTTCCGCTTTGAGTAAAGCATCCGCCGCCTTATTCCCGGTTGTAACCGGGGCTTGGTCCAATATACTTAATCTCATATTTTCAGTATCCTTCCAATTAATTTAATCCTCAAAAAGCGCTTCATAACTGATCCAGCGCATCTGAAATTGCATCTTCTCCCGACACAAGGTCAAATGAACGGTTAAACGTATTTTCCATCGGCAAAGCAGCAAGGATGGTTTGCGCTACATCTTCCCGCGGAATCGAAGCGGTTTCTAAGTCTTCCGCAATGGAAACCTTTCCGGTGCCTGGTTCATTCAACAATCCACCCGGGCGGATAATTGTATACGTTAAGCCGCTTTGCTCAAGGATTTTGTCTGCGTGATGTTTGGCAACCATATAATGTTTAATGCTGTTCCATTTTTCTCTCCTATGAGCATGGATCGCACTGACCATGATAAAACGATGGATGCCGATTTTCTGCGCAGCTTCTATCGTTTTCGCCGCCCCATCCAAATCGATTAACAATGTTTTGTCGGCGCCCGTATGTCCGCCGGATCCCGCCGTGAAGACGATGGCGTCACAACCTTTGGCCGCTTTCGCTATTTCATCTACACTGCCTTCCAAATCGGCTAATCTTGCTTCGACGCCTGCCTTTTCAAACGCTTCCGCTTGTTCTTGTTTTCTAACCATCGCTCTTACCGTATGTTCCGTACTAGCTTTAAGTAACTGGACAAGATGTTGACCAATCTGTCCGTTTGCGCCAACTACAAAAACTTTCATGAATGATCATGCCTCCACTATTCATTAGTATGCTAATGGTTCCAATAAAAAAATGAGCCTACGATAAATTCTCAGCCATTTTTTTCAAAAGTTTTTTCAATGTTGCAAGTTCCTCGGAAGACATGCCTTCCAATAACTTATCCTGCTGCTTTCTCCAAACAGCTTCAATGGGCTCTTTCATATTTTGACCCTTCGGTGACAAGTACACTCTGTTAATCCTGCCATCGGATGGATCACGCTGCCGATAAATCAAACCGTAACTTTCTAATGCCTTGACCGTATTCGCAACAGTGGGCGGTTCACAATTCAACCGTTCACTCAACTGGCTCTGTGTAATACTGTCTTCGTTCCATAACCGGCATAATAGCTGATCTTGGCCGATATGAAGATCCAATTGACGCAACATTTCCGAATAACTTCTTCGCTTTTTGGCGGATATGTCATCGAGAAGTTCCCGAATTTCATCCTCAATCAAAAGTTCACCTTCTTCCATGATTAGTTAGTAGGCTAACCATATCGGGAAATTTTTTTTATTTCAAGTAAAAAGATTAGATGGACTATACTCAGGAGCCGGTATGATTTTTTCTTCTTCTCAAAATCAATGATATATTCATAATTCCCCAACGCGAGGAATTATACCTTTTTGTTTTCCCCGTCATATGAATTTGTTCCCCTAAGTCTTTCCATTGGATACGTGAGTTTTCGGATAATAACCGAAGGATCTGAAAATCAATGTTATCGAGTTCCATAATAAATTCCTTTCACCATGAAATTGTTTTGTTCAAAAGCGTTTCGTCAACCTATCGATAAAATACCGCACACGGTATATGATTGGGATGTAACAAAATACGCTAAATGAGGTGGAGAATTATGAGTACAGCTCTAATCATTGTAGATATTCAAAATGACTATTTCCAAAACGGAAGAATGGAGTTAGTGAACCCAGATAAAGCGGCTGCGAATGCTGCTAAAGTGCTTGAACATTTTAGAAAAAGCAACAAGGAAAACATTTTCCACGTTCAGCATATTGCAGCCGATCCGTCATTAGGATTCTTCCTCCCGGATACAGAGGGCGCTGAAATCCATGAAACTGTTCAACCTTTGGAAGATGAAAACATCATCGTGAAAAACTTCCCGAACAGCTATCTACAGACTGATTTGGAAAGCAAATTAAGAGAAAACGGCGTAACCAAAGTAGTTGTTGTCGGCATGATGACTCATATGTGCATTGATGCAACAGTCAGAGCTTCTGTTGACCTAGGCTTTGAGACGACACTTATTGAAGATGCTTGTGCTACAAGAACTTTATCCTATCAAGATAAGGTTGTTCCGGCCGAACAAGTCCATTATGCGTTTGTCGGTGCACTTAATGGCATGTATTGCGAGGTAAAATCGACTGAAGACTTCCTACAACTAGAAGCTAGCAAATTATAAAGAACCATTACATGCGAAAGGCTGTCCAGATTATTTCTTCTGAACAGCCTTTCTTCATCATGCTTTATTCGACTGTTCGATATAAGCATTGCCATCTGATAACAGATCGAGAAGTCCTGTTTTTGGATCCATGACAAGTCCATGTACCGGAATAGTTTTTGCTAGTAATGGGTGATTCCGGACAACTTCACAACTTTTTAACACACTTGTTTTTACATCGCCAAAGCCTCGAAGCCAACCTTTAATATCATGCGACGAATATTTTAATGTATCAAATGTTTTGTCCGGGATACCACGTTCTTTCATATGCTCAATCATGATATCAGGATCCACTGCACTCATCCCACAATCATAATGACCAACTATGAACACTTCCTCCGCATTTAGTTCGTAAAGCGCGACGAGAATACTACGCATAATACTGCCAAATGGATGGTTGACGACTGCCCCTGCACTTTTCACAATCTTTACGTCACCATTCCGTAGATTCATCGACTTTGGTAAAAGTTCGACGAGTCGCGAATCCATGCAAGATAATACAACTAGCTTTTTATTTGGATATTTTGTTGTAATGTAGGGCTCATATTCTTTTTCTTCGACGAATCGGCTGTTGAATTCTAATATATCTGTCAGTGAAGACATATTGTACCTCCTATTTTTTACTTCTCAACTGAATCCTTCTCTTTATCCAGCTACTTCATCTTTCAAATTTTCAAAACCAAAACGATTAATAAACTTTACAAATGACTCCCTCTTTTTGCCCTGTTCAGCATAGAGATGAATAATTTTTTCGACAACCTCATAAAGCCGTTCAGGTGTTAGTTGCTCCAGCAATAACGTGCCAATTTGAGCATCCTTTCCCTTGGCTTTTCCGCCAATATGTAAATTATACCCATCTTTTACTTTCATGACGCCGATATCATTTACTAAAGGTTCGCCACAGCCAACTGGACAACCCGTGTAGGCAGGCCGTAGTGTAAAGGGGACTGGTTTTCCTGCTATTCGCTCATTTAGTTCAATGGCTACTGGCATTCCTTCTTGTTCTTCCCCTTTACAAAAATTACAGGTTCGAAGACTTTTGACAAAATTCCCAACCGGATAACAGGACAATCCCACCTCCTTAAATTTTTCCTTGACGTATTCCACCTTTTGTTCAGATACCTCGATGTATAGTTGTTGAAAAGTGGTCAACTCCAGTTCATCGTGATCACCCATATATTCCACAATGACAGCCAGTTGTTTCGCATTTAATTTAGCACCAAATGAAATACCCCCATTTACAGCCAGTTTCACCTTTCTCTCTATTTGATTCATTCCACTTCTCACACCTTTCTAATCTATTTTCAGCGTCCTACTCCTGATTCTATTCCACTTTTTCAAACAGCCTTGAAATCTATATGGTAAGTCTCTATTAAGTTTTCCAACAGCTTATCCTTCTGTTCTGTTTTCATATTACCCTACCCCCGTCAGGTATGTAAAGAAGTAAAATTCAGCGGGGAAATAAAAAGGAGATTTGTGGGGATCCATATCCTCTCCATGCAGCCGGAGTGCAGATGAGATTTCATGCACATCGGATCCTTCAGCCTCTTTCTCCACTTCCTTCTATATATATTACGTGAGAGCACAGACATCAAAAACCGGATGGACGACGTAGGATCTGTCTGCCATCCGGTTTTTCCATTGAATCACCACCAAAAAGGCAGTAAGGCGAAGGTAGCGATAGCGCCTAGAGCAATACCGAAAGCGAAGGCACGGCCGCGACCAAAACCGAATCCATATCCAAACCCACCCAAGTTCCGGCCGCCAATCGGTTGCAAATAGACTCTGTTATTCCGGACACCTTGAATGATACCCCTATGGGTTTTTCCATCCCGCGTTCCGATTACGACCGCCCTCCCGACATGCCGAGTGCATAAGGAGTGGTAATGTTGAATTGACATCTTGTTGTCACCTCATTTCACTTGAACATACATCATCATATGTGGATAACGATGCCTCTTAGGGGACAAACACACCACAGCTTCGTGGAAATTCAAAATGCTACGGAAATTGGGATACTGTCCAGTGCGCGCACATTTCTTATACATAGAATATGAGCATCAGGTTATTTGGAGGTGTGGAAGCATGTCGGAATCCGTCGGAGGCTACGTAGGAGGATTCACCTTGATCGTTGTACTGTTCATCCTGTTAATCATTGTTGGTGCCTCATATTGGGGTGGAGGATACTATTAATAGAATTTGCAAAGGGAAAAGCACGCAGTTTTATGCGCTTTTCCCTTTTTTAAGTGGGCAGTTGCGCTATTCGGGATGATGGATAGGTGAACAGATCACCAGTATGCAACGTCTTGCCTTTCAAAAAATTGCGGACTAAATAATAACCCACACAATAACCGGTCATTTTAGGATATGACCCCAAGCCATATAACACCTCTTGATGGATCGCTGTCCTTTTTGCCTGATCCTTCTCCGGATACACTGACTCTTTCCACAACTTCTCCAATACCTCGTCGGCATACAATGAAAGCCAGGCGGGATTTGCACCCTCCCCTTGCCTTTCATAGACAGCCATTTCGGCCAGCCCTTCCAAGATGATCGTATCTAGTAACACATACTCCTCTTCCCTTTTTGGATATTTTGTTAATCGGCAGACATGACTGTATTCATGTGTCAATAATGCCTGGATTTCCGATTTCGTATTATGAGGGGCTATGAACAAGAACAGCTTATCTTGGTAAGCGATCCCCGATTTTCCGTTGAACTCGCGCATCAGTAGTTCATTGTCTGAATCCGACGGGAAAATGAAGATGGGTACGTCGGGACCTTGCCATAGCTGTTGCAGCTGCTCGAATTCATGTTGGGCGATGGTCCAGACTTTATTTTCCTCGAGCTTTTCCCTCATGTCCCTTCCGTTTTGCGCCGAGGTGTACATACCGTATGCCAATAAATGATAATAAATATCCGTAACAGAAGCGTTGGGAAAGAAGGATGACAGTTTCTTGCAAAGTCCGATGGGATTTCCGTCCGATTCCCTCAGCCAGTCGTTTGTTTTGACCACACCCATGGGTTCACACTCCTTTGCCGTATTCTATGCGATGCCGGCAGCATCCGGGTACAGGAGTGAATAAGTGAAAGAACGGAGAGTCGGAATGACAATCAGAAGGGCAACTGAGATCGAGACAATGGACATTATCAAACAGGCCGTGGATGTAATGAAAGAAGCGACAATGGGATTTTTGGAGCCGACGGAAGAGATCGCGATGGGGATGCTTTCACCTTTTTTAGCGGATGGTGGATACTTTTTGGTATTTGCCGAACAAAATGCGGTGGCGGGTTGGATTGGCGTTTGTCAGACGAGTGATCCATTCTCGGAGGAAATGACAGGATTCATTTATGAAATTTATGTACTGCCCGACAAACGCGGGCGAGGGATTGCGGAAATGCTCTGTCACGAAGCATTTGAACTACTGAAAGCGGACGGTTGCAGCAAAGTGCAATTGAATGTCTTTATGGGAAATCGGGCACAGGAACTTTATCGAAAACTGGGATTTGTCAATGTCGCTACTCTGATGGAGAAGAAGTTGGATTTGGGATCCACTAGCACAGCTTTCGACAACGATCAAACCTGTCAATGAAACATCAACCACAACTTATCAAAACAGCCGTTCATCTCTAAACCTTGCAAAAGGAGTCAGCTATACGATTCCCCAGGATCAGGCTAAAAAAACAATACATACACAACTAAATTTCTATCTGTAAATAGTTAATCAATAGAAAAACAAAACCCAATATGCTGTTCAAACAACATTCTTGGGTTTTGTTAAGTGGAGTTAAAAAATAGCACTCCCGGAATTTTCTAAACTCTAGTCCTGTCCTATCCTTCACTGGAAATTCGCATATGCCAGAATGTTATTTTTTCATTCCAACTCAATGCTCTTCAAAATAGGTGCCTCATTTTCAGTGGTAGGAGGCACTGACTTTTCAAGCTCTTTAACTTTTTCCTGCAGCTCTTTTTGAATCTTTTCCGAGTACTCCAGGGTGTGTTTATAAGATGTACTATAACCAATACCAAGCAGTTCCTTATCGTATCGAGAAAAAGTCATCAAAGCAATCTCACCATTTTCACCCGTAACATCAACAGAAATAGTCGGATCATTATTGGAATAACCTTGGCCATTGTACTCTACTGAACCGACTGCGCCGTGAACAATGTTATATTCCTCCGCCAATTCTTTGGCTAATGTAACGAATTCCTGTGGATTTTTATCAAGGGCTGCATCAAAGGCTACTGAAACATTCCCATCCAGTGTTCTGTCTCCCCGACCTATCCCAAATAATTCTCCCGTCACTGAGTCCACAGTGAAATAATAAAGGAGTTCCCCGTTAATGATCGCTTCACCATGCCAAGCCGAGCGAGGAAGACTGTCGGTTGCTTGTTGGTAGCCCATTTCAACCACCTGCCCCTCCAAATTCACGTCAAATACTCTCCAGAGAGCCTGTGCACCAATTTCCGCTGCATCTACTTTACTCATATCTTTGCTCGTTGGCGTTTGGTTGTGATAGTATTCAAGATCAATAGCCTCTACCGTATAATTTGCTTTTTTGTACCCTTCAGGCAAACTGTGTTCTTCGGATTGTAACAAATCTCCAATATAATTTGCGTAAATCGTTGGAACTGTATTTGTTTTTTTAAATTCCGCCGCTGTTGCTGCTTGCAAGATTCCCAAGGAAAGCAATGTGCTTGCTCCAATGACTGTCGTGACCGAAAGAACCGTTTTTGTAACACCTTTTCGTTCTGATCTGTTTTTCGCCATTTGATTTACTCCTTTATCCTTTTATTATGTGATCACATAAGCAGTATAAAATGGCCATATTACAGAATAATCATAGAGTTATAATGAAGTTGTAAAAATAATTTTCACTGTTGTCCCTTCACCAACGGAACTGATAAACTCCATTTCTGCATCGTGTAGCAAAACAATCTGTTTGCAAATGGAAAGTCCTAATCCAGTTCCGCCCTCTTTCCGATTTCGTGATGTTTCTACACGATAAAAAGGCTCCGTAATATGCGGGAGAATTTCAGGAGGCATCCCCTGCCCGTTATCTTGAATACTAATGGTTAGCTTCCCGGCTTCCATAGCAGCACGTACAATAATATGGCCTCCCGGTCCACACGCCTTGATGGCATTATCCATTAGGTTGACAAACAAACTTTTCAACAAGTGAACATCGCCCCAAATGACATCCAATTCACTATAAAATTCGATTTGGATTTCTTTTTCTCTTATCTTATTATGTAACGTCTGTTGGACAGTGTAAAAAAGGTCGGTCACATGCTGGGCTTCCCGGATGATTTGATCATTTCTTAGATTGGCGAGATCGAGCAATTGATTCGCCAATGCTTGCATACGTCGACTTTCCGACATAATATAACTGATGGATGACAGCCTGTCGTCCTCGGTCAAAGCAGCCTTTTGCATGTACTCGGCATATCCATAAATGGCCGTTAACGGTGTGCGGAGTTCATGGGCAAAATTATCAATAAACTGTTGCTTTTTTTCTGCGGCTGCAATTAGTTCTCCCATCTGACGTTGGATTTCCTCCGCCATATAATTGAAGCTTTGCGCCATTTCGGAAAGCTCGTCCTTTCCCGAAACCGGCAATCTTGTTTCATATGCACCAGCCGCAATATTTCGAGAAGTCTCGGAAATCTGCGATAAAGGCTTAAATATTCGATTAAGCGACACTAGAAGACCTACAGCAAGCAAAATGGAAATTAACAATCCTACTAGAAACAAGAGGTTCTTCGTTTTCCCCCAAGCTTTGACAGCATCTGTCGTGTCATACACATAGACCATTGCGTACGAATCGTAGGGTACGGGAAGTTTGCCTGAAACGATGACATAGTTACGGTCATCCGACTTCTCAAACTGCACGAGTCGACTCCCGTCCCTCGGCATGTGCAGAAAATCATTCCGCCATACG
This sequence comes from Sporosarcina sp. FSL W7-1349, assembly GCF_038003045.1. Lineage (NCBI taxonomy): Bacteria > Bacillati > Bacillota > Bacilli > Caryophanales > Caryophanaceae > Sporosarcina > Sporosarcina sp. FSL W7-1349. The sequence goes on from NZ_JBBOOK010000002.1 coordinate 535,623, forward strand.
ATTTCTTGTCGACTGGAATAGACAAGCTGATCATCCTTATAAAGCGCTAACCTTCCCTTTTTATCACCCGAAAAATTACTATATGGTTGGAGCAGAGAGTCTACAGATTCTTCTATAGAAACCCCACGGCTTTCCAAAGCCTGGAGATCTTTCAACATCGCAGATGTCATAATGTAATGTTCTGCCAAAGTTCTTTCCTCTGCATGTCTAACCACATCTTTGAACATTGTAAAAGAGATCACTAGTATGCCTAGATTGAAAGCGAATAGGAAAAGCAAAAAGGTTGTTAAAAAGGTACGATGTTTCATAGCTGGACCTCTAAGCGGTACCCTACTTTGTACACCGTTTTAATCACATTCTCCCATCCTAATTTTTTTCGCAGCTTTTGGACATGAACGTCAATTGTTCGAGTATCGCCTTCAAAATCATACCCCCACACAAGCTCAAGAAGTCTGTCTCGAGACAGTGCAATATTGCGATTATTAACCAATACCTCTAATAACTCAAATTCCTTCGGTGTGCATGCAACGAGTTGACCCTTGTAAAACACCTGATAGCTATCAAAATCTATCCTCACACTGCCTAGTTCAAAACAACTTTTCGTTTTTTTAGTTCGACGTAACACCGCCTCCACACGTGCCAACAGTTCCAACATTTCAAAAGGCTTTGTCAAATAATCGTCCGCTCCCATAGATAACCCTTTTACACGGTCAGCCAAGCTAGTCCGTGCCGTCAAGAAGATCGTCGGCGTATCTTTAACTTGTTCAAATACGGAATAACCGTCTAGCCCCGGCAGCATGATATCTAAAATAATCAAGTCGAATTGTTGGTTTTGTATGGTAGAAGCGGCGGCTTCCCCGTCAAAGACAGAAGTACATTGATGCCCCACCAGCTGTAAATTTTAATTCATTGATAGCTATTTCATCTTCCACTATTAAAATGGCTGCCACAATAGTTTCACCACCCCTTTTAACACTAATGGTACTACTGATTTGTTATGGAGTTGTAAAGACTGAATCGTGGCTTACAGTTACTCTTGTCCTTTTCCTCCTATTATTTTTGCGAAATAACCTCGAAACAACTACCATTCCTGATTGAAAATCCCGAGTTTGACTCATTCTTTGGATATTGATTCGAAGTTCTGTTGGCAGGGGATCAATGCAGCTTCGTCTGGAGATTTCATTGCTAAGAATCTTCTCATCTAGAATAATATCGAATTTGATTTACTGGAATCACTTCATACTTTGTTTTGCACCTAATTGGACTCGATGTAATTGTTTCATACACAGACACCGCCCCTTTTGATATGATGAAGGTAATTGACTAGTCACATAACTACGGAGGAAATTATGAAAAAAGTCGCGGTCATCCAAGATCTATCATCGTTTGGTAAATGCTCACTCACAGCAGCCATTCCCGTGCTTTCGGTCATGGGTGTCCAGGCATGCCCTTTACCAACCGCCATCTTCTCTGCGCAAACAGAATACCCGAGCTATTTCGGCGAGGATCTCACTGAGAAAATGCCATTTTTCACAGAAGAATGGGACAAGCTGAATGCGAATTTTGACGGCATCCATACCGGGTTCATTACGGGAAAAGAGCAAATTGCCCATATCCTTCGTTTTTTAGATACGTTTTACAAGGAAGATACCCTTTTGCTTGTGGATCCAGTAATGGGAGATATCGGGGAAGCGTATCAAAACTTTGATGAGGACCTGCTGGCGCAAATGAAGGAACTCATCAAACAGGCCGATGTCATAACACCAAATGTAACGGAATGCTGCCTGCTGACCGGATTATCGTATGGTAGACTGCACCGCTATAAAAATGAAAACGACTTCTTCAAAGCGATTCAAGAAGCAGGCCAGCAGCTGCAGCGGGAAACCGGCGCCCAGATTATCATTACCGGGATCGATCCGCCATCCAGCCTGACGGATTCCCGGTTGATCGGCAATATGTATGTGGACGGTGAACGATCCTTTTACAGTTCTGTGCCGTTTAACGGGAAAAGCTATTCCGGTACGGGGGATTTATTTGCATCCGTCATCATGGGCAGTCTGATGCGCGGGGAAAAATTGACGCAAGCAATCCAAACTGCAGAAACATTTTTAACTGCGGCCATTCAGGATACGGACGCGGAAGGAACACCTGCCGTGGCGGGGGTGAATTTTGAGAAGTATTTGAGGTTGTTGTTGTGAAGAATACTTTTATCGACCAAATAGGCCGGCATATGCCGGTCTATTGGGATTTCATATCAATTTTCTTTTAGTGCCTGTCTGTTAATTTCAGCATGACTAATTTCAAAATACCATTTTTATAGCTTGCCTTGACCCCTTCATTAGGAACGGTGCTCTAGGAATGGCCGACGTAACGTTCTTTTCGATATATATGTTCCTCTTTCATTTCATTCGTATTAATATCCTCCTTTTCCCCATCCTTTTTGTAATTAGCACGTCGTTCGGAACTACGAATTATTCAGGTTCAGTACTCCCTTCTAAGTTTAATTTGAATAAATTATCTGGAATAATCAATCCACTTAATTGAGAATAGTTATCAATTAATGTATACTAGGTTATAGAAACGATATATCATTGAGTAAGGAGAATAGATAATGCAAATTTACTGGACTAAAATAAATAAGATTATTGAAGAAACGCCCGAGGTTAAAACGTACCTGCTCGACTGTCCGGAAGGATTTACATGGGAAGAAGGTTCCCACACCCACTTCGCATTGGAAGGTTTTAATGCCGGAGATAAACCGAACCGCAGCCTGATTCGCCATATGTCCATCTCCACTTTACCGCACGAAAATTCTATCGGTATTACCACACGTATCAGAGAGCAGTGCTCTGAGTTTAAATCGATTTTAAGAAATCTTGAAGTCGGCAATGAGGTTGCAATATTTAAAACTCATTCGAATGTACCACTTAAAAGAGATGGCAAAAATGTTTACCTGCTGTCATCTGGTGTCGGACTAGCAACTTTCAGACCTCTTGTACTTGATTATTTCGAACGTGCTGACAACGTCAATCAAATTCATTCCTTGAACATCGATTCATCGAAAGACTTCTTATTCACTACTATCTTTGAGTCCGCACCTGATAAGAATTTCACCTCACAGTTCGTCGATAACCGTAAAGACTACTATGAAGAAGTGAAAAATCTCGCTGCAGACAAGGATGGACTCTTCTATGTTGTCGGTAGCGACGAGTTTCTCGTACAGAACATTGAAGTACTACGTGAGCAGGGCATCAAGCCGGAACAAATTGTGCTCGATAAGCGTGAACAACAACTGCCTGAGTTTTTATCAATCTAAGCTAGACAGACTGTTTCCTTGGTAACAAGAGCGATTGTGAAATAAAAAAATAGCTTGTCACACTAACGCACAGATTAATTTTGTGCGTTTTCTTTTTTTACCTTTTATCTCACCGCTTTTGGCTATCATTTGCCCCATTTGGCAGTGACCACGTTGAATACTCGTTACTACCCATTCATACTTTTCTTTCCGATCCCTATAAATCGGTGTAACAACCGAAAGAGCACCGACTGCACCACCTCTTCCTTTTCGCATAAAAATTAGTTATAATGAATAATTATTATAAAAGGAGAGGTTAGTAATGAGGATACATTCAGCGATTTCTACTGATGCAGCAGTGATCCACGATGTCATGATCCAAGCGTTCATGGTGTATAAAAATGAAACCCCGCCATCCAGTGCATTGGAGGAAACTGTCCAGTCTATTGCAGACGCCATGAGAACCGGCGAAAACGCATTGATTGCCTATGAGGAAAACGAACCGGTCGGAATGGTACGTTTCCAACTGACAGAAGAGGGTTTGTATTTTTTCCGGCTGTCCGTCCTCCCTGACAAACAAGGGAAAGGCATCGCCAAAATGATGCTGAAAACATTGGAGGACCGTGCAAAGGAACAAGGCATGCCCGCCATGCTATGCAAAGTCAGAATGGCGGTGGCGAAGAATATCCAGTTATACAAGTCCATCGGGTACCGGATTTGCGAGGAAGAGAGCATACAGAGACCAAACGGTGTCACCCTTCCCATTATGTTAATGAAGAAAGTGCTTTAACTCCTTGCGCGATACAAGAACCACGTTGCTGTTCGGGCTGGAGGCATGTCGGCGCTCGTTCTTCTAAGTCTTTGAATGTCCTTTCTGCAGACGCGAAGCCCCTTTCCCTAATCTTACCGGGAAGGGGGCTTCGTCTCTTTCATTTCAAATCTAAAAACCTGGCCCCTGAATGCTAAGGGGCCTGGTGCCTGATTATACTCTCCGAACTGTGATGTCTTCCTCTGCTGCCTCAACGAGGATCTTTTCAACAGGATCCCCTTCCAATAGAAGGTCTGTCAATGGATCTTCGATTTTGTCCTGGATGACTCGGCGGAGCGGACGGGCGCCGAACCGTTTGTCATAGCCCAACTTGACCAGCATCTGTTTCGCTTCCGGCGTGATGGTGATGTCGATCTGATGCTCTTCAATCGCCTCTTGTACATCTTCCAACATCAAGTCTACGATTTCCAGAAGATTTTCTTCCGTCAATTCATTGAACGCAACGATGGCGTCGAAGCGGTTCAGGAACTCTGGCTTGAAGTAGTCACCCAATGTTTCAAGCATCGTCACTGACTCATGTTCGGTTTTATTGAAACCGACGCTCAACGTCTTCACGCCTGTACCGGCATTGCTCGTCATAATGATGACGGTATCTTTGAAGCTGACAGTCCGGCCGTGGGAATCAGTCAGCCGCCCGTCTTCCATGATTTGCAAGAACATGTTCTGCACATCAGGATGTGCTTTTTCGATTTCATCGAGCAGGACAATCGAGTATGGATTGCGGCGGATCAATTCCGTCAACTGACCCGCTTCCTCATGGCCGACATAGCCTGGAGGCGAACCGATAATTTTCGACACCGCGTGTTTTTCCATATACTCACTCATGTCAAGACGGATGAGCGAATCGCGCGAGCCGAATAACTCTTCCGCCAACACTTTCGTAATTTCCGTTTTCCCGACACCGGTCGGGCCGACAAACAGGAAGGATCCAATCGGACGGTCTTTCGATTTGAGACCGGCCCGGCTACGGCGGATTGCTTTCGCGATTTTATCGACCGCTTCCGCTTGTCCGATGACTTTTTTGCTGAGGTTTTCCGCAAGTCCTTTCATTTTCACTTGCTCTGCCGCCTGTAGCTTCGTTACAGGTATCCCTGTCTTCTCTTCTATAATCTGTTCGATATGGGCAACAGTCACTTCAGCTTGTTGAATTTCACCGTTTTGCACGGCAGCTTCCAGTTTTTCTCGGAGCTGCATTTCTTCTTCGCGCAATTGTGCAGCTTTTTCATAATTCTCCTGTTCTGCCGCCTGCTCTTTTCGCTGGATGATGTCTTGCAGGCGAGCCCGCATGGAATCGGAATCTTCATCGACTTGCACTAAATTCAAACGGGCCCCTGCTTCATCCATCAAGTCAATCGCTTTATCCGGCAGGAATCGATCTTGGATATAACGCTGCGATAAAGTTACGCAGGCCCGCACCGCGTCATCCGGATAGAGCACTTCATGGTAACTTTCATAGCGATCTTTAATACCGTTCAAAATCTGGACGGCATCTTCCGCAGACGGCTCTTTCACGATAATCGGTTGGAAACGTCGTTCAAGTGCCGCATCTTTTTCAATTTGACGGTATTCTTTTAAAGTGGTCGCGCCGATCAGCTGCAAAGTACCACGCGCCAATGCCGGTTTCAAAATATTCCCCGCATCCATTTTGGATCCTTCCGCAGTCCCCACTCCTACCAGCAAGTGGATTTCGTCTACGAACAACAATACTTCCGACCGTGATTCCAATTCCTCGATCAGCTGTTTCATCCGTTCCTCAAACTGGCCGCGAATGCCCGTATTTGCCACAAGTGACGCTACGTCAAGAACATACACTTCTTTGTTCCGCAGCTTCGCTGGCACATTGCCTTCCTGGATCTTCACCGCCAGCCCTTCAGCAATCGCTGTTTTACCGACGCCAGGCTCCCCGATCAAGACAGGATTGTTTTTATTTCTTCTATTCAATGTTTCAATGACACGTTTGATTTCTGTATCCCGCCCGATGACAGGGTCAATTCTCCCTTCTCTCGCTTCGTCGGACAAGTTTTTGCCAAGCTGGTCCAACAGGCCGGGAGCACGGCCTTCTGCTTGTCTTACTTGAGTCTGGGCTTGTTTCCCCCCGTTCTCCTGGAAGAATTGATTCATTTCATTGCTGAAGGAAGGCATATGTCCTGCCGCAAATTGACCTTGCATCTCTTGGTAGCATGCCTGGCATATGTGCATTTGCATCGCCTGCCGGTTCAGTTGAAGTCTAAAGTTCACCGTTGCTTCGTTTTTGCCGCAATGTTGACATTTCATAATAAGCTCCTCCTTTTGTTTATATAGGGTTTTATTTCAAACAGCATATTTTAGAATAAAAGGTCATTGATGTTGACTAACTTTGACCTTGATACCATTTTACCCTGACCTTGTTTGACTTTCAAGAGATATGCTTGTGATATTAGACAAATTTTGAAGGGAGGTAGAGTCGGCTAGACTATCCTCCCTACAGAACAACAAGGAAAAAGCGCCTCCCATCGATTATCGATTAGCAGGCGCTTCATATAAAAGTAATTTTCTGAATTTCACTTACTCCGCGTTTTTCTTTTGAATCGTTTCGTTATATTTCTGGTTTCCCTCTTTGGTAATGTCATTGTAGAGTTTATTGCCGTTTCTCGTACTTTCACTGTAGAGATCGTTGCCCGTCTTTGTGACATAATTATATTTTGCATGCTGATCGGCAATCAAATTACGTGACAGATTGCGGGCGGGATGACCGCTGTCCTCATACTTCGTTCGAAGATACTCTTCTGCAGCCTGCATCCGTTCTTTTTCCCTTAGCGACTTTTCCTGCAGCTCAACTTTTGTATCCCAGGCAAGATCTTGGAGGACGACTTTCTGATCCCATGCTTCGTCTTGGCCTTTCTCTTTCCAGTCCCACCATTGCTGCTGAATCACTTCGTATTGCTTCCGCATATATTTTTTCAGTTCTTTCTCGGAATTAACGTAGATGAATTCCCCGTTCCCTGCATCGGCCACTTTTTTCAGCAAGGTCTGCCCTTCATTATCGACATCATAGCCGATAATATTGACGACCGTCTGAATATTGCCCGAAACGAGTTCTCCCGCCGCTTTCACCGGATCGCCGCCGCAGGTTTCGATGCCGTCGCTTACTACGTAGACAACCGCTTCATCCGTATCTTCCGGAATATCTTCTTTCACGGTTTCCAGGACAAGTCCGATCGGCGTCCAGCCTGCGGGTTTCACGTTGTGTAGTGCCTCCCGGAACGCCGTCTCTTCAAACTTCCCATTATAGAAATTTTCCGTGCTGCTGCAGGAAAGCTCCTTGTCCGATTGGTTGCCGGAGCCTTTATGGCCATACCCCCGCATCGACACGGTCGCATCCTCCGGTATCTGTTTGGCGAAATCCAAGACCGCATCCTTCGCCGAATCCATACGTGATTTGCCGTCCGCCATCGCTTTCATGCTTCCGCTCGCATCGATCAAAATGGCGTAATGTGCCGTTTTCAGCTTCGGCTCGTTCACTTGTCCATCGGGCCTTTCATAATCTACCGCCACCGTTGGATCGAATGTTAGAAAAGTCTTCATCCCCTCATAATAATCTTCTCCAAGAAGATGCAGCATTTCATTCAAATACTGCTCCTCCGTCAGATTATCCGGCCACTCGTCCATCGCTTCCTTGACTTTTTCTTCATCGTAGTTATTTCCGCCGTAAATACCCGGTTTCCGGAGAAGTTTTTTTTCCACGTCCGTCAATTCACGATCAACGCCAGCAACCTCGTAATACTCGGGCTTCGCTAGTTCAAATTCGTTCGATTCTTGTTCAGCCGCCGTTTTTGTCTCTGTCTGCGCCTGATTTTCCGCCTGAACTTGCGTTTCTTCTTTAGCCGTACAGCCTGCCAACAGGATAAGCGTACAAATCAGGCCATATAAAAGCTTTTTCATCCTTCTTTCTCCTTTGTCATTGTATTAATTGAATTATAGCGAATTTAGCAGTCGACAAAAGACCGGATTTGTAAAATCATCCGAATGACGCAGCCAGTGTCTGTGCATTCAGGGTAGTTTCAATTGGTTTGAATCGGCTAAAATTTCCGGAATAATTCATCAATTGTAAGATTAATGATATATTTAGTGGAGAAGCAAAACAAATAGCACAGAAAGAAGGTATGGCAAAATGGATGTAAAGTTTCCAATCGGGCCATTGCAAGTTCCCGAAAACGTAAGCGTAGCCGATATTCAAAAATGGTGGAAGGAAATCAAGACATACGCGGATCGACTAAGACAAACGGTTGGCTCATTAAGCGATGAGGAATTAGAGAAAACATACCGCGAAGGCAGCTATACTGTACGTCAGCTTGTTCATCACATAGCGGATTCCCAGCTGAATATGTACCAACGCCTGAAACTGGCTTTGACAGAAGACACTCCGACAGTCCCGGCTTTCAATCAGGACAAGTGGGCCGTCCAGCCGGATACCGAGCTTCCCGTAGAAAGCTCCATTAAAATGTTGGCAGGCATAAATGAACGTCTCGCAGCACTGTTCGGCAATATAACGGAAGAGCAGCTAAATCGGTCATTCATTCATCAAGTAAACGGTGAGATTACCGTGGCAACAAAATTGGCGAAATTAGCATGGCATGAAGAGCATCACTTAGCCCATATCAAACTTGCATTGGCAGACGGAAAGTCTTGACCGCTTTAACCTTATAGCAAACATTCGTTGTTTACGATTGCAAAACACCAGGCATCCTTAAAAGGCAGATGCCTGGCTTTTATTTCATCCACTGTGCAAGTCCATGCTGCCTATGGGAGCCTGAAAATTTGTAGAACGTGCTACCAAGACTGGTAGAAGCATCTTTCAAAACCATTGCCTCTCATTCCTCTCTTATCTACTCTTTATACCTCAATAGTTTTACGATATATCTTCATTGTTAAATATAGCTACTATTTCAGTATAGTATGTTGTACAATCATAAGGGCTCTTAAAGGAGGGTACAAAGTAGCTCAAATTCATTCGAATAAAAATACCTATTATATTCGGTCTTAAAATGAAAGGTGAATTTCATGAAAAAAAATAGAATCACATTGAAATTAGGATGGTTTTTGCCGACTTTCATGGTAACTATAATTATTGTACCATTTCTTTTATTAGGTTTAATATCTTACAAAGATGCTGTTCTGCCAACAACATTCTTAGGTTTGTACGAGACGACAATCGAAAAAAGCATCCTATCTTTTTATTGAGTAAACCCTATTTCATTTATATAAAGTTGAAAATCCTGATGGTCTTCTTGTTGATGTTTCAATTTTAATTTTCCTTCATATAATGACTCCCCTGTTGGCAAATCACTTATAATTAGGGCTTGTCCACTACTTGTAGCATAAACAATATATATTTTTCCATTCATCACCTTACTATAAGATGTCTGCTCTTCACCCGTACTATCTGGTAAATCAAAGGTCAACTTTTCGTCCCATTTACCAGTTTCGATATCATACCGGTTGACCTCTAAACCATTCGCTGCTTGTGACGGAACATAAATTGTAGAGTTAATGATTGTCGATGCGCCGTCTATAGTTGCCAGTATGTCGTCAGGTCCCACTAACTTTTCGGATCGATTCTTTTCTATATTGTACACCAGGTATTCAGACGCGACTGTAGTTGGTTGACCATCGCTTTGTACCAATTCCTCTTCAAAAGCCTCGATTCGAATCAAAAGATAGTTAAATCGTTGGAAAGGTTCAACATTATTGATTACTTGCATGTCAGACCATCCATTCTTTACTGTGGGAGTAGAAGCAATGATGTTATCACTTACCAGTTTCCCCTCTTCCACATCAATTGTATAGACATGGAATTGGTATTCCCCCTTGCTATCTTTTCGATACCCCTGGGTGATCACCTTTAATTCACCATCTACTACTTGAACAGCCTCCACCTGCATCCAACCGTAACTCTCTCTTTCTGGGACATCTAGCCGGAGTGCTGTACTTTCTTTTGTTTCTTTATTCAGCACTTCAATATCAAAGGATAAATCCTTTGCAGGATGCACATAGGTTTTCGCTGTAACATTGGCATATGCCAGTAATTTTTCATCTTCAAAAAAATAATTAGGCACCAGATCCTTGCTCCGCATAAAATTCTTTTGCTGTTTCACTAAATCATCAAACATCGGCGGTACATGTATTCTATCCAATTTTTGTAGAAAGGATTGATTATTTAGATCTCTGGTTTCTTCATTAGTAATTTGTATGGGCTGGGACGAGCGATCCCAATAAACACCGTCTATCATTACGTTCTTCACTTCATCCTCATTGCCGCTTACTTTTTCAAATTCAATTTCCACACGCTTATTTGCGGCGAAACTTGATTGTGTGTAAAAAGTTCCGATAACAAGCAGCGTAACCAAACAAATCGAAATGATTTTCCAATAGCGCTTCATCTGTATGACCTCCCGTCAAACCCTTACTTTGTTCTTCATCAGAAAGTGGCCTATCCAAATTGCACAAGCTAGGACAAGAAGACCTGCCGATAACTCCATGAAAAACAGTTCCTTTGGATAAAAATAACTTTTTAACATGAACTCATTCACTAGTATCGGTGCAAAAAAGACGAAAAGGGAAACACCACAATACAGAAGACCATACACAATCCCTTTTAGGCGATAAGAACGTTCAAACAAAATGGCTGTAAACACAATACATACAGCTGCAATACCAGTGCCGTAATAAAGAATAAATTCAATAAAAGTATTTGGAAACAAGATATCCAAATTGTTGATATTCGTAATCTCACTAACAGAAAGATCCGTACGAAACTCACTTGGAACCATCCACTGTAACACCTGAATTTCAACTGGCAATAATACTAGTTGTAAGGCAACGAGGCCTAAAACATAAAGTAAAATCGTTGTCGCTTTTGCTAAATAGATATGAATACGCGCTGTTGGCAACATGAACAAACGATAACTGAATGTGTTTTTTCCAAGCCAATCACGATACCAAATAAAGAAGACATAAATCACTAATATAACGCCGGAAACTACAATGGGTCCCATAAACCACGCTGTCTGAGTAATATTAAAAAAAGACATCGGCCCATAGCTTTCGATAAACTCACTCTTTGGCATGAATTCCTTGTAAATCAACTCATTCGCCCGATTTACATACAATTGGGCTTCCACAATAACCCCAATAACTTGCGAAAGAATCGTAAGTCCAATTAAAACGAGATATAGCTTTAAAAAACGGATAAACTCGAAATTGACTAACTTCAAATAGCGATTCATGCTTGATACACCTCTCTCATGACATCAATTACCGATTTCCCTTCTGTTTCCCTTACTTCTTCTGTATCAAATTCTTTTAAAACTACACCGTTATCTAGCAGAACCGCTTTATCAATCAAATGTTCGATATCATTAATTTCATGCGTCGTGATAATAACGCCGCGGCCTTCAATTAAATGACTCGTAAATACGTCGGCAATTTGCTCACGGCTAAATATATCAATCCCTGAAAAAGGTTCGTCCATTAAGACATAATCGACATCCATGGCTAACCCGAGAATCAGGTTTACTTTGGCGGTATTTCCTTTTGACAGTTCAGAAATTCGATCTGTTTCATTCAGTTTAAAAAAGTGAAGAAGTTCACTGGCACGGGCCTTGTTCCAGCTGTCGTAAAAGTCGGCCATGAATACAAAGGCTTCTCGTATTTGCATATGCGGCAGCATTGTTATGGTATCCGGTATGAAGGTAATTTTTTCATAGCTCTCTTTATGAATTTTGGCACCATCAATGAGGATTTCACCACTATTAATCGGCGTTAATGCCATAATCGCTTTCATAATAGTTGTTTTCCCGACACCATTGATGCCAATTAAACAAGTAATCTTCCCTTTTTCTGCGGTAAAAGACACGCCTTTCAACACTTTCTTCTTGCCAAACTTCTTTGTTACATCTTTTATTTCAATCATGAAGATCCCCCTATTTAATTAATTTCCCTTTTCGTACGTATCCTTCACTAAATTCAAAGCCTCGTGTACAGGTACATTGATGGTTCGAACCGACTGAACAAACGTCTCAACCGCCTCCAAAATCAGTTCCTCTCTTACCATTTTTAGCACCTGCTCATCTTTCGTAATGCGGCTAGGTAAATTCCCCTCTGTGAAAATCAACCCTTGTTCCTCCATTTCTTTATACGCTCGCTGCGCCGTATTGGGATTAATCTTAAGCCGATTCGCCAGTTCCCTTCTTGACGGAATCTCCTGACCCGGCTCAAAGGTACCTTTTGCAATCTGTTCTTTAAAATGCCGAATCACTTGCACATAAACAGGATCTCGATTATTAAACTTTACCGCCATAGACCCAACTCCTAAAATTTATTAATACACTGTATTAAGAGCGTAATACATCAACCGCAAAAAAAATGTACAAGACGCCATCTGCAAATATTGTATGAAGCCTGCCATAATGGAATCCATTTGGAAAATAGCTGTTATGTATTAATGTGTTAATACACTTCATGTTTTGTATTATACACTTAATACACTTTTAATGTCAAACAGCATTTTTCACGTTTGACCTGACGCAAGTAAGTATCACACCTCCAATAAAACATCCGCTCGGAAAACGCCACAACCCTCCCCCGGATAAGACCAGGAAAGGGTTGTAGAGAATCATATATAACCATGTTCAATATTTGTAGTACACTACGGGCGACTTTAAAACTGTATATTTTATACTCTTTACTATTGTCACTTTTAGATGTCCGTTGGTATTGTGAATTTAATAGCCGTACCGACGCCTGGTGTGCTGGAAACATGCAACCCCTTGCCATATAATCGCTTCAGGCGTTGCTCAGTGTTGAGTAATCCAATACCTTTTTTCTGGTCTGGTTGCATCGTAAATAGTTGTTTAATCATTTCTTCTTCCATTCCTACTCCATCATCTATAATAGCGATTTCCACATAACCGTCCTTTTTTCGGATTTGTATGTGGATCGTACCTCCATCTATCTTCTTTAATACTCCATGATTAACGGCATTTTCTACTAATGTTTGAATCGACAAGGGCGGCACCATGACTTTCTCTTCGATTTTGTCCAATTCCCATTCTATATGAAGCCGTTCCCCAAATCGTTCCTTCTCAATATATAAATAAGATGTAAGTAAATCGAGTTCATCTTGAAGCGGGACGACCTTGTCCAAATTTTTGAGATAAAAACTGCTTTGCAAATAATGGGAGAACCTCTCCAGGAGACGGCTCATGCGCGGTATATCCATTTCGCTCAATGAAACAATCGCATTAAGTGTATTCAACATGAAATGTGGGCGAATTTGCGCTTGAAGCCAGGCCGCTTCCATACGTAATCGTTCATGGATGGATGCTTGTAAGTCTGTTAGAGAATGAACCCGAACATTCAATTCCACTGCGTCAACCGGTTTTGTCACATAATCATTTGCTCCTGCCAGAAAACCTGTGTAGATATCCCCCGGGTTGCTTCGCGCCGTCAAAAGAAGGATGGGAAGTTCGGATATTGAAAATTTCTCTCTGATGGCGCGGGTCAATTCATATCCCGATAGGTTGGGCATCATAACATCTGAGATGACCAAATCCCATTTTTTTAGTTCCAGCTGTTGTAATGCTTCTTTCCCGCTTGTGACGGTCTTCACCTCATAATAATCCTGTGAAAGGATATTGGTTAACACTTTCAAATTCACCGGATCATCGTCGACAGCCAAAATTTTCGGTCTATAGGAGGAAGCTGCTTTTTTTGAAAATGCCTGAAACATCGCCTGATGCATGGCAACCGGTGTCCCTTTAACGAGAACCCCGCTCGTGCTTGTCGGAATTGCTGATTCCGCAACTTTCTCCTCGACGAAATCTCCCGCCAATGGCAAGGTGAACGTAAATACCGAACCTTTCCCCTGGACCGAACTTGCTTTTATCGTACCTCCGTGCAATTCGACCAACTGTTTACATATGCTAAGACCTAGACCGAGCCCGCCTCCGATTGCCGTCATGCTGGAATCTACTTGTTCATACGGATTGAAAATCGTACGCAGTGCTTTCTCGCTTATCCCTATGCCCGTATCGGCAATATGGACGCGGGCTGTTTCTCCTTGAATGTCCGCATCGATTGTAACGATACCCTCCGTCGTATATTTCACCGCGTTATGAAGAAGATTGAACAAAATTTGAATAAGCCGGTTTTTATCCCCCAATACATCGGGAAAATCATCTGAGATGCGAACTTCCAATTGAATATTTTTATTGTCAATTAAAACTTTAAGCATGTCGACAACAGCCAATGCGATTGCCTGTATATCGAGACGATCCTTTTGCAACTGAATACGATGCTCCTTCAAACGGGTGACATCCAGCAAATCTTCCAGTGTCCGTGACATGTGATAGCCGATTGTCAGTTGAAGTTCCAAATCATTATATGTCTTTTCATCCAGTCGATCCGATCCATTTTGTAAAATGGATTGCGAGATATTAAGAATGCCGTGCAACGGATTGCGAAGTTCATGGGACGTGTTCGCAAGGAAATCATCCTTGTGTTTAATCTCTTTTTGGAGTTTAGCCGCAAGTTTTTCGTTGGACGAGTTTAAAGCAAGCAATTGCCTATTCTGCTGTTCCGTTTTCCGGGTCGTCTCCGCATAACCTTTGCTCATCAAGATGACATGGATTAGTATGTAGACAGCGACCGCTGGCAGCATCAGCTCCGTCCCTTGGTACCAATTGTTCCCTATGGCAAAATCATTGAAGAATGCAAAAAATATGAGAAGCATCCCGACCAGGTTGATTTTCGCGGTCTTGTTATTGTTCTGGATGCTTTTATAAATAACATATAATAGATAGAAAAAAGTAGGGATAGCCAAATTAAATACCTTGAAGAAAAGTGCTTGGAAAAAGACAGGCTGTGTAAATAAAGTCGCCACGATGGTCGCCATATGCACGAGGACGAGTCCATACATCACCTTTTTGGAAAACTCCTTTTCATGCCATTTCCATAGTAAAATGACATAACACATGGAGGTCGCTTCCGTCAAAATATACTCCAGCCGGGTTCCCCAGAGCCAAGACATATCCAAAAAGACGAGCGTGTAGTAAAAGGGAACGGAAAATAGGGCCCGAACAGAGATGAGCATGGAAAAAATTCCGAATATGAAAAACACATGCTCCTGTCTCCGATACCAGGCAAATAAAATCATGAACATGCCCATAATGAAAATACACCCATTCATAAATAGGGTGCCAATCATATTCGTATTGAATTGTTTGGAAACAACCGAAGCATCCCCCATATAAATAGAGTTCTCAAACCCTCCCCGGATGTGGTCAAAACTAGATACTTGGACAGTAAGCTGTACTTCATCTGATTGTGCAATGAAATAACCCGTCCTCGGCGCCATTTCACTGCGATGGGAAGTAGAATCCCTCCCCACCATGCCGTTGTCGACAATCTCGGTTTGATCGACGAAAAGTGTATAGGCACTATATTGAAACGGGATATGAATTGCCAATGTTTTTCCGACATATTCCTCTGGAATTTTGACCATTACACTATAAGTTCCAAAAGAATTGACCTCCCCCGTTTGGGTTTGAAACGAGCTGGGCAACGAAACGGTTCGTCCCGTTCCGCTTCTACCCCTTGCTTTCACTTCCTCAGGCGACAGCAATTCCTTATCAAAAAAGCTCCATTCTCCATCTAATGCCGTATAAAAAGTTTTCGAGTTTAGCTCATCTTCAAAATCAAGCATTTGCAACGAATCGGGCTGCTCTGCCGAAACACTGGCACTGCCAAACCCCATCATTAAAAATAAAATAGCAATAAAAACGAACGACCGCAGTTTATATATAAACCCCATCCAACACTCTCCTAAAAGACTCGACCAAGAAATAGACTTGTTTGTTTAAGAGCTTCTATTAATTCAAACAGGTTTGAATGTCTTCTGTATCGATGTCCCATTTCCGTATGTTGTTATATCTTCTATATTCATCTTAGCATGGTCTGGGTAGAAATAGGATGAAGTTCATCGCTTGTTTGAAAAGGTCTCTAGTGGAAAAGGAACCCATAGTAGATGCTTAGGACCAATTATCATTAGGATGCTTTGATTTTATAAAGTTGTCTTTCCGAAGCAAAAAAAGTATAATTTTTTAATTTGAGGAATGAGAAATTAGACTATAAGGCTATAAAGAAATGTACTGACAGCATAATTCCCCTTAAATAATTGTGGAAATTGGAAAAGATAAATAGCCCTGCATCCGAAAAAAGTCGAACGCAAGGGCTTCGTAAGCATGCTCTTTATACACCCGATTGGGGAATTTTGAAATCATCATACTTCCCCCAAATAGCTTTTTGTATTATTGGGGATAATTACTTTGCCATTTTCGCTATATTTCTCAAATAAATTCGTTAATGCAGCAATGAAGGGATTGTACTTCTTGTCGGTCTTCTCGGGGGAAAAGGAAGCGGATAAATACCTGCCCAAAAATCCTTTGAAATCAAATTGCAAGTCATTGCGAAAACTCTTTAACTCATACTTGCCATCTTTAAAAAATTGCTGATATACAACTGGAGTTTCCTCTATTCCACCGCTAAACCCGCTAAAATTGGGGCAGTACTTTTGGCAAACTTCAGCACTTTCCTTGTTTATATCGCTCGATTCGTCTCGGCTATTCCATACAAGGGCCACTTTTGCATCCTGTTTCAAAATCCGTTGGCATTCTACGCTGAACTTGTTTTTGTCAAACCAATGAAATGCCTGTGCTGCGGTTACTAAATCGACACTATGATCATTAATAGTTGTGTTTTCAGCCGTTGCCCTAAGCGAAATAAAACGGGAATCGGGCTGCAACGATTGTTCCGCCAAAGTTCTCATATCATCATTTGGTTCCACCCCGATGACAGTAAATCCCCTCTCCAGCAGCTGCCTGCTAAATATTCCAGTTCCCGAACCAATATCTGCAATCATACACCCCTCCTGTAAACCAGATTCCGCAATTAAATACTCTACATATTCAGGGGGGTAACTAGGACGGTATTTTGCATATACCTCAGCTTTGTCTGTGAATTTATCAGTTGATTTCATAAAATCACCTTTTCCATTTTTAATGGTTTCATTCTCTTTAAAATTAGTCTCCCCTGTTAATACAAAAGGAAACAACGGCAAAATTATTCGGGGATTACATTGATTTTTAACTAAGGGTATTCAATCCAATTCTCAACATGAAAAAACCCCTTCCCGATTATCCCGGGAAGAGGCTGTAAACGTTGATATGATGCTGATATTAACGTTTTGAGAAATATACAAATAAATTCCAAGCATATTGTATACATCAATATCCATTTATACCGACATTTCAGGAATTTTTAAATGGATTAAGATGTATGTAAATGGATTGTAATTCACATTACTTGAACCACTTTGCACCACAACAATAAGTAGATGCTAGTTGAATACTACAAAAACTACTTTCCTAATCCTTAGATAAATGGTCAAGTATAAATTATTTATTACCTTTTGCACGGTTGTGAATTTTGCATAACATCTGGCAATTTTTAACGTCAGTTGCTCCGCCTTTACTCCATGCAGTAACATGGTCGGCGTCCATTTCTTTTAATGTCCAAATTTTATTTTTATTTGAATCATGACCTATCGCACACAGCGGACAATTTGAATTGCCTTTTTTCTTCGCTTTTGTAGTCTGTTGCGAATACACACTTTTTTTGGTAGCCTCGTCAAAAATTCTTACTTCAAGCAACTTTGTATCTAAGGAACCGCCAAGAATATACTCAAAAATTCCTTTGCGTTTTTTAATATATGGATCTCCGTATAGTTTTCGCACTTCTTCAGAAACCTTTTTTGGACTATACGATTTACTATGATATTGTTCGTAAAGTCTACCCCATTCTAATCCCTTCATTTCATCCTCAACATCTATAAATATGTTGGAAACCCAATCAAGAACCGTATTGAAGTAAGTTTTTAATTCATCAATATTATTGTCATAACGATGCCGAGTCATATATTCGCTAATATTCCCTTTACTCACCCACTCAAGAGCACGTTCTAAAAAATCCTGTCGATGGGCATTTCCTTTTATATAGGCACTCCATTTTTGAATATTTGAATTTCGGCTATTGCTAAATTCTGCTTTACAAAGAGTAACAAAAGGACCTGAATATACAGCATTGAGTAATTCCTGATCATTAAGAGGAACACCAACAATATTTATTGTTTTAAACCATTCTTTTATCTTACTTTCCGTTCCTTCACACTCGTAGATTAGAAGTTTTGTTCTTAATATCTGTTCTTTTTTATCTAATGCCAAACCGTCAAAAATTTGCTCCATACCATTCTCGTCTTTTATTGCAAATTTATTTGTAATGAAGCGACCAATACTTGTGATGCGTTGTTGTCCATCTAGGACTTCAAAATTATCCTCGCTGACTTTATTAAAGTATATTAAACCAATAGGGTACCCTTTTAATATTGACTCAATAACAGCAACTTCCCTTTTACCATCTTCGGAAGCATAAATATAATTCCTTTGGTATTCTGGTTGTATAACAAGCTTCCCTGAAAGTCCAAACAAGCCTCGCCCTTCAAGCTCATTATAAACAAAGCCTTCACATATATTCTCGACTGTAATATCTGTTCTTAATATAGTTTTCATTTAGTCAGCCTTCTTTTTAATCAGAATTCTTTTATAAACGTACTTTCCATTAACTTTCCCATTCCATGTATTTCCATCATAATCTAGGGAATAGTTGTAACCTCCCACAATTTCGAACTGTTCCGGGTTATATTTATCTAAAAAAGTGATAGGTACTCCCATCACACCGTCATAATCACTGGGTATAGCATCAGTATAAGGAACCTCTATCGCGTCATAGTTATCGTACTTTTCATATTCTTTCCCTCTAACATTCTTATGGGAACTAAACTTAATATTATCACTCATGGTCATTAGTGGTAATTCCTGGTGTCTCTTTCCATGATCTAAATTTGTAAGCCATAAACAATTATTGGTGGAAACGATTCTATTTCCCTCCTCATCTATTCGAGCTTCTGTTCCATATAGCTCGTATGAATCGGGAACAATAAAACCTGATATCCATCTACCCATTCCAGTTCCTAACCAAATTTTGTTTTCCTTAATTAAAGGGAATACTTCTTTATACGAAATAGCATTTATATTTCCTATTATCAAGAATTCTTTATTATAGTCAACGAGTTGTTGTACATACTCCCGGAACAGACTAAATGGTGGATTAGTAACTATGATATCGGATTGCCTTAATAAAGCTATGGACTCTTCACTACGAAAATCACCATCGCCTTCTAGTGGCATCCATTCATTTTGCTTATTTTTTTTGAGCTGCAATGCCACATCTTTCAAGTTAAATTCGTTGTCTCCATCTATGTCGCCTACTTCATTAATAATAAATCTGTTGGCAGTTACCTTAGGGAGGTGATCATATAATTCTGTAAGACTTTCATCGTCGCTAAACAATTCCAATTGTGTATTGGCGACAGGAGAAGGTTTGTAACTGGTAGTAATAAGCTTTTTCAAGCCAATTCTTTTAAAGTTTAAAACAAAATAACGAAAAAAGTTACTCTCATATGGGTCATCGCAGTTACAATATACAACTTTATTCCTGAATACATCAGGATTATATTCTAGATACGCTTCAACTTCTTTTTGAATATCACTATACAATGTATAAAATTCATCGCTTTTTGATTTTTTCGCCTTGTGCAAGTATTTGTTCGTTGCCTTTCTTGTCATTTTTTCTCCCTCACTTTTTATACTCGTCATTAGCTTGTATTATATACTTACTTGCCACTTCTTTTGATATCATTTAATAATTCTAGTATTTCTTCTAATTGTTGATTAATATTTAGTGTTAATTTAATGTGGTACTCTTCTTTTTTGCTTAACATTGCTGAGGATTCTGAAATGTCGCTTTTAATAAATCCTGCAAGATTGTTTAACATATTGGCGTTCTCTTCAACTCCTCGGTACATACCAATATAATACTCTTTAGAGTCTTCTAATTTTTTATTTTGATGTATTAAAAACTTATTTTGTCCAATTATAGCATTGTATTTTTGTATTATAGTTTCACCGACAATTCTGGTCAGCTCATCAACAGCACTATAGATATGCTTATTGTCTAAGTAGTTGTTCATAACTTCTTTAAATTCGACTTCGATATCATCTTTCCAGTCATTACTTATAAAGTAGTCAATTGGTTCCTCCTCAACCCGCACGTAGGTATTGCTAATTGCGAATGATCTTAGAGCTTCTACAAATGCACGATTATATAGTTTTCTAGGTCTTCCTTTACCCTCTAACTTTTCATCTTTAATTTGCGGCTTACCAATTTGAGCAAATTCTTTATTTAGATCGACTCGATTTGCCTCTCTACGAAAAGAAGACTCTGTTATCTTATTTCCATCGAGCGCCAATTCTTCAATAGCTTCTTCCATTGAAAACCATTGATTCTTTAAATCCTCTATTTGACTTGACTCTCCTTTCCAAAAGTTCATTTAAAATCACCTCACATAATTAATACCCTACATATATCAACGTTGTTAGCATTTAACTTCATTTTTCCCGAAAAATCACTAGTTTTATAATTGAGTTAGAAAGTTTTTAAGCAATTACTTTCTCAAGTATACCAGAAAGGAGGAGAAGCCTCATGAGTTTTGCAGGTTATCACTTAGGGTCGGCGAAATGGTCATACCCTGCAATAGTAAGTATCGGTCACTTCCTAGAGGATTTCTCATCAGAACTAACGATAGAAAACCTCAATGAAAACTTAGAAACCCTAAAAAGTTACAGAGATAGACTTGGCGACGACAAAATCACACTCATCTTTAAAAACTGTGAACTAGCAGTTAAAGGAATTGACGAAGTCGTCAACACAATCTATGGACTCGAATACGCTCTCGATCAGTTACAAAAAATCAGTCAAAAGAAAAAATAAAAGAAAGAGGTTATGAAATATGCCGATCGCAAACGCATGGGTATTCACTGAAACTAAGTTCAAAGCAGAAGAATTTCTAAAAAATACTGGAAATATGTATCGTCTGGTATCCCAACGCCCTTATATCAGCAAAAAAGACCCAGATGAAAAAGGCATTACGTTAACTCTGTCAATCACCAAAGATGAGACTGAATACGGTATTGATAAAAAAACAGGTATGAAACGAGACAACAATATCCTGAATACCTTTGATGTTACCGTCTTAAATGGTAAAGAGCGTATTGAAGTTAGCAAAGGCGAGTATGTACGATTGATCGACTTCATTAATGAAAAGTCTTTTGTGATCGGGTTTGACTTGATTCTTCGCTTTAAAAATGTGGAGAAAATCAATGTTAAGCCAAAGTAAGTTACGAACTAAAAGGCAGCAAAATGCAATCTTGCTTTACAGTTCTTTGCTAATGCTTACTGTCGTAGCTTATTCCCTGAATCTAATCGACTCCCAACTCATGTTGGGAGTCGATCAATTAAAAGACATGAGTACTTTAATCACTAGATTGGTAGCTGTAGTTGTATTGTTTCAAGCGGTTGTTTGGTTGTACCGTAATAAAGCATATAGGGGTTTAAAGTATGCTTTTAATCACTATGTAAACGTACTAAGACTAAGAAGAGCATTCTTGGATGCTAACTACTTCAATAAAAGACTTTACCTCAATACAGAAATAGCCGAGTTACCAAAAATCAACATAGAATTCAAGACCAATTTTTCAAATGCAATTTTGTCCATTGAAAACATAAATATTAACAAAGACATTGGCGATGTGAGTATCTCTTTTGCGCTAAAGAATTTCATTGTGGACAGAGCATATTTATCTAAAAATGAAAATTTCTTTGTTTTCGAAATTTATGACAGCACTATAGATCAGCAACTTAAATTTAACGACCTTCAAGCAATTAGAAGTTATTCCTTACAATTAGACGACTACACATTAGTCATCGATAAATCTACAAATATTTCATTGTACGGTACTTTGCTTGTTGGTCAAACTGGATCAGGCAAAACATATGCACTGTACTCGCTAATTCTTCAAATGTTAACTAAAAACGTGAAGTATAATATTTACTTCGCTGATCCCAAAAACTCAAGTCTCGCTGTGCTCGGTGAAAGAATTTCAGCTGAATGTACTGCCACAAGTATGGAAGATATCATCACCTTACTACAAAGTTTCAATAAAAGTATGGAAGATAGAAAAACTGAACTTAAAAATAAATTGAACACAAAGTTAGAAGCTACCTATGCTGATTTTCAATACGAACCGTATATATTTATTTTTGATGAATTTGCTAGCTTCCAAACCGTATTACAGACGATGGAAAAAAAGAAACGTGATGAAGTTATGAAGCTAATGTCTCAGGTCGTTCTACAAGGAAGACAGTTAGGTTTTTTCCTATGGATTGTAATGCAGAAGTCAGATGCCACTTTATTGCCGACTAATTTACGTGAAAATCTTCCCGTTAAGTTCGTTCTTGGCAATGCGGAAAATCAAACCTATACAACTGCATTTGGTACTGGAGTAGATATCCCATCAAGAGATTTCAACTTGGGTCAGGGTGTCTTCACTTGTCCGATTGTAGCTAACACACCGAAAATATGTCACTTCAGTTATTTAGATTTTGACATTTTAGAAGCTGTGACCTTTTTAAAAAAGGAGCGAGGGGTTGTGTAACAACCCCCGCTCCTCCTCACAAAAAAATCACGTCTATGCTTGATATGGCAAGGTTTCGTGACTTGAAAGGAGTGATGACCTTTGCTAGATGTTCAAGTCGATGAGTTTACTCTAGTCTTACAATCAACGACAAAGCCCAGTCATGTAGAAGGTTGGGAGAGTATAGCGATCAACATTATTAATGAGTTTGTCACCCTATCTGAATTAGAAACCGTACTAGGTAATTTAAAAGAAACGACATACTCTTTACCGCAAGGTTATTCGATTGGTTTTGTATGTGACAATGCTCCATATTACTTAGCAATTGCTTATCATCCTGATTTTATACAGATGGGCATTTGCATAAAGTTTTCAGCACACGCTTGGATGCAATATAGAAAGAGCTATGAATCACTATATACCTCAACTATGCAGTTGCACCAGTTCGTCAATAACGTAAACAAAAGTTCATTATACACCTCTCGTCTTTCAAGAATCGACATTGCAATCGATTTTATAAATGAAAAATTAAATGTGAATACAATTTATAATCAGCTTTCAAAAAAGAATCAGATTGTTAAAACTGCCGCTGGAAGAAAAAACAATTCCGTATTGTCTGCAATAACTAAAGACAATATCACCTCTACTTTTTATCTAGGCTCTAAAGCAAAAAATATAAAAGCTTTATTAAGGGTCTATGATAAAAAGAAAGAGCAGGTAGAAACTATGGGCGTCCGATACGATGAAGCAATTCATTATGACGACTGGGTACGCTTTGAAGCTGTCTATAAAGGGCCCTACGCACATGACTTATCAGATAGAATACAGGACATCACTAATGATACAGAGCTTAAAGACTTATTAGTTTCAGCCTTAACCGATCGTTACCAGTTCTACTATAGTAAATCACAGAAGTTAACGACCTATACAAAAAAGATGCTTGATTTGTTAAAGCAGAGATCATTTATGTTCAGCTCACCTTCTCCCCGTACGAATTTATTAGAGCAGTCTCAGAAGCACATTTTAAATGGGTCTGGTTTGTTTCCCTACCTATTTAAAGTTTGGCGTATCTGGGGAGATGAAGGATTAAAGAAATGTATGAATTTTCTATATGACGAATTTGAAAATTACGAACCAAATGATGACGTTATAGCATGGCTAAACAAATATACTGTCCTGTACCAAATGCAAGGCTGTCCGTTTAAGTAAACTTCATAAAAGGAGATGTTGTCTATATGAGAGCAGATTCAATTGTACAAGACTACCCATACTTGCTAACTAGAGAACAAGCTTCACGCTTTCTAGGTCTTGATCCAAAATCATTCGATAAATACATCAGGCAACACGACACACTTAGCCGATTCATGATTGGCAGACAAGAACGCTACACAATCAAATCACTGATTAACTTCATCGAAAACCAGTCTATATAATTCACCTTTGGTTGATAATATGCTAGTTTCAGAATACAATACAATTGTATTCAACTAGCATCTATCAACTATTCGCACGAAAGGAATTGATAGCATGGCTAGTATCATAAAAAGAGGGAAATCTTACAGGGCGCAAATTTCCCTATATAAACACGGTAAGCACAGTAAAATATCTAAGACGTTTCCGACTAAGAAAGAAGCTCAACTCTGGAGTTTAGAAATGGAATTGGCAAAAGGCGGAGGTAAGGAGCTTGCGCACAGAAATACTACCTTTGCTGACTTCTTCGAGAATTGGATTTATGTAGTGAAGATCAAAGACGTAAAAGAAACAACATTCCAGAACTACACACGGGTACTTGGAGTAATCAGAAATCTTTTTAAAGACATTCAGTTGAAAGATCTGAATGACATTGTGGTACAAAGCAAAATTGACGAATACGCGGAAACTCACTCCCGAAAAACTACGCATGAAGTTCTTTTGAAAATTAGAACAGCACTACGTGATGCTTATGCACGTGGCTATATTACGAACGACTTTGCCGGCTTGTTAAAAACACGCGGAGTGAATCCACCAAAACGAAATAAAGCTCTATCCATCACTGACTTTAAGAAGCTCCGTAAATACGTTCTAGAGCATCCAGAAGACGAGTTTAACTTGCTTGTACTCGTAGCCCTTGAAACTGGTATGCGTCGCGGAGAACTGCTGGGGATTCGCCCAGAGAACCTATACGAACACGGTATACAAGTGAGACAATCAATCAGTCCGACGTCTGTCGATACCTCACTTAAATCACCAAATGCAAAACGTGATGTTTCGATAAATAAAGACGTGTATGAGCTGATTCAGCAAATACCTGTAAAAGAAAACGGATATATATTTGGATTTGGTGGCTTTAAACAGTCTGAACAATTAGCAGAGCTTTTAGAAATGCTAAGCATTGAGAGAACTACTTTTCATGGTTTAAGGGATACTCACGCATCATTTTTATTTGCACAGAACATTGATCTTGTATATGTCTCCAAACGATTAGGACACGTCAATATCCAAACCACACAGAATTATTATCTGGAATTAATGCCAGAAAAAAAGCACCAGCAAGATGCTGATGCTTTAACTCTGTTAAGTTCTTTATGAGGTTCAAGCTGATTTGCGCCAACTTGAACCAAAAAACCTTTGTAAACGTTGATGCAATAAGGAATTGATTAACGTTTTGAGAACTGAGGTGCACGACGAGCGCCTTTAAGACCGTATTTTTTACGTTCTTTCATACGAGCGTCACGTGTGAGCAATCCAGCAGATTTCAATGTTGGACGGAAGTCAGGATCTACGTTAAGTAGTGCGCGTGCAACGCCGTGACGGATTGCGCCCGCTTGTCCTGTGTAGCCGCCGCCGTGGACGTTTACAAGGACATCGTAGCTTCCAAGAGTTTCAGTTGCAACGAGTGGTTGCTTGATGACTTCGCGAAGTGTTTCGAATGGTACGTAGTCTTCGACGTCGCGGTTGTTGATGACGATTTTGCCATCTCCAGGAACGAGACGTACACGAGCTACTGAGCTTTTACGACGGCCAGTGCCGAGATATTGTACTTGTGCCAAAGGTGGTTCCTCCTCTTAATTATCCGCGAAGCTCGTATGCTTCCGGTTTTTGTGCCGCATGCGGATGTTCCGCTCCAGCGTAGACGTAAAGTTTCTTGCCTGTTTGACGGCCGAGTGGACCTTTTGGAAGCATCCCTTTGATCGCCAATTCAAGCATTTTTGTTGGGTAGTTGTTACGCATTTCAAGCGCTGTACGTTGCTTGATGCCGCCTGGATGTCCAGTGTGGCGGTAGTAGATTTTATCTTTCAATTTATTACCTGTCAATTCGATTTTATCCGCGTTGATGATGATGACATAGTCACCTGTGTCAACATGTGGTGTGAAAGTCGGTTTATGTTTTCCACGAAGAATGGAAGCCACTTCAGAAGCCAGACGACCAAGTGTCTGTCCTGCAGCGTCTACCACTAGCCATTTACGTTCGACTTCCTGACCTTTCGCCATGAATGTTGTACGCATAGTCGTTATCCTCCTAATAAATCAATCTGTTCCGTTTTCTCTATCCCTAAACACAAGAAACCTTCCGGGGCTTTTTTGTGGGGTTATTGAAATACCATTATTCATCTTATAGGGTATTCCACAATAAGTCAAGCAATTTCCGGAAAAACGCCAGGAAAAGTTGCCTCATGCTTCATAGGTCACACTATGAAGGTATAAACCGTGTGCTGGCGCGGTTTTCGGGCCCTTTTTCCGGTCCTTCAACTCTAAGATTTCCTTGACATCCTCCGGGGCGTTCCAGCCGATGCCAACCGCTAATAACATCCCCGCAATCGTCCGTACCATATTGTATAAAAAGCCGTCTCCCTCAATCGTCAAGACGAGCAGATTCTCACGTTCCTCCAGCGTCAGCAAGCGGACTGTCCTCACTTTGCTGGCCGTCGCCGTTTTCGTCGAGCAAAAACTTGTAAAATCATGCTCGCCGAGGAAATACGCCGCCGCTTCCCGCATCCGTTCCACGTCGGGCTTCCACCTTCCCAGATGAACGGCATAATTGCGTTCAAACGGACTTTGGATTTCACTGTACGACCATTTGAAAATATAAGTCTTTCCCGTCGCTGAATAGCGCGCATGGAAGTCGTCGTCAACATATTCCGCCCCGACAATCCGGATATCTTTCGGCAATAACACATTCAATGCCATGATCCATCGATCCGGCTCCAACGCGAGCTTCGTATCGAAATGGATCACTTGTCCATAGGCATGGACGCCTGCGTCAGTCCGGCCGCTCGCCACTGAATAGACGGTTTTGTCTTTATGCACTTTTCGCAGCGCTTTGTCGATTTCCGACTGGACGGTCCGCATGCCCGGCTGAAACTGATACCCGGCAAAATGGGTCCCATCATAGGAAACGGTAGCTTTCACACGTTTCGTCCGCATTCTTTCCACTCCTTACGATCTGAACAGCACGAGGATCACGCCAAGGACGACGAGGAGAGCCATCGTGACCGTATCCCGCCAATGCCAATGCAACTGACGGTAGCGCGTCCTTCCCTCGCCTCCGCGGTAACCTCGTACCTCCATCGCGACCGCCAGATCCTCCGCCCTCTTGAAGGCACTGACGAAGAGCGGTACGAGCAATGGAATGACCGCACGAACCCGCTCTTTGAGAGAACCCGTGCTGATATCGGATCCGCGGGCCAACTGCGCTTTCAAGATCTTATCGGTCTCGTCCATCAAGGTCGGGATGAACCGGAGCGAAATGGACATCATGAGGGCCAACTCATGGACCGGCAACTTCAACCGCTTGAACGGCCCCAATAAATCCTCCATCCCGTCCGTTATGGAAATCGGGGATGTCGTCAGCGTCAAGACCGATGTCATCAAGACAAGGACGAGGAATCGGATAGAGATGAAAATCCCCTGCCGCAGCCCTTCCTCATACACTTTGATGAATTTCCAATCGAACAGCAAGGCGCCGTCCTTCGTGAAAAAGATGTGCATGAGCATCGTGAAGATGATCAGAAAAATGATCGGCTTCAACCCATTGATCAGGAAATAAAGACGGATCCGGGAACTGAAAATGGTCAATAACGTGAAGCCCAACAATATCGCATACGTTGCGACATTATTCGCCAAAAAGACGGCAATGATGAATAAAAAGACGAATAATAGTTTCGAACGGGGATCCAATCGATGGACAAACGAATCCCCCGGGATATAGCGGCCGAAAATCATCTTCTCGAGCATTAGCGGCCACCTTCCTTTGCAGCGGCAGCAATCGCCGCGGCCAGCTGTTCTTCCGTCAATGCCAATCCAGGCAGCGGCCGGCCGATCAACTTCTCGATATCCCGCTGAAATTTGACCGAACGCGGAACACCGAGCCGGTAGGCACCCAATTTCTCTGCATCGCTGAACACTTCTTCCGGTGTTCCGTCCATGACGGACCGTCCTCCGTGCATGATAATCACATGATCGGCGTAACGGGCTGCATCCTCCATGCTGTGGGTGACAAGGACCGTCGTCAGGTTCTTCTCCTTATGCAGACGGTAAAAAAGATCCATGATCTCCTTGCGCCCCCGGGGATCCAGGCCCGCCGTCGGTTCGTCCAAGACGAGGATCGATGGATTGAAGGCCAGGACACCCGCAATGGCGACACGGCGCATCTGGCCGCCGGAAAGGTCGAACGGGGACTTCTGGGCAACCTCGGGAGGAAGGCCGAGCAGCTTGATCAATTCATGTGCCCGTCTCCGCGCTTCCTCTTCAGGGACGCCGAAATTCATCGGGCCGAACATGATATCCTTTTCCACGGTCTCTTCAAAAAGCTGATGCTCCGGAAATTGAAAGACAATCCCAACATTGCGCCGAATGTCCTTCAATCCCTTCGCCTTGGTCCCGGCGGAAATTTTCGCTGTGCCAATCTGCACGGCCCCTTCAGACGGCTTGAGCAAGCCATTCAGATGCATGAGCAATGTCGATTTCCCGGATCCCGTATGTCCGATAATCGCCGTATAGGAACCCGAGGCGATTGTCGCGTTCACGTCTTGCAAAGCCCGCTTCTCGAACGGCGTGTCCTTCCCGTACAAATACCCTACTTGCTGAAGTGAGATGTCCATAATTCATTCACCAACTCTTCTTCCGTCATATGCTCGCCATCTAGCGGCAACCCTGCCTCCCGCAACAATCCGGACACCTTCAAAGCGAACGGTAAATCCAGTCCGATCTTCTCGAGTTCCTTCCCGTCTGCGAAAATTTCTTCCGGGGTGCCGACCTTCAGCATATTGCCTCGGTTCATGACAATGATCCGATCCGCGAGCAGCACTTCTTCCAAGTCATGGGTGATCGAGATGACCGTCAGTCCCGTTTCCTGTTTCAGTTCGCTGACAACCCGAATGACCTCATCCCGCCCTTGGGGATCTAGCATCGATGTCGCCTCGTCTAAAATGAGAAGTTCCGGACGCAAGGCAAGCGCGCCGGCAATGGCCACCCGTTGTTTCTGTCCCCCTGATAAATGATGCGGTTCATGATCAAGGAAATCGGCCATCTTCACTTTTTCCAGCGATTCGTGCACACGGGCCACCATATCTTCAAAAGGGACTCCGTTGTTCTCCAAGGCGAATGCTACATCATCTTGCACGGTCGAACCGACAAACTGGTTGTCCGGATTCTGAAAGACAATCCCCATCCGCGAACGGAGTTCCCATAAGTTCTCTTCCGTCAACCGTTCCAGGAACAGATTGACTTGTCCCTCACTCGGAAAGAGCAATCCGATCATCAATTTGGCGAGAGTGGACTTGCCCGATCCATTATGACCAACAATGGCGATCCATTCTCCCTCTTTGACCGTGAAGGACACCTGATCGACCGCTTTTCTCGCTTCTTCGCCTTCCACGTGATAGGAAAAGCTCACTTGGTCCATGGACAGAATTTCCTTCATCATCAACCACCTCCGATTAACAAAAGCGTAGGGCGCCTAAGACATAATTTCCTCAACTTAGAAACTAATTTATAGCTTGTAGAAAGTTTATAGTTTTCTAAGCAATAAAAAAAAGCGCGCACCTCATCCGAAGAAATGCGCACAGATCTATGACTGGTGCCGGGTGCTCAATCCGACCCAGCGGATGAGGTGCGTAGAGCTAGACCAGTCGGCAATAGCTCCGCCGCTGATCATAACACTCAGCTTTTCAAATTGTCGTATAAATGGAGATTTATTTTCAAAAAGGGTGTGGCTCTGCACAAGTCAGACACACCCTTTTTGAAAGTGGAACGAATCCAAAAGGATCCGATCCGAAAACCTTCGGCAGTTGCCGTAAGTTTCAGTTCATGCTAGCTGCATGAAATTAGACAAGCTCGATTACCACAACAGGTGCGCCGTCTCCACGACGAGGTCCCATTTTCAGGATACGAGTGTAGCCGCCTTGACGCTCTGCATAGCGAGGTGCTACGTTGTCAAATAGTTTTTGAAGTGCAAACACTTCTTGTTCGTTGCCTTCTGCATCTTCAGTTGTGACAAGTTCACGACGGATAAATTGTGCAGCTTGACGGCGTGCATGCAAGTCACCGCGTTTTCCAAGCGTGATCATTTTTTCAACAACGGAACGCACTTCTTTCGCACGTGCTTCTGTCGTTTGAATCCGTTCATGTACAATCAAATCTGTAGCAAGATCGCGAAGCATCGCTTTACGTTGTGAGCTTGTACGACCCAATTTTCTGTATGCCATCGAAGTTTCCCTCCTTCAATCTATATGATCGCTCAATCTTCAGTACGCAACTCAAGATTCAGCTCGTCTAGTTTTGCTTTGACTTCTTCTAGTGATTTGCGGCCAAGATTGCGCACTTTCATCATTTCGTCTTCGGTCTTGTTGGCAAGTTCGAGGACGGTATTGATGCCTGCACGTTTCAGGCAGTTATAAGAACGGACGGAAAGATCCAATTCCTCGATCGTCATCTCAAGGACTTTCTCTTTCTGGTTTTCTTCTTTTTCCACCATGATTTCAGCAGTTTGTGCTTCATCTGTCATGCCGACAAAAATATTCAAATGCTCTGTCAGGATCTTTGCCCCGAGCGAAACCGCTTCTTTTGGACCGATGCTGCCATCTGTCCATATATCAAGTGTCAACTTATCGAAGTTTGTCATTTGACCGACACGAGTGTTTTCCACCTGGAAGTTGACGCGTGAAACTGGAGTGTAAATAGAGTCGATCGGAATAACACCAATCGCAAGATCCTCACGTTTGTTCTGATCGGAAGGTGCATAGCCTCTCCCACGGATGGCATACATGCGCATGCGCAGATGTCCGTTTTTACCGAGGGTCGCAATATGAAGTTCCGGATTCAGTACTTCCACATCACTATCATGCGTAATGTCAGCAGCAGTGACCGTCCCTTCCCCTTTAACATCTATTTCAATCACTTTCTCTTCGTCCGAATAGATTTTGAGAGCCAGTTTCTTCACATTCAAAATGATGGTGGCAACGTCTTCCATGACACCTTCAATTGTCGAGAATTCGTGAAGGACCCCATCGATTTGAATAGACGTTACGGCAGCCCCTGGTAATGAGGAAAGAAGGATGCGGCGCAAGGAGTTTCCTAACGTGTTTCCGTACCCACGCTCCAACGGTTCGATAACGAATTTACCGAACTTGGCATCTTCACTGATCATAACTGTTTCAATCTTCGGTTTCTCAATTTCGATCATTCATTTACCCTCCTTCAAAACGTCGAATGTATAGGCCGTTCCATATTGAAATCGATTTTCACAGACGGCAAATTGCAATCGCACAATTCTAGTATTGGCAAAAATTGTGTTTCTCAATCAAATGGAATAAAAGCCATTATACACGGCGGCGTTTTGGTGGGCGACATCCGTTATGCGGAACTGGAGTAACGTCACGGATTGCAGTAACTTCGATACCTGCTGCTTGAAGTGAACGGATTGCCGCTTCACGACCAGCACCTGGCCCTTTAACAGTTACTTCCAACGTTTTAAGTCCGTGTTCCATGGAAGCTCTTGCAGCTGTTTCTGCAGCCATTTGAGCAGCGAACGGAGTCGATTTACGGGAACCTCTGAAACCTAGTGCACCCGCACTGGACCATGAAAGTGCATTTCCTTGCATGTCAGTAATAGTTACAATTGTATTGTTGAACGTCGAACGAATATGCGCGATTCCAGATTCGATATTCTTTTTCACACGACGTTTACGAGTTTGTTGTTTACGTGCCATGTTAAGAAGAACCCTCCTTTACTTATTATTTTTTCTTGTTAGCAACTGTCCGTTTTGGACCTTTACGTGTACGTGCGTTGTTTTTCGTGTTTTGACCGCGAACCGGCAAGCCGCGACGGTGACGGATTCCACGGAAGCTACCGATCTCCATCAAACGTTTGATGTTGAGGGAAGTTTCACGGCGAAGGTCC
This sequence comes from Sporosarcina sp. FSL W7-1349, assembly GCF_038003045.1. NCBI lineage: Bacteria > Bacillati > Bacillota > Bacilli > Caryophanales > Caryophanaceae > Sporosarcina > Sporosarcina sp. FSL W7-1349. Next base: position 567,812 of record NZ_JBBOOK010000002.1, read on the forward strand.
CCTTCGACTTTCAAGCTGTCGATTTGCTCACGAATTTTATCAAGTTCTGCATCAGTCAAGTCGCGAACGCGTGTTTCTTCAGAAACGCCGGCTCCCGCCAACACTTTTTGTGCAGTTGTTTTACCAATACCGTAAATGTAAGTCAATGAAATGACAACGCGCTTATCGCGCGGAACGTCTACTCCAGCAATACGTGCCATATACAGTGTGCACCTCCTTTTGAATTAACCTTGTCGTTGTTTATGTTTTGGATTTTCACAGATTACCATGACTCGGCCGCGTCTGCGGATGATTTTACATTTCTCACAGATCGGTTTTACAGATGGCCTTACTTTCATCTTACCCAACCTCCTTCAATAGTCCGGAGTGCAAAAGTTTACTTGAAACGGTATGTGATACGACCACGTGTCAAATCGTAAGGCGAAAGTTCCATCGTCACTCTGTCGCCAGGCAGGATGCGAATAAAGTGCATACGAATCTTACCGGATACATGCGCAAGAATCGTGTGGCCGTTTTCCAGCTCCACTTTAAACATCGCGTTAGGCAACGTTTCGACTACGGTTCCTTCAACTTCAATTACATCGTCTTTCGCCATCAATCCTGTCTCCCTTCTATATACAATAAAGGTTCTCACCATCGAGCGGCCTCGGTCGCTTTTCAGCATCCTACAACATATGTCCGGAGTGCATGAATGATGTTCGAAAGACGTCTGTCACATTTCGTTTCCCGCTGGCCGCTCCTGGCTCACAAATTGGTATCCGCATCAAGGTTGATGGCAGATAACCAAGTGGCCGTGGATGAGTTTTCATTGTGTTATACAGTTCTTTCCACAAAACACATTATACATGCACATGCAGGAAAATGCATTCGGTGTGCTCCAGAACGGCATACCCACTGAACTCCGACCAGTTCCTATACCGGGCACCATATGCTTTTGCAGCTCGTTGTAATGTCCCTTCCGTGCAGCTGACACAGTGAAAACCTGCAATGACACTCTGTGCCCGGAAAGGATCACTGAACGCTCGCTTTTTTCAATACTGCGTCCAGGTCATTGAAAACGTCCTTGATGTCCTGTTGCCCATCGATGTTCGACAGCACACCTGCAGCTTCATAATAAGCTAGAAGCGGTGCCGTCTGATTCATATTTACTTCCAGACGGTTCGTAACAGTTTCCGGATTGTCATCCGCACGCTGATAGAGTTCGCCGCCGTCTTTATCACATTTCCCTTCGACTTTCGGAGGGTTGAATTGCAAATGATAAGAAGTACCGCACACTTTGCAGATGCGACGACCTGTCAGTCTTGCGACCAATTCATCTTTCTCTACTTGGATGTTGAGAACATGCTCGATTTTGCGACCCATATCAGCAAGCAGCGCGTCGAGCGCTTCCGCTTGTGGTACAGTCCGCGGGAAACCATCGAGTAGAAAACCTTGATCGCAATCGGATTTGCTTAATCGTTCACGTACAATTCCGATAGTCACTTCATCAGGAACAAGAGCACCCTGATCCATGAACGACTTCGCTTTGACTCCAAGTTCCGTGCCTTCTTGGATAGCAGCACGGAACATATCGCCTGTAGAAATATGAGGGATTCCGTACTTTTCGACAATACCGTCCGCCTGTGTTCCTTTACCGGCTCCAGGCAGACCCATTAATACGATATTCATACGCCTTGCCCTCCTCATGCCACCGGGTGTTTCCAGTGGACATTATTTGATAAACCCTTTGTAATGCCGCTTCACGAGCTGCGACTCCAGTTGTTTCATCGTTTCCAGAGCAACCCCGACGACGATGAGCAAACTTGTTCCGCCAATTTGCATGGCAGACGGGAGATTTGCGAACTTGATGAAGAAAATCGGCATGACGGCAACGGTCGCCAGGAAGATCGCACCGACAAACGTAAGTCGGTACAGCGTGCTGGTCAAGTAGTCCTGCGTGTTCTTCCCTGGACGGATGCCCGGGATATATGCGCCCTGTTTTTTCAGATTGTCTGCAATGTTTTCCGGGTTCACCTGGATGAACGCATAGAAATACGTGAACGCGAGGATCAATGCAACATAGAAGACCAAACCTAATGGCTTCTCGTAATCGAACGTGTTCATGATGAACGCTGTCACACTGTTCGGTTCAAAAAATGCAGCAATCGATTGTGGTGTTATGAAAAACGCCACAGCAAAGATCACGGGAATGACCCCTGCAGCATTTAATTTCAATGGTAAATGTGTCTGTTGGCCAGCCGTCGTTTGGCCGCGTCCTGTGACACGCTTCGCATATTGGATCGGAATTTTACGCAAGGCTTCTTGGACGTAAATGACTCCGACAATTACCGCTATGATCACAAGGAGCAATAGGAGCATGATCGCCAGTTTGATGAATAGCGCATCGCCCGCATCCTGGATCTGAGTTGCGTAAAGTTGGTTGACTGCATTCGGGATAGCCGACACAATCCCAGCAAAGATGATAATGGAAATCCCATTTCCGACACCTTTCGCCGTAATTTGCTCGCCCAGCCATAGAAGAAATGCAGTTCCTGCCGTCAATACGATCGCGATAACCACATATGTCGAAACACCTTCGCTTATGATCAGCTTGCCATCATACATCCGGTTGAAACCGAAAGACATGGCAATCGCTTGGATAAACGCAAGGATTATAGTGAAATACCGTGTGAACTGCGCAAGTTTCCGTCTTCCGACATCCCCTTGCTTCGCCCATTCAGTGAATTTCGGCACAACATCCATTTGCAAAAGCTGCACAATGATGGATGCCGTAATGTATGGCATGATTCCCATCGCAAAGATGGAGAATTGCGCTAACGCGCCACCGCCAAAAGTGTTTAGTAACCCAATAAATTGGTTTGTTTCCTGTTGTAAAGCAGTTGCATCAACGTTCGGTACGGGAATGAATGTCCCGAGACGGAAAACGATGAGCATAAGCAGTGTGAAAATGATTTTAGACCGGATATCTCTAACACGCATGAAGTTGGAGATCGTCTGAAACATTAAATCACCTCGGTTTGCCCGCCCGCTTTCTCAATGGCCTCTTTTGCAGAAGCGGAGAATTTGTGAGCTTTGACAGTGATCTTTTTCTCAAGAGTTCCGTTTCCAAGAATCTTAATCCCAGATTTGGCGTTGCTCACGATGCCTGATTCGATCAAAAGCTCTGGAGTCACTTCCGCACCTTCGTCAAAGCGATTCAAAGTATCAAGATTAACGATCGCATATTCCTTGCGATTGATGTTTGTGAACCCACGTTTAGGCAGACGTTGGAAAAGTGGGATTTGTCCACCTTCGAACCCTAGACGCACGCCACCGCCGGAACGTGAATTTTGACCGTCATGACCGCGACCAGATGTTTTACCGTGACCCGACCCTGTTCCGCGTCCAACACGTTTGCGTTGTTTACGAGCACCTTCGGCTGGTTTCATTTCGTGTAGTTTCATCTTTTTGGCACCTCCTTATTTCAAGATAGGAATTATTGTTCTTTGACTGTGACCAAGTGATTCACTCTGTTGATCATGCCGCGGATTGCGACGTTATCCTCGTGCTCCACTGTTTGGTTCAGTTTGCGTAGTCCAAGTGCTTCGACTGTTTTGCGTTGTGCCGGCTTCGAGCCGATTACGCTTTTTGTAAGGGTGATTTCAAGTTTGTTCGCCATTGTGTTTCCCCCCTTAACCTAGCAGTTCTTCTACAGATTTACCGCGTAGTTTGGCTACTTCCTCAGCGCGTTTCAATTCTTTCAATCCTGCTACTGTTGCACGGACCATGTTGATCGGCGTGCTGGATCCGAGGGATTTTGAAAGGATATCTGTGATACCTGCAAGTTCAAGTACCGCACGGACAGGTCCACCTGCGATAACTCCAGTACCCGGTGCAGCTGGTTTGATGAGGATTTGTCCTGCACCAAAGCGACCGATTACTTCGTGTGGAGTAGTTCCTTTGACCATCGGTACGACAACCAAATTCTTTTTCGCATCTTCGATTGCTTTACGGATTGCATCTGGAACTTCTTGTGCTTTCCCAGTACCGAAACCGACACGTCCGTTTTTATCTCCGACTACGACAAGAGCAGTGAAGCGGAAACGACGTCCACCTTTCACAACTTTAGCTACACGGTTAATCGTAACTACGCGCTCTTCGAATTCACTTTTATTTTGATCATTACGACGCATGAAATATGTCCCTCCTTCTTAATTAAAATTCCAGACCGTTTTCACGAGCTGCGTCCGCAAGAGCCTTTACACGGCCGTGAAATAAGTATCCGCCACGGTCGAAAACAACTGTTTTCACATCTTTTTCAGTCGCTTTTTTCGCGATCATTTCGCCCACTTTGGCTGCTGCCGCAGTGTCTGATTTCGATTCGCCGGCAAACTCTTTATCCATTGTTGAAGCACTTGCAATTGTCACTGAGTTGACGTCGTCGATCAATTGCGCATAGATGTGCTTGTTGGAACGGAAAACGTTCAAACGTGGACGAGCTGCAGTTCCGCTGATTTTCGTACGGACACGGCTATGACGTTTTTTACGCACTGCGTTTTTGTCTTGTTTCGTAATCATCGTGGTCACTCCTTCCGGATGCCTTTAAGCGGCATTATTTACCTGTTTTACCTTCTTTACGACGTACGTGTTCGCCTTCGTAGCGAATCCCTTTGCCTTTGTATGGCTCTGGTGGACGTACTTGACGGATGTTCGATGCAAGTGCACCAACGCGTTCTTTGTTGATACCGCGAACGATGACTTTCGTGTTGGAAGGAACTTCGACTTCGACGCCATCTTCTGGTGTGAACTCAACTGGATGTGAGTAACCGACGTTCAAGACTAGTTTCTTTCCTTGAAGCTGAGCACGATACCCGACCCCGATCAATTCCAATGAACGTTCGAATCCTTTTGAAACACCTGTTACCATGTTGTCAAGAAGAGAACGTGTTGTTCCGTGGATGGAACGGTGTTCTTTGGAATCAGTAGGACGTGTTAACGTGATCACGTTGCCTTCCTGCTCGATTTTAATATCCGAATTAAATGTGTTTGTAAGTTCGCCTTTCGGTCCTTTGACAGTGACGAAGTTGTTATCAGCGATAGTGACTGTCACGCCTTCAGGTACCTCAATCGGCTTATTGCCAATACGGGACATTCCATTGCACCTCCATTCATTTGTTGCGGATTACCAGACGTATGCTACTACTTCTCCGCCTACTTGTTTCGCGCGCGCTTCTTTGTCAGTCAACACGCCGTGTGATGTGGAAACGAGGGCGATGCCTAAGCCGTTCAAAACTTTTGGCACTTCGTTCGATTTCGCATAGACACGAAGACCTGGTTTCGAAATACGTTTTAGACCAGTGATGACACGCTCGTTGTCTTGACCATATTTAAGGAAAATGCGGATGATGCCTTGTTTGCTATCTTCCACGTATTCAACATCGCGGACGAAACCTTCACGTTTCAAGATTTCTGCGATTTCTTTTTTCATGTTAGAAGCAGGTACTTCAAGCTTCTCGTGACGAACCATGTTCGCGTTACGAATGCGTGTAAGCATATCTGCGATCGGATCACTCATTGTCATTCCATTTACCTCCTTCCCAAATTTAGGGGATTACCAGCTAGCTTTTTTAACGCCTGGAATTTGTCCCTTGTATGCTAGTTCACGGAAACAAATACGGCAAAGTTTGAATTTACGATAGACAGAGTGCGGACGGCCACAGCGCTCACAGCGTGTGTACTCTTGCACTTTGAACTTTGGCGTACGTTGTTGTTTAGCGATCATTGATTTTTTAGCCACGTTTTCGCCTCCCTCTTAGTTTACTTTTGGAACGGCATGCCGAACTGCGTCAAGAGCTCACGAGCTTCTTCGTCTGAGTTTGCAGTCGTAACGATGACGATATCCATACCGCGAATTTTAGAAACTTTATCGTAGTCGATTTCAGGGAAAATAAGTTGTTCTTTCACACCAAGTGTGTAGTTTCCGCGACCATCGAATGCTTTCTTGGAAACACCACGGAAGTCACGTACACGCGGTAGGGAAATTGAGATCAGCTTATCGAGGAATTCGTACATACGCTCACCGCGTAATGTAACTTTCGCTCCGATTGGCATTCCTTCACGAAGACGGAATCCAGCGATCGATTTCTTCGCTTTTGTGATGACCGGCTTTTGACCGGAGATGATTGTCAAATCTTCCACTGCCGCATCAAGTGCTTTAGCGTTTTGGACCGCATCACCAACACCCATGTTAATGACGATTTTGTCCACTTTTGGTACTTGCATTACGGATGTATAGTCAAACTTGCTCATGAGAGCAGGTGTGATCTCTGTATTGAACTTTTCTTTTAAACGGCTCATCTATTGGACCTCCTTTCATCTTGTCGCTTATTTATCCAGTGATTCACCGGATTTTTTAGCAACACGAACTTTTTTGCCATCTTCGAACTTGTATCCTACCCGACTTGGCTCGCCTGTTTTAGGATCGATGACCATGACGTTCGATACATGGATCGTCGCCTCTTGGCTGATGATTCCACCTTGAGGATTTTCTTGATTCGGTTTCGTATGTTTTTTGATGATGTTCACACCTTCAACAAGCACACGGTCCTTTTTAGGGAAAGCAGCAAGAATCACACCGGTTTTACCTTTGTCTTTACCAGTGATGACCATCACTTTATCACCTTTTTTAACATGCATTCTGTCGCACCTCCTTGATTGGCACTCTCATGGGATTAAAGAACTTCTGGAGCGAGTGAAATGATTTTCATGAAGTTGCTGTCGCGCAGTTCACGAGCAACTGGTCCGAAAATACGAGTTCCACGCGGGCTCTTGTCGTCACGGATGATAACGCATGCGTTCTCGTCAAACGTGATGTAGGAACCGTCTTTACGACGAACTCCGCTTTTTGTGCGAACGATAACTGCCTTTACGATGTCGCCTTTCTTGACAACGCCGCCTGGTGTAGCTTTCTTCACTGTACATACGACAACATCACCGATATTTGCAATCTTACGGCCTGTTCCGCCTAGTACTTTGATTGTGAGAACTTCACGAGCGCCTGAGTTGTCGGCAACTTTCATACGACTTTCCTGTTGGATCATTGAGGTACCCTCCTCTCGGATTTAAATCTCCGAACGTAATTTAGATGATGATCGCTTTCTCGACGATTTCCGTTACACGGAAACGCTTTGTCGCCGATAATGGACGAGTTTCCATAATGCGGACGATGTCTCCGATTTTCGCTTCGTTCAATTCATCATGGGCCTTGAACTTTTTAGAATACTTTACACGCTTGCCGTATAAAGAGTGCTTCTTTTGCGTTTCGACCATTACAGTAACTGTTTTATCCATTTTGTCGGATACGACACGGCCTGTATATACTTTGCGCTGGTTACGCTCAGTCATGGCTGCAACCTCCTTCATCAGTTATTTGCACTGATTTCTCTTTGACGTATTACGGTTTTCATGCGCGCAATGGATTTGCGGACTTCCCGGATGCGTGCAGTGTTTTCTAATTGTCCTGTCGCTAATTGGAAGCGAAGGTTGAAAAGCTCTTCTTTCAGTGATTTCACTTTTTGCTCGATCTCTGCAGTTGTCAAGTCACGGATTTCTTTAGCTTTCATTAGATTCACCACCAATTTCTTCACGTTTTACAAACTTACATTTGACAGGAAGTTTGTGAGATGCCAGGCGAAGCGCTTCACGTGCAACTTCTTCTGAAACACCTGCGATTTCAAACATTACACGGCCAGGTTTAACAACCGCTACCCAACCTTCAACAGCACCTTTACCGGAACCCATCCGGACTTCAAGAGGCTTTTTGGTATATGGTTTATGCGGGAAGATGTTGATCCAAACTTTACCGCCACGTTTCATGTAACGTGTCATGGCGATACGTGCAGATTCGATTTGACGGTTTGTAATCCAAGAAGATTCCAATGATTGCAGACCGTATTCACCGAACTGAACTGATGCTCCGCCTTTTGTAGTTCCGCGCATTTTTCCACGGAATACACGACGATATTTAACGCGTTTAGGCATTAACATATTAGTTGCCTCCTTCCTCAGAGTTCTTCTTCACTGGAAGGACTTCTCCACGGTAAATCCATACTTTGACACCTAGTTTACCGTAAGTTGTGTCTGCTTCTGCGTGCGCATAGTCGATATCTGCACGAAGCGTATGGAGTGGAACAGTACCTTCACTGTAGTGTTCCGCACGTGCGATGTCAGCACCGCCAAGACGTCCGGATACTTGTGTTTTGATTCCTTTCGCGCCAGCACGGATTGTGCGTTGGATCGCTTGTTTCTGTGCACGACGGAATGATACACGGCTTTCCAATTGACGTGCAATTGATTCTGCAACCAATTTCGCATCAAGGTCAGCGCGTTTGATTTCAACGATGTTGATGTGTACACGCTTGCCAGTCAATTCGTTCAGGCTTTTACGAAGTGCTTCGACTTCGGAGCCACCTTTTCCGATTACCATACCTGGCTTCGCAGTGTGAATTGTAATATTAACGCGTTTTGCAGCACGCTCGATCTCCACTTTAGAAACAGAAGCGTCTACAAGACGTTTTTCGATAAAGTCACGGATTTTCAAGTCTTCGTGTAAAAGAGTCGCATAGTCTTTTTCTGCGTACCATTTTGACTCCCAGTCACGGATGATACCGACCCGCAACCCGTTAGGATGTACTTTTTGACCCACGAATTATCCCTCCTTCTTTTCTGATACCACTACAGTGATGTGGCTCGTACGTTTGTTGATCGCACTTGCACGACCTTGTGCGCGTGGACGGAAACGTTTCATTGTCGGACCTTCGTCAACGAAGATTTCGCTAACTACTAGGTTTTCGACATCCATTTCATAGTTGTGTTCAGCGTTTGCTAGAGCTGAATTCAATACCTTCTCTACAACCGGAGATGCCGCTTTTGGCGTCAGGCGTAGAATCGCGACAGCTTCACCGACTTTTTTGCCCCGGATAAGATCAACGACCATACGGACTTTGCGAGGAGCAATACGGACTGTGCGGGCAGTAGCTTTTGCTTGTTGCATCGAAATAACCTCCTCTCAATTAACGTCTTGTTTTCTTATCGTCGGCGCCATGTCCTTTGTATGTGCGCGTCGGTGCGAATTCACCTAGTTTATGACCTACCATATCTTCAGTCACATAAACAGGTACGTGCTTACGACCGTCGTATACAGCAATCGTCATTCCGATGAACGACGGGAAGATTGTTGAACGGCGAGACCAAGTTTTGATTACCTGTTTTTTCTCTGAATCCTTTTGTACTTCCACCTTTTTCATTAGGTGATCGTCAACAAAAGGTCCTTTTTTCAAGCTGCGGCCCATGTCGGAACCTCCCTCCGTGTGTGTACTACGGTCCAATCATTGAACCGCAGTGCATCCACATTATTTTTTACGACGACGAACGATGAGTTTGTCGGATTTTTTGTTTTTCTTACGCGTTTTAAGACCAAGTGCCGGTTTACCCCAAGGAGTAACTGGGCTCGGACGACCGATTGGTGTACGGCCTTCCCCACCACCGTGCGGGTGATCGTTCGGGTTCATGACAGATCCGCGGACTGTTGGGCGTTTGCCTAACCAGCGGGAGCGACCTGCTTTACCGATGTTGATCAATTCATGTTGTTCGTTTCCGACTTGACCGATTGTAGCGCGGCAAGTGGATAGGATCATCCGGACTTCGCCAGATTGTAGACGGATGATGACATATTTGCCTTCACGTCCGAGTAATTGTGCTGAAGTACCAGCAGAGCGTACCAATTGTCCGCCTTTACCTGGTTTCAACTCGATGTTATGGATTGTCGAACCCATTGGAATGTTTTCTAGTGGAAGTGTGTTACCCACGCGGATATCTGCATCCGGACCAGACATGACTGTCATGCCGACTTGCAATCCTTTCGGTGCGAGGATGTAACGTTTCTCCCCATCTGCATAATTGATTAGAGCGATGTTCGCCGAACGGTTTGGATCGTATTCGATTGTAGCAACGCGTCCTGGAATGCCATCTTTGCGACGTTGGAAATCGATGATCCGGTATTGGCGCTTATGGCCGCCACCTTGGTGACGAACAGTAGTCCTACCTGTATTGTTACGGCCGCCTTTCCGTGTAATCGGTGCAAGCAATGATTTTTCCGGCTTATCCGTTGTGATCGCGGAGTAGTCCGAAGAAGTCATGTTACGACGTCCGTTGGAGGTAGGTTTGTATTTCTTAATCGCCATTGGTGTTCCCTCCTTCGTATAATTGACTAGCTAATGTCATTTCAATCAGATTTCGAAAAGTTCGATGTCTTTCGAGTCTGCAGTTAGAGTAACAATCGCTTTACGGCGTTTGTTTGTGTAACCTGCATGACGACCCATACGTTTGAACTTGCCTTTGTAGTTCTGAACGTTGACTTTTTCAACGTCTACACCGAAGATTTCTTCGACTGCTTGTTTGATGTGCGTTTTATTCGCACGAGTGTCGACTTCGAATGTATATTTCCTGAATTCCATTTGTTCAGAAGAACGCTCGGTAATGACCGGACGTTTTAATACATCACGTGCTTCCATTAACCAAGCACCTCCTCTACTTTTTGGACTGCTGCTTTCGTCATGACAAGTTTGTCATGTCCGACAAGGTCAAGAACGTTAATGCCGTTTGCAGTGACGACGCTGACACCAGGGATGTTACGTGCAGATAGTGCAACTGTTTCATCTAGATCAGCTGTGACGATCAATGCTTTTTTGTCGATAGAAAGAGCGGATAGAACTTTCAAGAATTCTTTTGTTTTTGGCGCATCAAATGAAAGTCCTTCAAGAACGATTAGGTTCTCTTCACGTACTTTTGAAGAAAGTGCAGAGCGAAGAGCCAATCTGCGGACTTTTTTCGGCAATTTGTAGCTGTAGCTACGTGGTGCTGGACCGAATACGATACCACCGCCACGCCATTGTGGTGAACGGATGGAACCTTGACGTGCACGTCCAGTCCCTTTTTGGCGCCATGGTTTACGGCCGCCGCCAGCGACTTCCGCGCGTGTTTTTACTTTATGGTTCCCTTGGCGCAAAGAAGCGCGTTGTTGAACCAATGTTTCGAATAGGACTGCTTCATTCGGCTCGATTCCGAAGATCGCATCGTTCAGTTCGATGTCGCCGACAGCAGAACCAGTCTGGTTTAGTACGGATACTTTAGGCATTCTGTTTTCCTCCTTCCTTTACTGATAATCAGTTTCCTTTTACGGCACTTTTCACTTGGATTAGTGATTTGCGTGCTCCAGGAATGTTTCCTTTAACGAGTAGCAGATTGCGTTCTGCATCCACCCGTGCGATTTCTAGGTTTTGGATTGTTACGGTTTTACCGCCAGTACGTCCAGGGAGCTTTTTCCCTTTGAATACGCGTTGTCCGTCAACCGCACCCATGGAACCGGGACGACGGTGGTAACGGGAACCGTGGGACATAGGTCCGCGTGATTGTCCGTGGCGTTTGATAACACCTTGGAATCCTTTACCTTTTGATGTTCCTGTAATGTCGACGATATCGCCTTCTGCGAATGTATCGACTTTGACTTCCTGACCAACTTCGTACCCATTTACGTCTAATCCGCGGAATTCGCGAATGAAGCGCTTAGGTGCCGTTTCAGCTTTTGCAACGTGGCCTTTTTCAGGTTTGTTTGCAAGCTTTTCACGTTTATCTTCAAATCCAAGTTGGATTGCTTCGTAACCGTCCGTTTCAGCAGTTTTCTTTTGAAGAACTACGTTTGGAGCAGCTTCGATAACAGTCACTGGGATCAGATCGCCGTTTTCAGCAAAGATTTGCGTCATACCGACTTTTCTTCCTAAGATTCCTTTGGTCATTTGTCACACCTCCTGAATTAATGTGAATAATATTTTTTATCAATTAGAGTTTGATTTCAATGTCAACGCCAGATGGTAAATCAAGTTTCATCAACGCATCGACTGTTTGTGGAGTCGGTTTGACGATATCGATCAGACGTTTGTGTGTACGCATCTCGAACTGTTCGCGCGAATCTTTGTACTTATGTACCGCACGAAGGATTGTGTAAACCGATCTTTCAGTTGGTAGTGGAATCGGACCCGACACACTAGCACCCGAACGTTTTGCAGTTTCTACAATCTTTTCTGCCGATTGATCAAGAATCCCATGATCATATGCTTTCAAACGGATACGAATCTTTTGTTTTGCCATTATTTTCCCTCCTTCTCGCCTATTTTCTAGACATTCTCCACGGAAATTTCCCACACACATGCCATGGCAAAGCGGCCGGGTGTGTCGGCAACCTCCCGCTTCATCGCAGTCAAAGACCAACATTCAACATTATACATAAAGAAAAAGAATCCCGCAAGCCTTTTGCCGAAATTCTTTCTAAGACTTTATTATTATAAACTCATCCCGCTTGTAATGCAAGGTTGTCACTAATAGTCCGAACATTTTTGCTAGACGGGGAGTGAGTGGAGTGGCGATTGAGAGGGTGCTGTATGGGGTATTTTCGGGAGGACAAGTGGGTATAAGCGCGGGATACGTGGTTATGAGCGCGAACAGCGTTGTCTGAAAAGACCGTATCAGTAATTCCACAATAGTTTCGTTATCCTGTAGAATCTATTAGCGCTTGTACAAAGTTATCAGCGTTCTATCAAAGATATCAGCTTTGGCACCGAGTTATCAGCACTTGCGCGAAGTTATCGGCATTCCGCCATAGTTATCAGCTCTAGCGAAAAGTTATCAGCATTTGCGCAATTTTAATGTTATCAGCCCTGATACGAATATCAGCACCTCATCATAGTTATCAACATTTGCACATCCATCAGTGCGGCGCCCAAATTTGATTAACCCAATTCCCAAGTTGCGAGCACCTTCTATTAGACACCAGGCGCCCTTTCTTCCTTATTGCAACCTGCTATTTCCAAGCAAATCAAAAACCCGCCACGGGGGGCGGGTTTTCATTCGCGCGAATGTATGATTAAGCTTGGATTGTTGCTACAACGCCAGCGCCTACAGTACGGCCACCCTCACGGATTGAGAATTTTGTACCTTCTTCAAGAGCGATTGGAGCGATCAATTCTACTGTCATTTCAATGTTATCTCCAGGCATAACCATTTCTACGCCTTCTGGAAGTTCGATAACACCAGTTACGTCCGTTGTACGGAAGTAGAACTGTGGACGGTAGTTTGAGAAGAATGGAGTGTGACGTCCACCCTCTTCTTTTGAAAGAACATATACTTCAGAAGTAAATTTAGTGTGTGGAACGATAGTTCCTGGTTTAGCTAGAACTTGTCCACGTTGGATGTCATCACGTGCTACCCCACGAAGAAGTGCACCGATGTTGTCACCAGCTTCTGCATAGTCAAGAAGTTTACGGAACATCTCTACACCTGTAACAGTTGTAGATTTTGCTTCGTCCACGATACCGACGATGTCTACTACGTCGCCGACTTTAACTTGTCCACGCTCAACGCGGCCTGTTGCTACTGTACCACGACCAGTGATTGAGAATACGTCCTCAACTGGCATCATGAATGGTTTTTCAGTGTCACGTGGTGGTGTTGGGATGTATTCGTCAACTGCGTTCATCAATTCAACGATTTTCTCTTCCCACTCTGCTTCGCCTTCAAGAGCTTTTAGAGCAGAACCTTTGATAACTGGAATGTCATCGCCAGGGAACTCATACTCAGAAAGAAGGTCACGGATTTCCATTTCAACTAGTTCAAGAAGTTCTTCGTCGTCAACCATGTCACATTTGTTCATGAACACAACTAGGTAAGGAACACCTACTTGACGTGAAAGAAGGATATGCTCACGAGTTTGTGGCATTGGGCCATCAGCAGCAGATACTACTAGGATACCGCCGTCCATTTGAGCAGCGCCAGTGATCATGTTTTTAACATAGTCGGCGTGACCTGGGCAGTCAACGTGTGCGTAGTGACGTTTGTCAGTTTCGTACTCGATGTGTGAAGTATTGATCGTGATTCCACGCTCTTTTTCTTCTGGTGCGTTATCAACGTCTGCGTATGATTTCGCTTCTCCACCCATTTTTTTCGAAAGAACTGTCGCGATTGCAGCAGTTAGAGTTGTTTTACCATGGTCAACGTGACCGATTGTACCAACGTTAGCGTGCTCCTTGGAGCGGTCAAATTTTTCTTTTCCCATCTTGGAAATCCTCCTTAAAATATAAAAGTTTTGTATTTCTATAGCTACGGGTGCCAGCGGAGCAAGGGGCTCCACCAACTACCCATATCTTACAAGGATTCATGGTCGGAAACAAGAACGAGTTCTTATTACTGACCTTTATTTTTCTTGATAACTTCTTCTGAAATGGATTTCGGAACTTCTTCGTAGTGATCGAATACCATGGAGAAGACTCCACGGCCTTGCGTGTTAGAACGAAGAGATGTTGCATAACCGAACATTTCAGCAAGTGGTACCATTGCACGTACGACTTGTGCGTTACCGCGGGCTTCCATACCTTCTACGCGTCCACGGCGTGAAGTGATGTCACCCATGATGTCGCCCATGTATTCTTCCGGAATGATGACTTCTACTTTCATCATCGGCTCAAGAAGAACTGGGTTAACTTTCGATACAGCGTTTTTCAATGCCATGGAAGCGGCAATTTTGAACGCCATTTCGTTGGAGTCAACATCGTGGTAAGAACCATCGAATAGACGTGCTTTAATATCGATCAATGGATAGCCGGCGATAACCCCGTTGTCAAGCGAGTCACGTAGACCTGCTTCAACTGCTGGGATGTACTCACGCGGAACAACCCCACCGACGATTGCGTTTTCGAATTCGAAACCTTTTCCTTCTTCGTTCGGGGAGAATTCGATCCATACGTGACCGAACTGACCACGACCACCTGACTGACGTACGAATTTACCTTCGACTTCAGCAGATTGACGGAATGTTTCACGGTAGGAAACTTGTGGAGCCCCTACGTTCGCTTCCACTTTAAATTCACGTCTCAAGCGGTCAACAATGATGTCAAGGTGAAGTTCACCCATACCAGCAATGATAACTTCGCCTGTTTCTTGGTCTGTATGTGCACGGAACGTCGGGTCTTCTTCTTGCAACTTGGCAAGGGCTTGACCCATTTTGTCTTGGTCCGCTTTTGTTTTCGGTTCGATCGCAACCGAAATAACCGGCTCGGGGAATTCCATGGACTCCAGGATGATTGGCGCTTTGTCGTCACAAAGCGTGTCGCCTGTTCCTGTGTCTTTCAAACCAACTGCTGCAGCGATTTCACCTGCATGCACTTCCGAGATTTCTTCACGGCTGTTCGCGTGCATTTGTAGGATACGACCTACACGCTCACGTTTGCCTTTTGACGAGTTCAATACGTATGAACCGGATTGAAGTACGCCGGAATAGATACGGAAGAATGTAAGTTTCCCGACAAACGGGTCTGTCATAACTTTGAACGCAAGAGCAGAGAATGGCTCGTTGTCGTCTGAATGACGTTCTTCCTCTTCTTCAGAGTCAGGGTTCATCCCCTTCATCGGAGGAATGTCAATCGGTGATGGAAGGTAGTCGACAACCGCGTCAAGCACAAGTTGGACCCCTTTGTTCTTGAAGGCAGTACCACAAACGACCGGATAGAACTCAACTGCAAGTGTTGCTTTACGAATTGCAGTCTTGATTTCTTCCACTGTTAGTTCTTCGCCGCCGAGATATTTTTCCATGAGATCTTCATCAAAGTCAACGATTGCTTCGATTAGTTTCTCGCGGTATTCTTCAGCTTGCGCACGGTACTCTTCCGGGATTTCCTCAATAGTTGTATCTGTTCCAAGGTCATTCCCGTACATTGTCGCTTTCATCTCGACAAGGTCGATGATTCCGCTGAATGTATCTTCCGCACCAATCGGTAATTGGATTGGATGTGCATTCGCTTGAAGACGGTCATGAAGTGTCTTCACTGCATATAGGAAGTCCGCACCCGTTTTGTCCATTTTGTTGACAAATACAAGACGTGGAACACCATATGTCGTAGCTTGACGCCATACCGTTTCAGTTTGAGGCTCAACACCTGATTGAGCATCAAGAACTGTAACTGCACCATCAAGTACACGAAGTGAACGTTCTACTTCGACTGTGAAGTCTACGTGTCCTGGTGTGTCGATGATGTTAACACGGTGGCCTTTCCATTGTGCTGTAGTGGCAGCGGAAGTGATCGTGATTCCACGTTCTTGCTCCTGCTCCATCCAGTCCATTTGGGAAGCCCCTTCGTGCGTTTCACCGATCTTGTGGATCTTACCAGTGTAAAAAAGGATCCGCTCTGTCGTCGTCGTTTTACCGGCGTCGATGTGAGCCATGATACCAATGTTACGAGTATTCTCTAAGGAGAACTCTCTAGCCATTTTGTATATCTCCTTCCGATTCGGATTAGAGTATTCACTTCATTCAGCAAATAGAAGCGGCTGAAACAGATGCCACCCGCTCCTTTGGATTAGTGGCCAGCTGAATGTAAAAATGGATGTCCAATTCAAACGGGGCAATGTGAAATTGCGCATTGAAAGCGCCGTTGATGATTGCCCGGACTTTTCGGCAGGCAATCCTGAATCCGGATGGACCCTCGATCGCCTAACGAAAAGACCTGTTAAATTAGACCATCCGATCTTACCAGCGGTAGTGAGCGAATGCTTTGTTCGCTTCCGCCATTTTGTGCATTTCTTCACGACGTTTTACGGAAGCACCTGTGTTGTTGGAAGCGTCAAGAATTTCGTTCGCAAGACGTTCTTCCATCGTTTTTTCACCGCGGCTGCGGGAATAGTTCACAAGGTAACGAAGGCCGAGAGTCGTACGGCGATCCGGACGGACTTCAACTGGAACTTGGTAGTTCGCTCCACCTACACGGCGTGCGCGGACCTCAAGTACAGGCATAACATTGTTAAGCGCTGCTTCGAATACTTCGATTGGATCCTTTCCGGAACGTTCTCTGATAAGTTCGAACGCACCATAGAGGATTTTTTGGGATGTACCTTTTTTACCGTCAACCATCATTTTGTTGATGAGACGTGAGACGAGTTTCGAATTATAAATTGGATCCGGAAGTACGTCACGTTTTGCAACAGGACCTTTACGAGGCATGTTGTTTTCCTCCTTTCGAGATGATCAGTTCAGAATGATTATTTCTTTTCTTTTGGTTTTTTCGCACCGTACATAGAACGGCTTTGCATACGACCTGTAACTCCAGCAGTGTCAAGCGCACCACGAACGATGTGGTAACGAACACCCGGTAAGTCTTTTACACGACCGCCGCGGATTAGCACAACGCTGTGCTCTTGCAGGTTGTGGCCTTCACCCGGGATATATGCGTTAACTTCCAACGAGTTCGTCAAACGTACACGTGCATATTTACGAAGAGCCGAGTTCGGTTTCTTCGGTGTCATTGTACCAACACGTGTGCAGACACCCCGTTTTTGTGGAGAGTTTACGTTGGTCATTGACTTTTTGAAGCTGTTGTAAGTTTTTCCGAGCGCTGGTGATTTAGATCCTGCCACTTTCGATTTACGTGGTTTGCGGACCAATTGGTTAATTGTAGGCATCGGTTTTTCCTCCTTTCGAACATGGTTTAGTAATACCACACATCCAGGTGGTTCATTTTTTGGGTAAAAACAAAGTCTTTGTGTTAATTCACACAAAAACCATTATCCAGTGATTGCAACTACTGCTGCTCCGACTTGTATGCCACACGCATTTCCGAGCTTTTCCCTCGACTCTACGTAGTTGACAGGTACGCCGTGAGATTCCGCTGCTTCCAATACCGGAGTGACGACTCGCCCTTCGGCATCCTTTGCAATGATGACCTCAATCACGTTGCCGGCGCGTATTGCTTTCACTGTCTGCTTTGTACCGATGATCGTCTTTTTTGCCTGTTCGACTTTTTCATAAGACATGAGCATATCCTCCAAAGCGCAGACATTTAACTATCAACCTTTTGTATATTATCACCTGAAGATAAAACTGTCAACACATAATGGAAAAGACGGGGGGATTTTTTTATGCCCCCCGTTTTCCGGATTTGCCTTTATTCCGCTGCAACTTTTTCGGACATGCTATCCTCTTCGTCATGCACCATTTCAATATGGCGATAACGCTGCATTCCTGTTCCAGCCGGCACCAGTTTCCCGATGATGACATTCTCTTTCAGGCCGAGCAATTCATCGGTTTTCCCTTTGATCGCCGCATCTGTCAAGACACGCGTCGTCTCTTGGAAAGACGCCGCCGATAGGAAGGATTCCGTCTCGAGCGAGGCTTTTGTAATCCCGAGAATGACAGGTCGGCATGTAGCTGGCACTTTGCCAACTTGCAATACCTCTGCATTTGCTTCAGCGAATTGATGGATATCGAGCAAGGATCCTGGAAGCAGATCGGTGTCTCCCGCTTCGATGACGCGGACTTTCCGCAGCATTTGACGGACCATGACCTCGACGTGCTTATCGCCGATTTCAACCCCTTGCATACGATATACTTTCTGAACTTCTTTCAGCAGATACTCCTGAACCGTTGCAACATCTTTTACGACAATCAATTCTTTCGGATCGATCGAACCTTCCGTAATAACTTCGCCTCGGTCAATCGTATCGCCGATTTCCACTTTCAGACGGGCATTATATGGAGCCAAGTATTTGCGCGTTTCCACTTCGCCTTGAATCGTGATTTCTTTCTGGCCTTCCCGAATTTCATCGATGTCGACGATTTCCCCTTTGATTTCCGAAATAACCGCTTGCCCTTTCGGATTCCGCGCTTCGAAAATCTCTTGGATACGCGGAAGACCTTGTGTGATATCGTCCCCTGCAACCCCACCTGTATGGAACGTACGCATCGTAAGCTGTGTTCCCGGTTCACCGATCGATTGAGCCGCAATGATTCCGACCGCTTCGCCGACTTCGACCTTTTCGCCTGTCGCAAGGTTGATACCGTAACATTTCTTACATACGCCGTGTTTTGTGTTACAAGTGAATGCAGAACGGATCGATACCTCTTCGATGCCCGCTTCCATGATGATACGGGCGGTATCTGCAGTGATCAACGCATCTTTCTGCAAGATCACTTCATTCGTTTCAGGATGGTAGATCGTTTTCTTCGCATGGCGGCCTTCGATACGTTCATCGAGGCTTTCGATGATTTCCGTACCTTCTGTCAACGCTTTGACTTCCAATCCGCGATCCGTGCCACAATCGTCTTCACGGACGATGACGTCTTGCGCCACGTCAACAAGTCGACGAGTCAAGTAACCGGAGTCGGCAGTTTTCAACGCCGTATCCGCCAGACCTTTCCGCGCACCGTGCGTGGAGATGAAGTACTCGAGTACCGTCAGCCCTTCACGGAACGAGGATTTAATCGGAAGTTCGATGATCCGCCCAGCCGGGTTGGCCATCAGACCACGCATTCCCGCGAGCTGTGTAAAGTTGGATGCGTTACCCCGGGCACCGGAGTCACTCATCATGTAAATCGGGTTCGTATGTTCCAGGGAGTCCATCAGCTTATCCTGAATGACATCCTTAGCATGGCTCCAATACGAAATGACACGGTCATACCGTTCTTCTTCCGTGATCAAACCACGGCGGAATTGCTGCATGACTTTATCTACTTTATCTTGCGCTTCCTGTAAGATTTCGTCCTTGTTCGGCAATACGACGATATCGGAAATACCGATTGTAATACCAGCCCGTGTGGAATATTTGAAACCGAGGTCTTTCATCCGGTCCAACATCCGGGACGTTTCTGTAATGTGGAAACGTTTGAAGATTTCCGCGATAATATTCCCCAAAATTTTCTTCTTGAACGGCGGAACGATTTTCATTTCTTTCAAATGCTCTTTCGGATCCACCGTTCCCGGAATGAAATATTTCTCCGGCGTTTCGATTTGCAAGTTGAAATCCGTCGGTTCATTAATATAAGGGAATGATTCCGGCAAGATTTCGTTAAAGACGATTTTTCCGACAGTCGTCAGGAGAAGCTGTCTATTCTGCTCTTCCGTAAACGTCGGGTTTTTCAAAGAACCGGCTTGAATCGCAATCCGGGAATGAAGATGGACATGACCGTTCTGGTAGGCGATCAACGCCTCGTTCACATCACGGAAAACAGCTCCTTCTCCCGTTGCGCCTTCCCGTTCCAATGTGAGGTAATAGTTCCCTAATACCATGTCCTGGGACGGTGTAACAACCGGTTTTCCGTCTTTCGGGTTCAAGATATTCTGAGCCGCAAGCATGAGTAGTCTCGCTTCCGCCTGGGCTTCAGCTGATAGCGGAACGTGAACGGCCATTTGGTCACCGTCGAAGTCAGCATTATATGCCGTACATACGAGCGGGTGAAGTGTGATGGCGCGGCCTTCCACTAGGATCGGTTCGAACGCTTGAATTCCAAGACGGTGAAGCGTCGGGGCACGGTTAAGCAAGACCGGATGCTCCTTGATGACGTCTTCGAGGACATCCCATACTTCCGAATGGAGCCGCTCGATTTTCCGTTTCGCACTTTTGATATTATGCGCCAAACCGCGCTCGACCAGTTCTTTCATGACGAACGGTTTGAATAACTCGACGGCCATTTCTTTCGGCAGTCCGCATTGATACATTTTCAAGTTTGGTCCAACAACGATAACCGAACGTCCGGAATAGTCTACCCGTTTCCCTAACAAGTTCTGACGGAAACGTCCTTGTTTCCCTTTCAACATATGAGAGAGGGATTTCAATGGGCGGTTTCCTGGTCCAGTGACCGGGCGGCCGCGACGGCCATTGTCGACGAGGGCATCGACAGCTTCCTGCAGCATCCGTTTTTCGTTCTGGACGATGATGCCAGGCGCACCGAGGTCAAGCAGGCGTTTTAGACGGTTGTTCCGGTTGATGACACGACGGTACAAATCGTTTAAGTCGGACGTCGCAAATCGTCCCCCATCAAGTTGAACCATTGGACGCAATTCAGGAGGAATGACCGGTAGCACTTCAAGAACCATCCACTCCGGTTTATTGCCGGAATTTCGGAACGACTCGACGACTTCCAGGCGACGAATTGCACGCGTACGGCGTTGTCCTTGGACAGTCTTCAGTTCCTCTTTAAGTGTTTCCATCTCTTTTTCCAAATCAATGGCCATCAGAAGACGTTCAATCGCCTCCGCACCCATTAACGCTTGGAATTTATTACCGTATTTTTCCCGGTACACGCGATATTCCTTTTCAGAAAGCAATTGCTTTCTTTCAAGCGGCGTATCCGCCGGGTCCACCACGACGTACGAGGCGAAATAAATGACTTCTTCCAACGCACGTGGTGTCATATCCAAGATGAGGCCCATTCGGCTTGGAATCCCTTTGAAATACCAAATATGCGTTACTGGTGCAGCAAGTTCGATATGCCCCATTCGTTCACGACGGACTTTTTGCCGAGTCACTTCTACGCCGCAACGATCGCAGACTACGCCTTTATAGCGCACTCGTTTGTATTTACCGCAATGACATTCCCAATCTTTTGTAGGTCCGAAAATACGTTCACAGAACAGACCGTCTTTTTCAGGTTTCAATGTCCGATAGTTGATCGTTTCCGGCTTTTTCACCTCACCATAGGACCAAGATCGAATCTTATCCGGTGAAGCGAGGCCGATTTTCATATACTCAAAATTATTAACATCTATCAAGGAGCCTACCTCCCTCTAGTCTTATCACTGCAGTTGGCTTTCCCAAATCAATCGCTATATGAAATGCACATCACTGTAAACCGTTGCTTTCCGTTCCAAAGTCATTTGCGACGAAAGCGGAGCGGCAGGAGCAGGCGGACGCTTTGCACGGGCATGGCTTCAACCAATCGAACAGCGTAGTGTTCGATTTGCCGTATTTCTGCGCATTTTGCAGAAATTAAGGCATCTTCCTGTTGCCAAACGCTACGCTTTTTGGCACAAAGGCCGTTCTTCGTAACGTCCTTCGCCGGAGTCGCCGCCTTCCACTTCAAGCAACTGGAGACACTGAGTACAAATCATTTGCTCATCCTATATATCCTAAACTTTTCCGTACACATTAAATCCGGACTTTTGCAGATACTGAGAAGGAGCACCAATGGGGCCCCTTCTCAGCACTTCTTCATCGTTCCGGAAATCAGACTGGCTGGTCTTCTTTGATAAGATTCAGCGCATCAGTCGGCTGCATATCATCGTCTTCATCATGGTCACGAAGCTCGATCTCTTCGAGGTCAAGGGATAGCATTTTGACGTCCAAGCCCAAGCTTTGAAGTTCTTTGATTAGAACTTTGAAAGATTCTGGAACGCCCGGTTGCGGAACGCTTTCCCCTTTGACGATTGCTTCATATGTTTTCACACGTCCGACGACATCGTCCGATTTCACTGTCAGGATTTCCTGAAGTGTATACGCGGCGCCGTACGCCTCCAACGCCCACACTTCCATCTCCCCGAAACGTTGCCCACCGAATTGCGCTTTTCCGCCGAGCGGTTGCTGGGTAACCAACGAGTAAGGACCAGTGGAACGGGCATGGAGTTTATCATCGACCATGTGAGCCAGTTTGATCAGGTACATGACTCCGACAGAAACGCGGTTATCAAACGCTTCTCCTGAACGTCCGTCATAAAGGATTGTTTTACCGTCACGGTTCATGCCGGCTTCTTCCATCGTATTCCAGACATCCTCTTCATTCGCCCCGTCAAATACAGGGGAAGCAGTGTGGATGCCAAGGTTGCGGGCCGCCATGCCAAGGTGCATTTCCAATACTTGCCCGATGTTCATCCGCGATGGAACCCCAAGCGGGTTAAGCATGACATCGATTGGCGTGCCGTCTGGCAAGTACGGCATATCCGATTCAGGTAAGATCCGGGAAATAACCCCTTTGTTACCATGACGTCCGGCCATTTTATCCCCAACGGAGATTTTCCGTTTTTGGACGATATAGGCGCGGACCAATTGGTTCACACCTGGCGGCAACTCGTCGCCGTCTTCTCGGTTGAACACTTTGACATCCAGGACAATCCCGCCGGCACCGTGCGGCACACGCAACGAAGTGTCGCGGACTTCACGTGCTTTTTCACCAAAGATAGCGTGAAGAAGACGTTCTTCGGCAGTCAGTTCTGTAACCCCTTTTGGTGTTACTTTTCCGACTAGGATATCGCCATCACGCACTTCTGCACCAATACGGATGATTCCTCGGTCGTCCAAGTTGCGGAGTGCATCCTCACCGACGTTCGGAATGTCGCGCGTGATTTCTTCCGGTCCTAGTTTCGTATCACGTGCTTCGGATTCGTACTCTTCGATATGGACGGAAGTGAAGACATCATCCTTGACGAGACGTTCACTGATGATGATTGCATCCTCATAGTTGAAACCATCCCATGTCATGAATGCAGTCAGAACGTTGCGTCCAAGCGCAAGTTCCCCTTTTTCCATCGAAGGTCCGTCAGCCAAGATATCGAGAGGCTTGACCCGGTCGCCGACGCTAACGATTGGACGTTGGTTGTAACAAGTCCCTTGGTTGGAACGGATGAAGTTTTCGAGACGATACGTCACGAGGTCACCCTTTACTTCTTTTCCATCCACCGTTTCAATCCGGCGCACACGGATTTCCTTCGCTTCTACATGTTCTACGATACCGTCGACTTTCGAAAGGACAGCTGCCCCGGAGTCACGTGCGGACACATGCTCCATTCCTGTACCGACGAGCGGCGCTTCCGGATTTAGAAGAGGGACAGCTTGCCGCTGCATGTTCGCTCCCATAAGGGCACGGTTCGAGTCATCGTTCTCGAGGAACGGGATACAAGCCGTCGCGGCCGATACAACCTGTTTCGGTGATACGTCCATATAGTCAATCTGTTCGCGCTTGAATACGGTATTATCCCCTTGGAAACGGCCGACAATCTCATCGTTGACGAATGACCCATCTTCATCGAGGATGGCATTCGCTTGCGCGACGATATAGTTGTCTTCTACATCCGCGGTCAAATAATCAATCTGAGAAGTAACCTTCCCTGTTACCGGATCGACTTTCCGGTACGGCGTTTCGATGAAACCGAATTTATTCACTTTCGCGAATGTCGACAGGGAGTTAATAAGTCCGATGTTTGGACCCTCTGGTGTTTCGATCGGACACATCCGCCCGTAGTGGGAATAGTGAACGTCCCGGACTTCCATCCCTGCACGTTCCCGCGTTAAACCACCAGGTCCGAGTGCGGATAGTCTCCGCTTATGCGTCAATTCGGCAAGCGGATTCGTCTGATCCATGAACTGCGATAGTTGGGAGCTTCCGAAGAACTCCTTGATGGACGCGATGACCGGCCGGATATTGATCAGTTGCTGAGGCACAATCGATTGCGTGTCGTTGATGGACATCCGTTCTTTGACAACCCGTTCCATTCGGGAAAGACCGATCCGGAATTGGTTTTGCAAGAGCTCGCCCACCGAACGGAGACGACGGTTCCCAAGATGGTCAATGTCATCTGTGTTCCCCACTCCGTGAAGGAGGTTGAAGAAATAGCTGATGGACGCCACGATGTCCGCAGGTGTGACATGCTTGACCGATTCGTCCACATTTGCATTTGAAATGACATTGATCACTTGTTTCTCTTCACTTTTCGGCGCATAGATTTTCACCGTCTGGATGACGATCGGTTCGTCTAGGATGCCGCCTGCATGTGTCAATTCTTCCGTACCGATGCCTTTTTCCAAATAAGGGATCAGGCGATCGAGCGTACGCCGGTCGAGAAGCGTGTCCTTTTCGACAAGGATTTCCCCTGTTTCAGGATCCACTAGCGTTTCGGCGATGGTTTGATTGAACAAGCGATTTTGCAAGTGAAGCTTTTTATTCATTTTATAACGGCCGACATTGGCCAGATCATAGCGTTTCGGATCGAAGAAACGGGAGAACAGGAGGTTTTTCGCGCTGTCCAGCGTAGGTGGTTCACCCGGACGCAGCCTCTCGTAAATCTCGAGCAAGGCTTTTTCAGACCCTTCGGTATTATCCTTTTCGAGCGAATTGCGGAGGTATTCATTATCCCCAATCAACTCGAGGATCTCCTGATCGGAAGAAAACCCGAGAGCACGAAGCAGGACGGTGACTGGAAGTTTCCGCGTACGGTCAATCCGCACATGGACGACATCCTTGGCATCTGTTTCATACTCGAGCCATGCACCGCGGTTCGGGATGACTGTTGCTCCAAAGCCGCGTTTCCCGTTCTTGTCTGTCTTATCGTTGAAATAGACACTCGGAGAACGGACGAGCTGGGAAACGATAACCCGTTCCGCACCATTGATGATAAATGTCCCGTTTTCTGTCATGAGAGGGAAATCCCCCATGAAGACGTCTTGCTCTTTCACTTCTTCCGTCTCTTTGTTATGCAAGCGTACTTTCACACGCAATGGTGCCGCATATGTGACGTCACGCTCTTTTGATTCATCGACCGGATATTTGGGCTCGCCCAATTGGTAATCGATGAATTCCAACGAAAGGTTTCCAGTGAAATCCTGAATCGGAGAAATATCGTGGAACATCTCCCGCAATCCTTCTTCCAAGAACCACTCATAAGATGCCGTCTGGATTTCAATCAGATTCGGCAGATCGAGCACTTCGCTGATCCGTGCGAAACTTCTGCGCTGACGGTGTTGACCATACTGAACTAAATGACCTGTCAACTCTTTCACCCCTCAAAACATATATTAGTCCTTTGCGAAATCATAAAAATGTTGTATGATATCGAAAAAACAAAAAGAAAACGAGTTCCGGCAAGAGCTCATTTTCGGTTTGACAATCCGTTATCTATCGTCAGTATGCCTTTCATTTCCAAATTTCATGCAAAAGGGCATACGACCGCAATATAATAATTTCTGCATTTAACAATTATAGAGCAAATAAGAGCGCAAGTCAAGACTTTATTGCCTTTAAAATGAAGTACCCTTTCCTCTTCACGACCGTCTCCACGTTGCCGAACAGCTCCTCTAAACGGGCCATCGTCGAAGGGGCTCCCTGCTTTTTCTGAATGACAACCCAAAGTTCACCGCCGGCTCCAAGTTTTGAGTAAGCCTCTCCGTAAATCTTGAATACCGTTTCTTTCCCAGCCCGGATTGGCGGGTTCGTCAAAATCGCCGCAAACCCTTCCACTATTACGGAATCCAGTGCATCGCTCGAATAGATCTTCACATTGTTTATCCCATTCTGCTGTGCGTTATGTTTCGCCAAGGCAAGTGCACGTTCATTCACATCGACCATCTGAATTGTCCGTTTAGGAAATGAAGCAGCAAGCGACAAGCCAATCGGCCCGTAGCCACACCCAACATCCAGAAGATCGCCCTCCGCTTCAGCCAATTCGAAGGCCTCCGCTAATAGTCTCGAACCGAAATCGACATCCCCTTTACTGAATACGCCTGCATCTGTCCTGAATTTCAATCGAATGCCACGTATTTCAGCGGTCCATTCTTTCGGATCGCTTTTCACTTTCGGGTCAACCGAGTAATAATGTTCAGACATGCCGTCTTCGCACCCTCCTTATTCAATCACACAGCTCTACGATAAGACAAAACGAAGAAAAGCCCGTCCGTTTTCGACGAGCTTTTCTTCCATATTACGAGATTACTTAAGTTCGATTGTTGCTCCAACTTCTTCAAGTTTTGTTTTGATCTCTTCAGCTTCTTCTTTAGAAGCGCCTTCTTTGATTGGTTTTGGAGCGTTATCAACGACTTCTTTCGCTTCTTTCAAGCCAAGGCCTGTGATTTCACGAACCGCTTTGATAACTTTGATTTTTTCTTGTCCTGCAGCAGCAAGGATTACGTCGAATTCAGTTTGCTCAGCAGCAGCTTCGCCACCAGCAGCGCCGCCTACCATTGCAACTGGAGCAGCAGCTGTTACGCCGAACTCTTCTTCGATTGCTTTTACAAGGTCGTTCAATTCAAGAACTGTCATTTCTTTGATCGCGTCAAGGATTTGTTGATTAGTCATTTGTGTTTCCTCCTAAAATTGTTTTGTGTCAGGCAATGGCCTGGGTTATTCGTTCAGGCGGCTTTCTTACGCGCCTTGTTCTTCTTTCTGGTCTGCAACTGCTTTTGTTGCAAGCGCGAAGTTGCGCATTGGAGCTTGAAGTACGCTGAGAAGCATAGAAAGTAGACCTTCGCGGGATGGAAGTTCTGCCAATGCTTTGACGTCTGCCTCTGTAGCGATTGTCCCTTCGATTACACCAGCTTTAATTTCAAGCTTTTCGTTTTTCTTTGCGAAATCATTCAAGATTTTCGCAGGGGCTACTACATCTTCCGTTGAGAATGCGATCGCATTCGGTCCTGTCAGATGTTCGTTCAACCCTTCCAGTCCTGCAGCTTCAGCAGCACGGCGCGTCATTGAGTTTTTGTA
Organism: Sporosarcina sp. FSL W7-1349; assembly: GCF_038003045.1. Lineage (NCBI taxonomy): Bacteria > Bacillati > Bacillota > Bacilli > Caryophanales > Caryophanaceae > Sporosarcina > Sporosarcina sp. FSL W7-1349. The sequence goes on from NZ_JBBOOK010000002.1 coordinate 595,128, forward strand.
AACTTTGAAGTCAACGCCTGCTTCACGAAGCTGTTTACGCAGTTCCGTAACTTGGCTGACGTTAAGACCACGGTAGTCTACGACAACGACAGACGCCGATGCTTTCAACTTATCCGAAATTTCACCAACAACAGCTTGTTTAGCTTCTAACACCTTGCTCATCTGGACACCTCCTAAAAAGTTTGGGGTCACTTATACCGATATGAAAAAGCCCCCGGTCTACAGAAGTAGACACGAGGGCAGAAAAGTCGTCATCTTTAAAATTAAAGAGCGTCTTGTCCTCGGCAGGATCATTAAGCGGCAAGCCGCCCCTGCTGTCTACGGTACAAATGGATATAAATCATAACGAGAGTTATTTTATCAGCTTAATTCTCGTATGTCAATAATTATTTAATATCAACGCTGGAAGGATCGATTTTAACAGCAGGACCCATTGTAGTCGTCACATTGACAGACTTCATGTACGTTCCTTTTGCTGCTGCCGGCTTCGCTTTTTGGATCGTTTCGAAAATTGTTTTGAAGTTGCCTTCCAATTTTTCGTTATCAAACGACGCTTTACCGATCGGCGCGTGGATGATACCCGCTTTGTCCGCACGGTATTCTACTTTACCCGCTTTGATCTCTTCAATCGCTTTCGCAACGTCGAATGTTACAGTTCCTGTTTTCGGGTTAGGCATAAGGCCTTTCGGTCCGAGAACACGACCAATTTTACCGACTTCACCCATCATGTCAGGTGTTGCAACGATTACGTCGAAGTCAAACCAACCTTGTTGGATTTTAGTGATATATTCAGCATCGCCTGCATAGTCTGCACCAGCAGCTTCCGCTTCTTTAAGTTTATCGCCTTTTGCGAAAACGAGTACACGTTGTGTTTTACCAGTACCATGTGGTAGCACGACCGCTCCACGGATTTGCTGGTCGTTTTTACGAGTGTCGATTCCAAGACGGAATGCCACTTCTACTGTTGAATCAAAATTGACCGTGCTTGTTTTCTTCGCAAGCTCGATCGCTTCTTTCAAGTCGTATGCTTTTGTACGGTCCACGAGCTTCGCAGCTTCTGTGAACTTCTTACCTCTTTTAGCCATTTGAAATTTTCCTCCTTGTTTGTGGTTTTAACGGATTAAACCTCCCACGAATAAGGGTTGCGTGTTCCAAGGAACGAGCGCAACCCCCACTACCAAAGAAACCGCATAACGGAATCGAAATCAGTCTTCGATCGTGATTCCCATACTGCGAGCAGTACCTTCAACCATTGCCATCGCCGCTTCAACTGACGCTGCATTCAAGTCCTGCATTTTTGTTTCTGCAATTTCGCGAACTTTATCGCGTTTTACAGTAGCAACCTTCTTTTTGTTCGGCTCACCCGAACCTTTTTGAAGATTAGCTGCAACCTTCAGCAATACTGCTGCCGGTGGAGTTTTAGTAATGAATGTGAATGAACGGTCCTCGAATACGGAAATTTCAACAGGAATGATAAGACCTGCCTGATCCGCCGTACGCGCGTTGAATTCTTTACAGAATCCCATGATATTCACACCCGCTTGACCTAGCGCCGGTCCAACCGGTGGTGCCGGATTCGCTTTCCCAGCAGGGATTTGCAATTTAACAACTTTGATCACTTTTTTAGCCACGAGACACACCTCCTTAAGTCCGTGATGTGGTAAATGGGTTGCCCCTCCCACTCAATATGTGCCTGCCGGCTTACGCCGGTAGAATTGGTTAATCCGTCCAGACTATCAGATTACAGTCTGACCTTTGAAATGATACCACTATTACACAATCCATGCAAGTGTAAATCAGTTATAATTTTTCAATCTGATCAAAGTCCAATTCCATTTTCGTTTCACGGCCGAACATGTCGACGGAAACTTTCACTTTGCCTTTGTCCATGTCGAGTTCTTCCACTTTCCCTTGGAAGTGCGCAAACGGTCCTTCCAGCACTTGCACCATTTCGCCAAGCTCGAAATCAACTTCGGTTTTCTTGTCTTTGACGCCCATCTGTTTGAGAATGAATTCAACCTCTTCAGGAAGCAATGGCGTCGGCTTCGCACCCCCGCCTGAGGATCCGATGAACCCGGTTACGCCCGGCGTGTTCCGGACGACATACCAGGAGTCATCCGTCATAATGATTTCCACGAGAACGTAGCCCGGGAATGTCTTCTTCATGACGGTCCGTTTTTTTCCGTCTTTGAAATCCGTTTCCTCTTCTTCCGGAACGATGACGCGGAAGATCTTATCTTGCATTCCCATCGTCTCCACACGCTTTTCCAGGTTGGCCTTCACTTTATTCTCATAACCTGAGTACGTATGAACGACATACCAATTTTTCTCCATCTCCATAAACGCGGACTACTCGCCCGTCCCTCCTTTACTAGAAAAGCGTAAGGCACCGAATTCCCGGACAAATGAAAAAACCCGTTCATACACAGACGGGATATTTTTCAAGGGGATTATTCATGCCACTGATTAGATAGCAATATACCATTCCATGATCCGTGAAATACCGAGGTCAATGAGTCCGAAGTACACTGCCATGAATATGACGGTAAAAATGACGACAATTGTATAGCGCGTCAAATCTCTGCGTTTCGGCCAGCTGACCTTTCTCATTTCCGAGACGACGTTTTTGAAAAAACCCGTTAACTTGCCCATTATACTGTAACCCTCCGAGTAAAGATGTATTGCCTGTCAACCGAGCGGACTCTCATGCGGTCTGCTTGTGTACGGTATGTTGATTGCAATGTTTGCAGAATTTCTTGATCGTCAAACGCTCCGTCGGCCGATTGTTCTGGGCAGGGACGGAATAGTTACGAGATCCACATTGATCGCAACTCAAACTGATTTTCTTCATAGTTCCTCATCCTACAACATTCTATTCGATAAACGGACTTGTAAATCCGCTAGTCTCCACATCAATCAGGTTTACCCATTTTCCCTATGGTCATGCTAAAGAGTACCACCTAACGGAGATAGTGTCAATACAATGGGGTCCCGGTGGCTATTGCACCGCACCAACCTGCATGTAGCGTTCGAGTTTCCGTTTGATCCGCTGCAGCGCATTATCGACAGATTTGACTTGGCGGTTCAATCCATCGGAAATCTCCTGATAGGATTGCCCTTCTAAATAAAGAGCCAGTACTTGCTTTTCCAAGCCGCTCAGCACTTTGTTCATCTCTTCCTCCATCCGGATGAAGTCCTCTTTATGGATCATCAGGTCTTCCGGATCATCAAGCACAGGCCCTGCAATAACATCCAGCAAAGTCCGGTCCGACTCCTCATCGAAAACCGGCCGATCCAAAGAAACAGACGTATTCAACGGGATGTGCTTTTGCCGGGTCGCGGTCTTGATGGCCGTGATGATTTGTCTCGTGATGCACAACTCCGCAAATGCCTTGAACGAACTTAATCTGTCTTCCTTGAAATCTCGGATCGCCTTGTAAAGCCCGATCATCCCTTCCTGAATGATGTCTTCCCGATCTCCACCCATGAGAAAGTATGAGCGCGCTTTCAATCTGACAAATGGTTGATATTTTGTAATTAGAAAATCTAGCGCCTCTGTATTTCCTTCATGGATGATCGTTATGATCTCCGCATCGGAAAGGCCGGTGAAATCCCACATATCACCTTTGACGTATGCTTTCTCCACCAACTGATCACCCCGGTTCATTGTAGCTATTTTAACAAGTATACCGTAAGGAAAATTTTACAGTCAACCGTTCATTCGATTCCACGCCGCCATTTTTCGAATATTTCCGCCACTTCATCCGACAAGGGAATCTTTGAAATCGGGCGTTTCTCTTGAATATCTTTCACCTTGGAAGAAATATCTTTTTGAATTTTTTCCATCTCAATTTCTAACTCACGCGCCGATTTCCGAAGAGCTCCTTGCGCGAAGATGACCCACTGCTCGGTTAAATCGGAGGTGGCTACATGGAGTTGGACACGACGACCACTCAATTCCGAGACAAGTTTTTCAATCCGTTCATCCGCCGTTTCATTCTCCCTCGTAAACACAACTTCCACTTCATACTGCCGTTTACGTTTTTCGATGCCCGGGACGAGGTGGGCATCAAAGACGATGATGACCCGCCATCCCGTATGCCCTTTATATTCTGCCATCAGTTCGATCAGACGGTCCCGCGCATCGGCAAGCCGTTCTTTTTTGATGCGGCGGAGTTCTTTCCATGCACCGATGATGTTATACCCGTCCACCAGCAGGATATCCTTTTTCATCTCTGCGACGGTAGTGGCTGGCGTTTCCGTAATACTTCATACATCAACACGGAAGCGGCCACTGAAGCGTTCAGCGATGTGACATGCCCTATCATTGGTAGCTGGTAGAGAAAATCACACTTCTCCCTCAAGATCCGGGACATCCCTTTTCCTTCACTGCCGATAATGACAGCCAAAGGCAGCGTGGCATCCATCATCCGGTAATCGGCTGAACCGGATGCGTCCGTCCCCGCTATCCAGACTCCCCGCTTTTTCAGTTCCTCGACAGTTTGCGACAAATTATTCACCCGCACGACCGGAATATGCTCGATCGCCCCTGTCGACGCTTTTGCCACGACGCTTGTCAGCCCGACGGAACGTCGCTTCGGAATGATGACCCCATGCACTCCCGTCGCATCGGCGGTGCGCAAAATGGAACCGAGGTTATGGGGATCCTCCAATTCATCGAGAATGAGGAAAAACGGATCTTCCCCCCGTCTCTCAGCCACACTGAACAAATCTTCCAGCTCTGCGTAGGTATAAGCCGCGACCGAGGCGATGACCCCTTGATGATTGACGTCTAGCATGGCATCCAACTTCTGTTTCGGAACCGCTTGGACGAGGACCCCTGCCTCTTTCGCCAATGCAAGGATTTCCCCAATGCTTTTTTTATTTAAACCTTCTGCAATCCAGATCTTGTTCAATTCCCTGCCCGAGCGCAAAGCCTCAGCAACGGGGTTTTTCCCTCCGATTAATTCTGTTTCGGGCGCTGTCATCGCGACCCCTCCTCCTTCGGTTGTTCGACAAATCGGATAGAGGCCTCGATCAGCTCTTCCACCCGTTCCTTCCTGCCAAGCAAATGCAGGAAGCCGATTACTGCCTCAAATCCGGAACTGTAGTTATACGTCACGACATCCGTGTTTTTCGGGACCGAGCCGGACTTCGCATTGCGGCCGCGTCGGAGGACCGCCGCTTCCTCCTCCGACAAAAATCCGGACTGTTCCATGTCCTTGATGATAGCGGCTTGTGATTTCGCCGATACATAGCGCGTCGCTTCCCTATGCAGGACCTGGGGCTTCACTCTGCCAGAACGGAGCAGATGCTCGCGGATCGCCTGTTCATAGACGGCATCTCCCATATAGGCAAGCGCTAAAGCATTCAGCTGTTTGACGTCCTGGTCGCGCAACGTGTACATCGCCGTCATCCCCTTTTCCAACGTGTGCCTTGCGCGGTGTCTTCCAGCAGAATGCCTTTCGCTTTCAATTCATCCCGAATTTCATCCGCACGGGCGAAGTTGCGTTCACGACGAGCCGCCAGCCGTTCTTCAATCAACGCCTCAATTTCTTCATCGAGCAATTCGCTTTCATCAGAGAACGGCAATCCCAATACGCCCATCAATCGGTCAAATGTCGCGATGAACCGTTCCAACACTTCAGCCTGTGTGTTTTTCTCCAATAAATACACGTTCGCCAGCTTCACCAAGTCAAAAATGGCGGCAATGCCGTTTGCTGTATTGAAATCGTCATCCATCGCTGTCTCAAAAGTATGGACGAGTTCATCGATCTTATAGTTCCAGATATCCTTCTGATCGCCGAGATCGGCGGATGTCTTCAGACGGTGCTGCAAATTATTATAAGCCGTCTGGATCCGCTCTAAGCCGTTCGCCGCACTTTCCACAAGATCCTGCGAGAAATTGACAGGATGTCTATAATGGACGGACAGCATGAAGAAGCGCAATACTTTCGGGTCAATCTGCTTGCGAATATCATGGACCAAGACAAAATTACCGAGTGATTTCGACATTTTTTCATTATCGATATTGATGTAGCCGTTATGCATCCAGTAGTTGGCGAATGTTTTGCCCGTCATCGCCTCGGATTGCGCGATTTCGTTTTCATGATGCGGAAACGTCAAATCTTGTCCGCCCGCATGAATATCGATCGTGTCGCCCAGATGCTCGCGCGCCATGACGGAACATTCGATATGCCACCCCGGACGGCCGGCACCCCATGGGCTCTCCCAAGCAATCTCCCCTTCTTTGGCCGCTTTCCATAGGGCGAAATCGAGATCATTCTCCTTTTTCTCCCCTTGTTCGACACGCGCTCCGACTTTCAATTCGTCGATTGATTGGTGGGACAGCTTGCCATATCCTTCGAAATTGCGGGTCCGGTAGTAGACATCTCCCTTCGATTCATACGCAAACCCTTTCTCGACCAAGACGCCGATGAAGCGGATGATATCTTCTATATGTTCGGTGACGCGGGGATGGACATCCGCCTTCCCGCAACCGAGCGCCCCGACATCCTCGAAATAAGCTTCGATGAACCGATCGGTCAGTTCTCCAACCTCTTCCCCGAGCTCATTGGCCGCCTTGATGATCTTGTCATCCACGTCCGTAAAATTCGAGACGTATGTTACGTCATACCCGCGGTACTCCAAATAACGGCGGACGGTATCAAATACGATGACGGGTCGCGCATTCCCGATGTGGATGTAGTTATAAACAGTCGGCCCGCACACATACATTTTCACCTTTCCCTCTTCAATGGGAATAAAAGGCTCTTTCTTTCGTGTCAGCGTATTATAAATTTGAATACTCATAGCCGCCCCTCCTTCACTTCTTCTTTCTCCAGTTCTGCCAACCGTTTTTCCAACCGTTGAATTTCAGATTCCAGACGGCTGCAGACGTCCGCGACCGGGTCCGGCAAGTTCTGATGATCATGCCGCTCCACTTTCATGCCGTTCATCATGACGACCTTGCCCGGGATGCCGACAACCGTTGCATCGGGCGGCACATCTTTCAAGACGACCGAACCCGCTCCAACCTTGCTTCGTTCCCCAATGGTGATCGATCCGAGCACTTTCGCTCCGGTGGCCACCAACACATTATCGTGGAGTGTCGGGTGACGTTTCCCTTTTTCCTTCCCGGTTCCTCCGAGGGTCACTCCTTGGTAGATCGTCACGTCATTGCCGATTTCACAAGTTTCTCCGATGACAATTCCCATCCCGTGGTCGATGAAAAAGCGACGTCCGATCTTCGCACCCGGATGGATCTCGATGCCTGTAAAGAATCGGCTCACTTGCGACACGACCCGCGCCAGGAACCGGAAATTTCGTTTATACAGGGCGTGCGCAATCCGATGCGCCCAAATGGCGTGCAACCCCGAATACGTCAACACGACTTCAATCGTGCTGCGCGCCGCCGGATCCTGTTCGAATATGCACTGAATATCCTCTTTCATCCTTCCAAACACCTTATTTCCCTCCTTTTTTAACCAAAAGCACAGACACCGATTCAAGCACCCGGAGCTGGATGATGACAATAAAAAAATGCGCCTCCGCCAAAAAATGACAGAGACGCATTGCATGCGTGGTTCCACTCCGCTTGAAAGGACAAATACCTTTCCGCTTGAACGCCTGTAACGCTGGCGATACGTCCGGCCTACTTGCATTTCGGCACGGCTCTCAAAGGGGCATTTCGGTATGGCAGAGGCACGGATCACTTACAGCCGGTGATGATCCTCTCTGAAGTGCTTGCCATACGTACTTCTCCTTCTCGACGATTTATATACTCTATATTTCAGTGTACTAAAGGCGCATTAGGTCAAATCAATTACCTATCATTTTACATCGCGAACAATGAAAGTCAATATTATTGTTTAGCGTATTTCGAAACGCGATCCAGCACATTCTCTTTACCGATCAACGCAATAGCAGCCGGCAACTCCGGACCATGCGTCTGACCCGTTGTCACCACCCGGATCGGCATGAACAAGTTCTTCCCTTTATGGCCCGTTTCCTTCTGGACCGCTTTGATAGCGTCCTTAATCGACGCAGCATCGAACGTTTCCAAATCTTCTAGCTGCCCTTTGAAAGAAGCCATCACTTCCGGAACCTGTTCCCCTGCCAAGACTTCCTGGGATTGTTCATCATATTCAATATCATCCTTGAAGAACTGGGCGGATAACTCGACAATTTCTGCACCAAAACTAAGCTGGTCATGATACAGGGCAATCAGATCACGGACCCATGCACTTTCCGCTTCCGTCAGCTCGCCTTTCACCAGTCCCGCCTCCTGTAAATGCGGCAACGCCAAGGCAACGACTTCGTCTAACGATAATTTCTTCACATATTGGTTATTCATCCATGTCAATTTCTGCTTATCGAACATGGAAGGGGACTTGGACAATCTGCTTTCATCGAACAGCTTTACGAGCTCATCATGCGTGAAAATCTCCTCTTCACCGCCCGGAGACCAGCCGAGCAGGGCGAAGAAGTTGAACATCGCTTCAGGCAGATACCCAAGATTCTTATATTGTGAGATGAATTGAATGATCGATTCGTCCCGTTTCGACAATTTTTTCCGATCTTCATTAACAATCAATGTCATATGGCCGTAACGTGGATACTCCCAGCCGAAGACATCGTAGATCATCAATTGCTTCGGTGTGTTCGTCAAATGTTCTTCTCCACGGAAGACGTGGGAGATTCTCATGAAGTGGTCGTCGATGACCACCGCGAAGTTGTAGGTCGGGATGCCATTCGCTTTCACAAGTACCCAGTCCCCGACGTCTTCGGATTCAAACGCAACCGTACCACGGACAAGATCTTCCACTTTATACGTCACATTTTCCGGCACTCTCATACGGATCGTATACGGCATGCCCGCCGCTTCCTTCTCTGCCACTTCTTCCGCCGTCAAATTCCGGCATGTGCCAGCATACATCGGAGCCGCGATGCCGGATGCCTTCTGCTTCTCCCGCTCCGCTTCCAACTCCTCCGTCGTACAGAAACATTTATACGCATGGCCGCTATCAAGCATATCCTGCGCATGTTTTGAATAAAGATCGAGTCGTTCCATCTGACGGTATGGCCCGTATGGACCGCCGACATCGACGGATTCATCGTACTCGATGCCGAGCCATTTCAAGTTATCAAGCTGTGACAATTCGCCGGCTTCGATGTTCCGCTCTGTATCGGTATCCTCGATGCGAACGATGAATTTGCCGCCATGATGGCGGGCGAATAGATAATTGAAAAGCGCCGTCCGTGCCCCGCCGATATGTAGATGTCCAGTCGGACTCGGTGCATAACGTACACGTACCTCTGTTGTCATGGATGATTCCATCTCCGTTCTCATTTATTTACTGTGCCATTTTACCACTCGGCCGCTGCCTTTGGAAGATGTCAAGATTTCACGAGCAGGATCGTTGCCATGGAAGCGATTCCCTCTTCCCGTCCCGTGAATCCCAGTTGTTCTGTCGTCGTCGCCTTCACATTAACTTGGGAGACGTCCGCTTCCAATAATTCCGCGACACGCGTCCGGATCTGTTCGATATAAGGGGACATTTTCGGCTTTTGGGCGATGATCGTGCAATCGATATTCCCCAATCGATAGCCCTTTTCCTTTACCAATTCCCAAATCTCCATCAACAACACTGCTGAATCGGCATCTTTGTAGGCCGCATCCGTATCCGGAAAATGCCTGCCGATATCACCTTCCCCAATTGCGCCAAGCGCCGCATCCGTGATCGTATGTAATAGGACATCCGCATCGGAATGGCCTGTCAATCCCTTCTCGTGAGGAATCGCGATCCCTCCGATGATCAGCGGCCGCCCTTCCGCAAATTTATGCACATCAAAGCCTTGTCCGATCCGCATCATTCAAATCCTCCTCTAGTCTTCGTTTCAATAGGATCTCGCCAAATGCGAGATCTTCCTGTGTCGTCATTTTCACATTATCATACGTACTTTCCACGAGATGGACCGGATGCCCGATCCGCTCCACGAGCATCGATTCATCCGTGCCAAGAAAGCCGTCCACTTCCGCCCGTTGCGCTGCCTCTTGCAATACTTCATAGCGGAAAGCTTGGGGCGTCTGGATGATCCAAAGCGCCTCTCGGTCGACCGTCTTTTCCACTACTCCATCGCGCGCCATCTTCATCGTATCTTTCGCTTTGACGCCCGCAATGGCCGCTCCCTGCGCAGCAGCCGTGCGGACAAGCTCCCGGATGACTTCGCGCCGGATGAAAGGTCGAGCCGCGTCATGGACGAGGACGATACCGCCCCCCTCATGCGCGCCGATGCAGGAAGCGACGCTATGTTGCCGCTCCTCGCCTCCTTCGACAAACGCTTTCACTTTCGTAATTCCGAACCGTTCAAGCATGTTGCGAATCTGTTCACGTTCCTCGGGCTTGACGGCAAGCAGGATGCCCGCACATGCAGGGTCGCTGTCAAATACCCGGAGTGTATGAATGAGGATCGGCGTCTCGCCGATCTCCAAGAAAAGTTTATTGAAGCCTGCTCCCATCCGCTTCCCGCTTCCGGCGGCAGGCAACATGACCGTATACTCCACTATCCATCTTCCTCTACTTTATCAATTACGCCTCGCTGGCTCTAGCTGAATCAAGAAAATTCCAAGCCTTAGTTCGCTCGGGCCGACTTGCCATTTTTCGGTTTGGCGAAAATCATGCGCCCTGCCGACGTCTGCAATACGCTCGTCACAACAACGTCTATCGCACTGCCGATATGGTGTTTGCCGTCTTCCACTACAATCATCGTCCCATCATCCAAGTAGGCAACACCTTGGTTATGCTCCTTGCCGTCCTTGATGACGACGACGTGCATTTCCTCTCCCGGGATGACGACCGGTTTCACCGCATTCGCCAGGTCATTGATATTCAACACCGAGACACCATGCAAATCCGCGACTTTATTCAAATTAAAATCATTTGTCACGACATAGCCGCCCATGCGTTTTGCAAGGCGGACGAGCTTCAGGTCCACTTCCGCTACATCGCTGAAATCTTCATCCGTGATCTGGACATTGGGACCTTCATCCGTTTGCAGCTTTTTCAAGACATCGAGCCCGCGTCTCCCTTTTGTCCGCTTTAATGTATCAGATGAATCTGCAATATGCTGCAGTTCCGTCAGGACAAATTGGGGGACGACGAGGATTCCTTCCAAAAAACCGGTCGTCGAAATATCCGCGATGCGTCCGTCAATAATGACGCTGGTATCCAAAATTTTGTAAGGCTTATTTTGTTGCGAAGGCGCCAAAGTATCTCCACCTTCCACTTCCTTCTTTTTCTGCCCCGCATTTCTGGCCGCATAGATCGCTTGGATGAATTCTTCCCGTTTCTTGAAACCTACTTGGAATCCAAGATAACCGAGCAGGATGGATAACAGAATTGGTGTGATGGATGCGATGACCGGAATTTCGATGTTTCCCAATCCGAAACTGACGAGAAAAGCCAAACTTAAGCCGACAATAAGACCAATTGTCCCGAAGAGCAAATCGAAAATCGGCGCCTTTAAGAGACGATCTTCCATCCATTTGATGAAATTGACAATCGGTTCGGTTAAAAAGAGATTGACGACGTAAAAAATAGCGGCCCCGAGAATAGCGGATACATACGGATTGTTGATCATCGGCTTGGAGGTGAATGAAAATAAGGTAAATAAATGCGGTAAAAATAAGACACCAAGCGTCCCGCCGATCAGCAGAAGCCCAACTTGCACTACACGTTTCAACATGTCTACGACCTCCTTTCCTGTTTAGCGAAGGATGTCGAAAAAGCCGATTCTTGCATGGAGAAAGCATTTTCCGACATCTCCGTTGCCTGTCATTATACATGTTTATCCTTTTGAAAGCTGTTTTGAACATAGGCTGGAGCCGAATTTAGCCCTATCTTCATAAGACTGCCGATCACCTTCCGAGGTTCCTAGGAAATGCGAGCCAAACTCCCGGGAAGCCATGCTCCGGCTGTCTCGCAAGCTCTATCCATCTTGTTATCCAAATGCAACCTTCAAAGCTTCGCTAATCGTATCGACACCGACCACTTGGATACCTTTCGGATAGTCCCATCCGCCGAGGTTGGAGGATGGGACGATAGCCCGCTCGAACCCTAGTTTGGCGGCTTCCACAACCCTTTGTTCAATTCGGGATACCCTACGGACTTCTCCCGTTAATCCGACTTCGCCAATGAAACAGTCGGATACCCCCACAGCAGCGTCTTTATAACTGGAGACGACGCTCATCAATACCGCTAAATCGATAGCAGGTTCATCTAGTTTTACGCCACCGGCCACTTTGATATACGCATCTTGTGCCTGCAATAGCATGCCCATCCGTTTTTCCAGTACCGCCATAAGCAAGGATACCCGGTTTTGATCGATTCCAGTGGCCATCCGCTTCGGATAATTGAAACTGGACGGAGTAACAAGCGCTTGAATTTCCACTAGGATCGGGCGCGTCCCTTCCATGGAGGCGACTACGGTCGAGCCGGCCCCACCTTGGGACCGTTCCCGCAGAAACAGTTCGGACGGGTTCAGTACTTCCTTCAGACCAGATTGCAACATCTCGAAAATGGCGATCTCATTCGTCGAGCCAAACCGGTTTTTGACACTGCGTAAAATCCGGTATGTGTGGTGACGCTCCCCTTCGAAATACAGGACGGTATCCACCATATGCTCCAACAGCCGCGGACCCGCGATCTGGCCATCCTTCGTCACGTGACCTACGAGGAAAATGGCAATCCCTTGTGTTTTTGCGATTTTCATCAATTCAGCCGTACACTCCCGGACTTGTGACACGCTGCCTGGAGCTGATGTCACTTCCGGATGATGGACGGTCTGGATCGAGTCCACGATGACGAAGCGCGGCTTGACATCCGAAATGGTTTCATGGATTTGCCCCAAGTCCGTTTCAGCGTAAATGAAAAGCTCATCTGACGCGACCCCGAGCCGCTCCGCCCGCAGCTTCGTCTGGCGGATCGATTCCTCTCCGGAAATATACAAGACGCGTTGCTTTTTATTTGAGAGAAGCGAGGACACTTGCAACAGCAAGGTTGATTTCCCAATGCCCGGGTCGCCCCCGATCAGGATCAATGAACCCGGGACGATACCGCCGCCCAGCACCCGGTTGAGTTCCCCGAGCTCCGTCTCCACCCGCGGTTCTTCCACCGTTTCGACTGCGCTGATCGGCATCGCCTTTTGCCGTATATTTTCAGAGTGCTGGAACGCCCCACGCGGTCCTTTTTGGACGATTTCCACTTCTTCATCCATCGTATTCCATTCTCCACAGCCCGGACAGCGTCCCATCCATTTCGGCGACTCATAACCGCAGGAGCGGCACATAAATTTCGTTTTCCGTTTAGCCATAAAGCTCCCCCAACGTGAAACGGACAGCCCATCCCGGCCGAAAAATTAATTCGGCGGGCGGGCTATCCGTTTCATCCTTTATTTTTCTCCAACTTCTACTGCTTCGTTTTTCTTGTTCGTCCGGACGGTGAATTCCCCGTCTTCTACGTCGATAACCACTTGGCCGCCTGTCAGGACAGTGCCTTTCAAGAGCTCTTCCGATAAGCGGTCTTCGATATGTTTCTGGATAGCACGGCGCAATGGGCGTGCTCCGTAGTCCGGATCATAGCCTTCCTCGGAGATTTTCTCTTTCGCTGCGTCTGTGACTTGCAGTTCGATCTCCTGTTCTTCAAGACGTTTGACCAGCTCGTTAGACATAAGTGAAACAATTTCGCGCAAATGTTCTTTTTCGAGTGAGTGGAAGACAATCATTTCATCCACACGGTTTAAGAACTCCGGACGGAATACTTTCTTCAATTCGTCGAGCATCGTCGATTTCATGCTCTCGTAGTCGCGGTCCGTGCCGTGCAGATTGAAGCCAACATAGCGGTTTTTCTTCAACGCTTCGGCACCGACGTTCGATGTCATGATCAGCACCGTATTGCGGAAATCTACTGTACGGCCTTTCGAATCTGTCAATCTGCCGTCTTCCAACACTTGAAGCAAGATGTTGAAGACGTCTGGGTGGGCCTTCTCGATTTCATCCAATAGGACGACTGAGTACGGTTTGCGGCGGACTTTTTCCGTCAACTGGCCGCCCTCATCGTAACCTACATATCCCGGAGGCGAACCGACGAGACGGGAGGTCGAATGCTTCTCCATGTATTCGGACATGTCAATCCGGATCATCGCATCTTCGTCTCCGAACATCGATTCAGCGAGCGCTCGCGCAAGTTCCGTTTTCCCGACCCCTGTCGGTCCAAGGAAGATGAAGGAACCGATTGGGCGTTTTGGATCCTTCAAACCAGCACGCGCCCGGCGGATCGCCCGTGAAATGGCAGTTACTGCTTCACCTTGGCCGATGACACGCTTATGGAGCAATTCTTCCATGTTCAATAATTTGGCGCTTTCCGTCGTCGCAATCTTCGAGACAGGCACTCCAGTCCACATCGCTACCACTTCGGCAATGTCGTTAACCGTCACTTCCGACTCCGTTTTGCCTTGTTTTTCTTTCCAAGCCGTTTTCGTCTTATCCAGTTCTTCTTTCATCTTCTGCTCTTTGTCGCGGAAAGAAGCCGCTTTTTCGAATTCCTGACTTTGGACGGCCGCATTCTTCTCGGAGCGGATCGCCTCCAACTTTGCCTCCAGCTCTTTCAGATTTGGAGGAGTCGTATACGAGCGAAGGCGCACTTTCGAGCCCGCTTCGTCAATCAAGTCGATCGCCTTATCCGGAAGGAAACGGTCGGAGATATAGCGATCCGACATTTTCGCCGCCGCTTCAATTGCTTCATCCGTAATTTTCACACGGTGGTGCGCTTCATAGCGATCGCGCAGACCGTAGATAATCTGGACGGTTTCCTCGACAGTCGGCTCGTCGACTTGGATCGGTTGGAAACGGCGCTCCAACGCAGCGTCTTTTTCGATATATTTTCGGTATTCATCCAACGTCGTAGCACCGATACATTGCAACTCGCCTCGGGCAAGGGACGGTTTCAGGATATTGGAAGCGTCAATCGCGCCTTCCGCTCCTCCAGCACCGATCAGCGTATGGAGCTCATCGATGAAGAGGATAATATTGCCGGCTTGGCGGATTTCCTCCATTACCTTTTTCATGCGGTCTTCGAACTCGCCGCGGTATTTCGTTCCCGCGACGACGGTACCCATATCCAGCGTCATGACACGCTTGTCACGAAGGATTTCCGGGACTTCATTGTTAATGATCTGCTGGGCCAGCCCTTCTGCGATCGCCGTTTTCCCGACGCCTGGCTCCCCGATCAAGACCGGGTTGTTTTTTGTGCGACGTGCCAGCACTTCAATAACGCGTGTGATTTCCTTGCCGCGGCCAATGACTGGATCGAGAGTGCCTTCACGCGCGATTTCAGTCAAGTCGCGAGCCAAACTATCCAAGGTCGGCGTAGCGGCAGAATTAGCGGCGCCTTGGCTGCCGCCGGAGCTGTCGTTGCTGCCGAGCAATTGCAAGACTTGTTGACGAGCTTTGTTGAGGCTGACCCCTGCGTTGTTCAATACCCGTGCGGCCACGCCTTCCCCTTCACGTATCAACGCAAGTAGAATATGCTCTGTGCCGATGTACGAATGGCCCAACTTGCGGGATTCATCCACAGATAGTTCAATTACCTTTTTAGCGCGCGGTGTGTAATGGACGATCGGGCCGACGTCTTTGGAGCCGGTGCCGACCAATTTTTCTACGCCTTGTTCAATGGTTTCGAAACTAACATCGATCGCTTCCAGCGCTTTTGCTGCGATGCCGCCGCCTTCCCGGATCAATCCGAGCAGGATATGCTCCGTGCCGATCGATTCATGTTTCATGCGAATGGCTTCTTCTTGCGCAAGCTGCAATACCTTTTGTGCACGTTGTGTAAATCGGTTGAACATCATATTCATTCCTCTCCTATCTATATATGATCCTATTCCATCCACTTCAGCAAAAGCCGAAGGAGTGAAGGTAAAACGCGTTCATACTAGCATTTCGGGTTGAATTAAAGATAGCCTGTTTCAGTGTATTCATAGGGACCGGAATGAAAACCGCTATCCATCAAATTGACTTTGACTATCTTTGACTTAGATTATACCTGCTGTGGAACCGTTACGCAAAATAGATGCTCAACTATCCGCGTTTCCTTCCGAAGAAGCTTTTGCATTTTGGACATCCAGCCTTTCCCGGAATAACTGGGCCCGAAGGATATCGCGTTCTTCCTCTGAAAGATCAGTTCCAGCGTATTGTTGCAGGAAGCCCGGCTGCATGAAAATCATAAGTTCATTCAGAATGGACATGTCGACGTCCTCAATGATGCCGAGATCGATGCCAAGACGGACATCCGACAAGCAGCGCGCCGCTTCACCCGAGGGCAGGAGCCGCGCATAGAGAAGCGTGCCGAGCGATCGGTACAAGCGATTCTCCAAGGCAATCCGCGATTTGGAAAGGAGCAGTTCCCGGGATTTCCGTTCATGGGCAATCAGACGATCGGTTATATTACCAAGATCTGTTATGATTTCTTGTTCAGTCTTGCCTAAAGTCGTCTGATTCGATACTTGATAAATATTACCCAGCGCCTCGCTCCCTTCTCCGTAACTGCCGCGCACGACCATGCCGAGCCGGGCAATCGAAGGGATGATCCGGTCAATCTGCTTCGTGATAGTAAGCGCGGGCAAGTGCATCATGACCGAAGCACGCATTCCCGTTCCCGTGTTAGAAGGGCAGCTCGTCAAATAGCCGAACTCCTCGTCAAACGCGTATGGCAGCACCTTCTCTAGCTGATCGTCCACTTGGTCCGCTTGTTCATAGGCCGCTTCCAGTTGAAGCCCGGGGTAAATGCACTGGATCCGGATATGATCCTCTTCATTCACCATGACACTGACAGTTTCGTCCTCCGATAGGATGACCGCGCCGTTCCGTTCCGGATTTGCAAGTTGCGGACTGATCAAATGCTTTTCCACGAGGACTTGCCGTTCCATGGCGGGTAAATCTGCCATCTTCATATAGGTGTACCCTTTTTGGCTCGAATCAAGCAAGGCTGCCGAGATTTCTTTATCAACCTGCATGGCCGCCTCTTCCGAAAATGCGATCGGGAACCGGTACCCCGTCAAGTTTCTAGCGAGCCGGATCCGTGTCGATAGGACAATATCGGAATGTTCTCCATGAGTAGTCATCCACCCTGTCACGGATTGCTGCATGAATCGTTCAATTGACATCGCTCTCTTCACCTCCCGCCTGAAGCCGCAATTTCAATGCGTTCGCTTCATCACGCAAAATGGCTGCCTCTTCAAAACGCTCCGCTTCAACTGCTTCCCGCATTTTCACTCGAATTTCTTCTATTTTCTTTTTCACCGCGTAGATTTCATTGAAGGAGACTGGAATTTTGCCGACGTGCTTCGTATGACCGTTATGAAGCTTCCCGAAAATACGCGGCAGCCTTTCCCGGAAGGTCGCATAGCACGTTGCGCATCCAAACTTCCCGATGTCCAGGAACTTCTGGAATGTCAGCCCACAGTTCGGACATTCCGGCCCCCGCATCATCTCCCCTCTCGTCTGAGGCTGGCTTTGGAACGAATCTGGCCCGCCAAACCATTGCGAAAGGAATTGTTGGATCGATAACGGCTCCTGGTTCGGATCAAACTGAAGGGATTGGGAATGGAATGCACATTTCTCACATAATTGGCGTTCCATCGACCCTCCCATACTTTCCTGGGTCAAGATGACGGAAGCCGGACGTTCTTTGCAATTTTCACATATCATCATATGGAGCACCCACCTCGTTCTAATATTGACGTTCAGTCCATCTGCTCATACAGGAGTGTCAGGAGCATCGCCTGTAAAATTCGGGCGCGCATCGTATCGCGCTCGGGTAATGGTTGTTTAATGGTCGCCCGGTCCACTGCGGCAAGAATGATCCGCGCTTCCCGTTCCGATACGACGTCTTCTTCCACGAGTCGGTGGACAACATCTTCGGCCATCGTGTAAGAGGCGCCACCCTGGATTCCTTCCAAAATATGTTCAATCAGTTCTTTATGCGAATTGGCCTGGACCCGGATAATGCGGATATACCCTCCGCCTCCGCGTTTGGACTCGACAATATACCCGCGTTCCGCCGTAAATCGTGTTTTAATGACGTAGTTGATTTGTGAGGGGACGCACTGGAATTTTTCCGCGACTTCGCTGCGTTTAATCTCAATGGCACTCTTCTCTTCCTCTTCGATTATCGCCTTTAAATACCCTTCAATAATGTCAGAAATGTTTCGCATATCCTCACCTCTTTCTTCCTCAGGTCAGAATCCGTTGACTTTGACTATCTTTGACTTAATTGTACACGAATAAACCCTTTTATTGCAATTGATATGCAACGCGGACGGAATCGGTTTAGACTACAGCCAGCCGGGTAAAGTGAAAATCTAGAATTTTTTATGACTCTAACGTTCGAAACAAAAAGCTCCAGATTCACCAATACCCATAGAGGAGATCTTTTACACATGAATTAAACACCTATTTCGCCGCTGGAAGAAATGAAGTTCAAGGATAAACTGATAAGAAGATGGAAAGAGAAAAGACCGCTATACATATCAGGATGGGATATTTTTTGATGTTCAATACGAACCGATTGACCGGATAATATAAAAAGCAGCTGGCGAAAATCATTCTGCCAGCTGCTTTTTTCGCAGTTCTGTTTATTCAACGTCGATCCCCCAGACCAAGGCCAGGAAGCGATTTTCATAAAACAGGCATCTTATTCGATCGACGTATTGATTAATTCCTTCACCGGCAGGAACAACTCGCCAGTTTCCAAATACGTCAGCACCAATCGGTCACCCTCCTGGACATATACTGCCAGCGGTGCCGCCTCCGTCGAAATGATAAAGTTCCGACCGTCATCCGCCAAAATGGATACGAGAGTGAATTCGCCGACACGCTCTTTGAACACGCGTTTCACAGTTACCGCCGCTTTGGCCTCTTCCGCATTCGAACTTCCGTCCACCGTGCTGCCACCCCGCTGCAAAGCCGTTTTGTACAATCTTAGCGCCTCGTTAGGTGAGTTGCCGTACACCGATATTTCGGGATTTGCTGCGGAAACGATGAAGTAGTTCTGCAGGAAGCCGTTGGAGTCCAACACCGGCGTCAGCCAGCTCGCTTCTCCGTAAAAGTTGTACAATACCGGCATTTCGCCCGTCCACTTCTTCTCAATGAATTTCTTCTCGATGATCTGCAACGTCCCTTGCGAATCCATATAGGACTCTTCCAGATTCCCCGTATAATAAACTGCCTCCCCGGTCTGGCCATCCGTGAGCGCATAGCCGAGCATTGAATCCACCCCTTCTTTCGGGCTTGTGAAATCCGTAAAGTAATACATATGCCCCGTCTCGTCGAACACCGGGCTGACATTCGATTCCGTCCCTTCATCCGAAGGCAGTTTCACGTCCTTCTTCCCGACAACCGAATTCCAGAAGCCATGGACGTACTTTCCGAAGTAGCTGTTCTGCAAGCTGACCGCTTCCGGGGAAACCGCCCCGTCAATGAATTCCGGCACATCCGACAGGGCGTACTTCTTCGTCTCACCTGTCGCCGGGTCCGCCATCACGATCCCTTTCACGTCAAACCCATTCCGGGCTGTAATAAAATCCCCGTACGTCCGGATATAATGCGGTTTCCCTTCCTCGTCAATCTCCAGTTGGACATCCCCGTAGAAGATCAAGTCCGGGTAATCCATCCGAATATGGCGTTCCACTTGTTTGTGGAAGAAGGAGGACGGGGTATAGGCCATTTCCGATTTGACAAATTTCGGATTATCCGCCGAATCGGTCGCGCTCATCGTGAAATAACCCGGTGTCGTCTTCCCGTTCAGCCATTTGAAAAAGCCCGAAAATTCGACAGGCGCGATGTAGACGAAGTCGCCGTTCACTTTCTGGATCTGCAAATGCCCGAGCTCATAATAGCTCGTGTTCGGCACTTGGCCGAATGCCTTTTTCATTTTATTCCGCGCGAATTTCGGCGGAACGCTTGCGGGGGTCTTCGTCTCATCAAATGCTTGGATCTCCACTTGCTGGTCCATCTCCACCGCCTTGTATTTCTGGTTGGCATTGAACAGCGGCGCGCTAAGCATATACACTCCAAGGATTAGCGTGCCAAGGAACAGAACACCTTTCAAGAAGCGCTCCTTGCCAGTCGCTGCCAAGGTTCCCAATAGAGCCGCCACTACAAGTACAATCCAAAGGGATGTCCAATTCCTGTCCATGTTGGTGATGTAATAGAATGCGAAGATAGCGAGCGCTGCAACAATCACCAAGCCAGCCGACGCTTGCCATTTATTGAAATGAAGCCGTGTGTCTTTCTCCTTTGCCGCTGACGTTAAAGGTACAACGATCAACATCGCTAGAATTCCTGCAACAATCGAAAAAATAAGCAAATTGATCATATGAAACACTCTTTTCCGTATTAAGATTTGGTTATCTATTATACGATGGAAAGACCGGAACGTTTCATCGGATTGTTGAAACTTTTCAAATGGGCAGGTCGTAAGAAAGAAAAGCGGAAAGGGGAACTGGCATGGGAAGGAATTTATATGACGAAACGATTGCCACGGGGAAGATGAAGCCGAAGTGGTTCTTTTATTTAATCATCATCGCGATCTTTTTAGGATCGGGGCTCTACGCGACAGGCTATGCCACTTATTCATTTCTCGTCATGGGCGAATGGTGGATGGTTCTTCTATTCGGCAGCTTTTTCGCTTTATTCCTTGGAATTGCCTTCAAGATTTACCGTCTGACGCAAAATAAAAAGCCGACGAAGATCATTGCGGTGGCAGAGGAGGAAGCGTACACCATTTACGCCATCAATGAATGGACCGAAGAGGAGAAGGTGACAAAAATCCACTACGGGACCATGGATCGGATACTGATCGGCGTTTGGACAAATCGCGGATTCAAAGGCCGAAAAAGCGATTACGTCGGAGCCCGGCTCATCATTCGCCACCCTGACGCGGACGGAGAAATGATCTATACTTCTTCTGTTGTTTTCGACGAAGAGGTCCTGACCGGGTGGAATGAACGGATCCAAGAGTTCGCCATCCCCGCGTCCATTACGTCCCTCATCATTTCGGAAGTGCTGCCGGAACAATTCGACACGCTCTTCCAAACAATCGACGCCCAGCCTTTTGATGGCAGCTTCTCAGTCAAAGAGTTTTTTGAGAGACAGGATCAGCTTGTCATGTGGCATGCGGATAGGGACCCTCTTTCAGATAGAATATAAGTAAAAAGCACAGATTGAACTCTGCGCTTTTTATTGTCTGGGCTAGATATTCGTTCATCCACAGTCTGTGCCGATAGCGAAACTGGATGACTTGTAAGCAACCCAAGGGCAGGCGCAATCAAGGTCAAGTGAAATACAACGAATAACCCCAATTCCGATACATCGCTATGCAAAAATGACGCCTGATAATTGTAGATTAACAAAGCTGTGTATTTTTACTATAAAAATACCCTTTAGACAAAGCATATCCAAAGGGTAAAGTACCATATCCATCGTGACTTTATGTTACAGAAATTTTCGAACACTTCTGTCACTGTAGCGCTAACCAGTGGGCTGTCTTTTCTTCATAGTGGTGCCCAGTATGATCAAGGTAACATAGATTACGATGGCAATTGAATCTATAAACGTATTCCTGAGTGCTGAAACTTCAAGTAGTGCCGTTATGCCAAGAATGACCATCAATCGGACGATTAGGATGGCCACGATCATCCATGCAGCAAAATGGACCTTCGATCGCTCACTTTGAAATGACATGAATATGAATGCGATGCCGAAGACCAGATTTTCCGCCGTTATAATGTGCCAAACATACGTAAATACCGTCCGGGTATCTATCGGCATGGCTCCAAAGTCGAGCGTCGGCAGCACAACGGATTGCCCGTTCCATGCATGCGTGACGGCAAACAGCACCGCAAGAATGCCTGCAATCAGATAATAAAAATTCCTAACCTTGATGTTGATCACAACCCTCCTCAAATATTTTTGGTTCAACCTCTCGGATATCCTTGTAAAGTTCACGGACGAATTCTGCCAACCTTTGATCGCTTTCGTTATTAAAATCTCTTAACGTTTCAGCTGCTATATCGAGTAGCTGAATGACCTTTTCCAGATGCTTAATCTTCTTGCGCGTTGCTGCGTTCTTGGCATCAAGAAACGCAGCAACCTCTTCGCAGTATACGGAATCCATGCTTTCCATCTTGTGGAAACCAAATTTCCCTTTGATTTCGTCAAGAGAAAAGTCCGCATACCGCATAATCTGAACATTCATCAAGTCTATGAGGTCCTCCTTCGAATACCTGCGGTACCGATTGTCTTTCCGAGACGGCGAAATAATCCCGATCCGGTCATAATACCGAAGTGTATCCTTAGACATCCCAAGTATCTGCGAAGCCTCTTGTATAGAATAAAGTTTTTCCATGAATCCAGAATAACATTTGAGTTGACTCCAGTGTCAATTCATTTTTTTGAATTCCTTTTTAAATCAAAATATTATGCCCGGTGCATTTTTCGATTAAACGCTACCTCGCCCCTCTCCCATATTCGGTCGAGCTTCTTCCATTTCCGCAAGTGGACGTTTTATCATTTCTTTTAATGTCTGTTTGGTATCGGTTGGTTAACCTGTTTCAATCGTCTCTGGGTTTTGTGCTTTTTTTGATTTGGGAAATACCGCTTGAAATGGCGATCCTACGGTTTTCAAACGTGAATGAAGATTATTTGAAAGAAATCAAAGGCATATAAATCCCGACACCGGATTTTGAATTAATGCGGGATCAGCACTGCAAATGGCGCCGTATACGAAAAAGGACTCCCTCGATCAGGAAGTCCCTTCGTTTAATCAAACCGAAACAGGTTCTCTATTCAATGGTTCCAAGTCCACTTCAAAGCCAAGATCTTCGAGCATTTGGCGATCGCGGTCGCTTTCTTGCCCTTCTGTCGTCAAATAATCCCCGATGAAAATCGAATTCGCCGCGTAGAGTCCCAGCGGTTGCAAGCTGCGCAAGTTTACTTCGCGGCCTCCGGAAATCCGGATTTCCTTCGAAGGATTGATGAAGCGGAACAGACTTAATACTTTCAAGCAATAGCGCGGGTTTAATTCATCCGTCCCGCCGAGCGGTGTCCCCTCCACTGCATGGAGGAAATTCACCGGGATTGAATCGGCGTCGAGCGCATGAAGGCTGCGTGCCATCGAAACAACGTCTTCTTTCGTTTCGCGCATCCCGACGATGACACCCGAGCAAGGGGAGATGCCCGCGTTTTTTGCCAGGCCGACCGTATTTACCCGATCATCGTATGTATGCGAAGTCGTGATGTTCTCATGATGATTGGCGGATGTGTTCAAATTGTGATTGTATCGGTCGACGCCAGCTTCTTTCAGCCGTACCGCCTGCTCCGGCTTTAGGATGCCGAGGCATGCGCAGATCGTCATGTCTTGATGTCTTGACTTGATTTCCTTTACGGAATCAATGACAATTTCCAATTCGCTGTTAACCGGCCCGCGTCCGCTCGCCACGATGCAGTATGTGCCCGCGTTGACTGCAGCTGCGCGCTCGGCGCCCGCCACGATCTCTTCCTGTTTCATCATGGCGTATTTCTCAACAGGTGCCTTGGACACGATGGACTGCGCACAATAGCCGCAGTTTTCCGGGCAGAGACCGGATTTCGTATTGATGATCATGTTCAGCTTCACTTTATTCCCGAAGTGATGTTTGCGAATTTGGTACGCTCCGTGCAGAAGCGGCAATAAATCCTCATCTGGACTGTCTAGGATGGCCAGCGCCTCTTCGTCCGTCAATTGGTAGCCCTTCAGCACTTGTTCGGCCAACTTGTTATAATCCCTCATTTATCCATGCCTCACTTTCAATATCTTATACATGCGATGACCGAAAATCCCAGCCAAAACCGCAAGCAAGATGTCTTTTGGCAGCGGCGGCATCATCCAAATCCAAGCTACTTTATACGTAAACGCATCTGGGGCCGCTGCCCAGAACTTATACGCAAAATACAACCAGTTCGTGCCTAGGACGTAGTTGACCACCATCGCGGCAAGAGCAGCTACGATGTACCTTTGCAATTTCCCGTTTTTCTCTACGATTTCCCCTGCTACATACGCTGTTAAGATGAAGGACACGACAAATCCAAATGTCGGATTTAAGATAAACCCGAATCCGCCTTGGAATTTCGAAAATACCGGTGCCCCTGCGAGTCCGATACACATATAGACCGTCATCGCAATTGCGCCAATCCGACTTCCAAGTAGAAGCCCGGCGAGAATCGCAAAGAACGTCTGCAAAGTGATCGGCACTCCACCGATAACAAGAAACGGTACAAACGACGTAATATTGGCACCGATCATCATCAGTGCGGCAAACATCCCACTATACACAAGCGTCAAGGCACTTATGCCACTTTTCGACTTCACTGTTGCTGTCCCCACTTCCCACACCCCCCCGCGTTCAGTTATCTTTATCAGAATAAAATATAACTCATTTTGTGTCAATGTAATATTAAATATAGTTAACACATAGAGTGTCTTAAAAGTGGCCTGATCGTAAACATGCCTGATTAGAAAGCTAGCCCCGAGCCAAGATTTAATAATTTCCTGACAAAAAAAAAAAAACGGATGGCTTATCGCCACCCGTCAGTTTTTTCCTCCTTCATTTTTCGGGAAAAGGAAAAACGAAATGCCCCCGCTCACGATCATTGCTCCAATGGTAATGAATACACGAGATGTCGGCGGGACTTCCTGATAATTTTTACTCAACATCATCCAGCTGAACCCGCCGACAACGAACATAATCGGGATGATAAATTTCAAAGCTCTCAATCATTTCACCCTCTGCTTGCTTTGTTCTGATGCTTTCTATAATACCACACTCCTGGAACAGAATTCGCTTTTGGTAAAACAGACCCTACTCCTCCTAATCCGATACATTACTCGGGATTTTCAGAAAAGACTTGACGTCAGGGCTTTTTAACGATACGATGTTTTCAACAATTCAAATAAAATAATGATTCTTATCAAGAGAAGCTGAGGGAACTGGCCCGGGGAAGCTTCAGCAACCAGCCGGGCGGCAAGGTGCTACCTCCAGCAGGCCTCAATCGCCTGGAAGATAAGAAGGAGTGAATATACACGTCTAAAGCCTTCTTTCTGAATGAAGGCTTTTTTTACTTTAATTAAGAAAGGGAGAACAAAATCCATGTCATTGCTAGATAAATTGAAAACCGATGTGCTGACCGCTGATGGTGCCATCGGGACTCTACTTTATTCGTATGGAATCGACTTTTGCTATGAAGAATTGAATGTTGAAAAGCCTGAAATTATTGAAAAGATCCACCAAGATTATATCCAGGCGGGAGCAGACGTCATTCAGACGAACACTTACAGCGCGAACGCTCTGAAACTGGCACGCTATGGCATGGAAGACCGGGTGAAAGAGTTCAATGAGGCAGCCATCCAGATTGCGAAGAAAGCGGCGGCTCCCGGCGGACAGTTTGTGCTCGGTACGATTGGGGGCATTCGCGGCATCCGGAAAAGCGATGCTACCTTGCAAGAAATCCAGTCGATCGTCCAGCAACAGGCGCAACATTTGCTGATGGGAGATCCAGATGGAATTTTGCTCGAAACATATTACGATTTTGAGGAATTATCCGCTGTCGTCCAGTTGCTTCGCACTATGACCGACACCCCGATCATCGCCCAAGTATCGATGGATGAACCGGGCGTGTTGCAAAACGGTCTTTCCTTGAATGAAGCACTTCATCGATTGGAGGCGCTCGGTGCGGATGTAGTCGGCGTCAACTGTCGTCTCGGCCCGTTCCATACAAACCAAGCATTTGAAGAAGTCACTTTGCCGGAGAAGGCATTTTTATCCGCCTACCCGAATGCGAGCCTTCTTGACGTAGAAGATGGCCGGATCGTCTATGTATCCGAAGCGGATTATTTCGGCCGGGCCGCCCTGTCCCTTCGCAATGAAGGGGTCCGTTTGATCGGCGGCTGCTGCGGTACGACACCGAAGCATATTGAAGCGGCGAAAAAACAGCTCGCCGGACTGGCGCCAGTCGTGGCGAAAGAAGTGAAACAGCAGAAACCGGTCGTCATCCGGGAAGCAAAACCGGCTGTCAACGAACCGATCCACGAAAAAGTGAAGCGGGAGCGGTCTGTCATCGTCGAACTCGACACGCCGCGGACACTAGAAATTGAAAAATTCGTCGAAGGTGCCAACTTGCTGAACGAAGCAGGTGTCGATGCCATCACAATGGCCGATAACTCGCTCGCCTCGCCGCGGATCAGCAATGTTGCAATGGGCGCAATCTTGAAACAACAGTACAACATCCGGCCGCTCATCCATATTACATGCCGTGACCGTAACCTGATCGGCTTACAATCACATTTGATGGGGCTGGATGCGCTCGATATCCAAGATATTCTAGCCGTTACGGGAGACCCGACGAAAGTGGGCGACTTCCCGGGTGCAACCAATGTCTACGACGTCAACAGTATGGAATTAACACAACTGATCAAGCAGTTGAATGAAGGGATTTCCTTCTCCGGCAAACCGCTGAAGAAGAAAGCATCCTTCTCGGTCGCAGCCGCCTTCAACCCGAATGTCCGGGTGGTAGAGCGTGCCGTCAAGCGGTTGGAGAAGAAAATTGAAAGCGGCGCAGATTATTTCATCAGCCAGCCGGTTTATTCAAAAGAGAAGATTGAGGAAATCTACGAAGCGACGAAACATCTTGATACACCGATTTTCATCGGCATCATGCCGTTGACGAATATCCGAAACGCGGAATTCCTGCATAATGAAGTGCCAGGCATCAAATTATCGGACGAAGTATTGGAACGGATGCGCGCTTGCGGAGACGACCGTCAGAAATCGACAGAGGAAGGTATTCAAATCGCCAAGGAACTGGTCGATACAGCGGCCCGGTTATTCAACGGCATCTATATCATCACGCCTTTCCTTCGTTACGATATGTCTTTGGAATTGATTCAACACATTAAA
The DNA here is from genome assembly GCF_038003045.1 of Sporosarcina sp. FSL W7-1349. Taxonomy (NCBI): domain Bacteria; kingdom Bacillati; phylum Bacillota; class Bacilli; order Caryophanales; family Caryophanaceae; genus Sporosarcina; species Sporosarcina sp. FSL W7-1349. The sequence goes on from NZ_JBBOOK010000002.1 coordinate 622,179, forward strand.
GAACTAGATGCAAAGAAGGAGAGGGAACTTGTCCATGCCGACTCATCCAATTGAACAACAACTTCAGAAGAGAATTCTCATCATAGATGGTGCAATGGGCACAATGCTGCAGGCAGCCGACTTGACGCCGGACGATTTCGGCGGCGAAGAGTACGACGGCTGTAATGAGTTTTTGAATATTACACGTCCGGATGTGCTGGATCGGATTCACCGCGAATACTTGGAAGCGGGCGCGGACATCATCTGCACGAACACATTCGGCGGCACTCCGATCGTCCTCGATGATTATGATTTGGGCGACCGGGCGCATGAAATCAATTTCCAAGCGGCCCAAATCGCGAAGAAATGTGCGGAGGATTTCTCCACCCCGGAATGGCCGCGGTTTGTCGCGGGTGCGATGGGGCCAACGACCAAAACGCTTTCCGTTACAGGCGGCGCGACGTTCGACGGACTGACTGAAGACTTCTACGTGCAAGCGAAAGCGCTGATCGAAGGCGGCTGTGACTTGATTTTAATGGAAACGAGCCAAGATATGCTGAATGTCAAAGCCGGGACACTCGGCATCAAGCGTGCATTCGAAGAGACTGGGAAAGAAATCCCTGTCATGATTTCCGGTACGATCGAGCCGATGGGAACAACGCTCGCCGGCCAAACAATCGAGTCATTCTATATTTCCATCGAGCATATTAAGCCGCTTTCCGTCGGTTTGAACTGCGCAACAGGGCCGGAATTCATGACGGACCATCTGCGTTCCCTATCCGATTTGGCGACAAGCTTTGTCAGCTGTTATCCGAATGCCGGCTTGCCGGATGAAGAAGGTCATTACCATGAATCGCCTGAATCCCTCTCCAAAAAGCTGGAAGGATTTGCGGATAAAGGGTGGTTAAACGTCGTCGGTGGTTGCTGTGGAACGACTCCAGCACATATCAGCGCCATCCGGGAAGCGGTTGATGGGAAAGCGCCTCGTCCACGTCCGGAAGAATCGCATGGCCATGCCGTTTCCGGAATCGACCCCCTTCTCTATGACGATACGATGCGCCCGCTTTTAATCGGCGAACGGACGAATGTCATCGGTTCCCGGAAATTCAAGCAATTGATTGTCGATGGGAAGTTTGAAGAGGCATCCGAAATCGCGCGTGCCCAAGTGCGCGGCGGTGCTCACGTTATCGATATCTGTCTGGCGAATCCGGACCGGGACGAACTAGAAGATATGAAGAAATTCATGCAGGAAGTCGTCAAGAAGGTGAAAGTGCCTCTTGTCATCGACTCGACGGATGAAAAGGTCATCGAAGAAGCTTTGAAATATTCCCAAGGGAAAGTGATCATCAACTCCATCAACTTGGAGGATGGCGAAGAGCGTTTCGATGCCGTTATGCCTCTCGTGAAAAAATACGGGGCGGCCGTCGTCGTCGGAACGATCGATGAAATCGGAATGGCAGTCACCCGCGAACGGAAGTTGGAAGTGGCGGAGCGTTCCTATGAGCTATTGGTCAATAAATGGGGATTGGCTCCAGAAGACATCATCTTCGATCCGCTCGTCTTCCCAGTCGGTACCGGGGACGAGCAATACATCGGCTCCGCTGTAGAGACGATTGAGGGCATCCGCATGATTAAGGAGAAAATGCCTCGTGCGTTGACGATCCTCGGGGTGAGTAACGTGTCATTTGGACTGCCGCCAGTCGGACGTGAAGTGCTGAATGCCGTGTATTTGTACCATTGTACGCAAGCCGGACTCGATTACGCGATCGTCAATACGGAAAAATTGGAACGCTATGCTTCGATCCCGGAAGCGGAAGTGCAGATGGCGAACGATCTATTATTCTCCACAACTGATGAAACGCTGGCCGAGTTCACGAACTTCTATCGCGGCAAGAAAAAAGAGAAGACGGAAGACGATATCCCGAAAACCGTGCCGGAGCGACTGAGCTATTATGTCGTGGAAGGGACGAAAGAGGGATTGATCCCCGACTTGGAAGCCGCTTTGAAAATGTATGATGCCCCATTGGATATCATCAATGGGCCATTGATGGAAGGCATGGCGGAAGTCGGCCGTTTATTCAACGATAATCAGCTGATTGTGGCGGAAGTGTTGCAAAGTGCGGAAGTGATGAAGGCTTCCGTTTCCTTCCTGGAGCAGTTCATGGATAAATCCGCGGATGATACGGGCAAAGGGAAAATCGTCCTGGCGACCGTCAAAGGGGACGTCCACGATATCGGGAAGAACCTGGTCGACATCATTTTAAGCAATAACGGCTATCAAGTCGTCGATCTCGGCATCAAAGTGACCCCTACCACTCTGATTGAAGCCATTCGTAAAGAGAAGCCAGATATCATTGGCCTATCGGGACTTCTTGTTAAATCGGCACAACAAATGGTGTTGACGGCGCAAGATTTTAAAGCCGTGGGAATCGACTTGCCGGTCCTTGTCGGCGGTGCTGCCTTGACGCGCCGATTCACTGAAACGAAAATTGCACCAGAATACGATGGTCCGGTCCTGTATGCGAAAGACGCGATGTACGGACTCGAACTGGCCAACCGTCTTCAAGATAAAGAAGAAAAACAAGTTTTGTTGAATGAATTGATTGAACAGCAAGAGCGCCGGGCTGAAAACGACGCGATTAAAGCGGCGAAACAAGCCGATGCAGGAGCTGTCGCTGTGGCGGTACGTCCGGTGAAAACGGTTCGGGAAGACGTGCCGGTTCGCATGCCGACCGACTTGCGTCGACGCGTCTTGAAAGACTATTCCGTTTCTCATCTGTATCCATACGTCAATATGCGCACGTTGATCGGCCATCATCTCGGCCTGCGTGGCAATGTCGATAAAATGCTGGAAGAGCGGGAACCGCGGGCAGTCGAGCTGCATCAAATGGTCACCGGCTTCCTGGAGTCCGGCAATCTGACAGCGTCCGGGATGTATCGATTCTTCCCGGCTCAATCCGACGGCGACGATGTCATCATCTATGACCCGGAAGATGGGAAAACGGAAATCGAACGTTTCACTTTCCCGCGCCAAAGCAAGGAACCTTTCCTATGCCTGGCCGATTATTTGAAACCGGTCAGCAGCGGTATCATGGACTATGTTGGCTTCATGCAAGTGACCGCGGGACATGGCGTCCGCGAATATGCCAACCGATTAAAAGCAGAAGGGAAATTTTTGGAGAGCCACGCATTCCAAGCGACCGCGTTGGAGCTCGCGGAAGGATTCGCCGAACGGGTTCACCAAGAAATGCGCGACCAATGGGGAATTTCCGATCCGACCGACTTCACAATGCGCGAACGGTTCGCGGCGAAATACGAAGGCCAACGTTTCTCCTTCGGCTACCCGGCCTGTCCAAACTTGGAAGACCAGGCGAAACTATTCGGTTTGCTGAAGCCGGAAGATATCGGCGTCCACCTCACCGAAGAGTTTATGATGGAGCCAGAAGCCTCCGTCTCTGCCATCGTCTTCGCCCACCCGGATGCACGCTACTTTAATGTGGATTAATTTGACTGTCACCCCATCAAAACGAAAACGTTTTGGTGGGGTTTTTCGGTTTGGCGGGGTTGTTGGATAACGGCACTTGGTTGTTGGACAACTTCCTGGATTGGTTGCACAGTTTGGTCAGTTCGTTGGACATCTCTCACGCCTAGTTGAAAACCTTAACCTCTCATTTCCCCAGCCAAGATTTGTCATTCCCAACAAAAAAACCCGTCCGCGGGTGAATAACCGGCGGACAGGGCAATTTTATTAATCATGCTCATTTCTTTATTATCTCCAAGGTCTGCGGCCTCGGCCAAACCCCCGGCCAAATCCTCCACCCATCGTCGGTCCGAATCCCGGGCGCGCCTGAACTGGTGGGCCCATGACCGTTTCATTCAATTCTGTATAATAATGTCTTGGCACGTCAACGTAGTGCTGTACGTTCACATTGACAAATGGATGGATATAAGGGACCTCTCGTGGAATAAATGAATTGTGGCAACGATATTGGGTCGGGCACACAACCGCCTCCGCCTGGCTCATTGGCATGACCTGACCGTGGCAATGTCCATGGTGATGTCCGTGATGCATCATCATATTCTCACCTCCTCCTTCCTCTATTACATGCGGAAGGGAAGCAAAAGCACGGGCGAGCAACCAGAGCCTAGCACTTTACCGTAAAAATTCCATATTTACATGCAAAAAAATAAAAACCCCACAACCATTGTGAGGTTTCTTACTGGTAAGCAGCTGGCAAATCCTCTTCATCAAATCCTTCAGGCTCGGACCTTTTTGGCCTGGCCGTTTCATAGTCAGGCGCGCCTTCTCCGACCATGCCCAAGGAAGCGATAAAATCCTCATCCCTGCGAAGCTCCATTTCTGTTGGATCAATAAACTGGCGTTCCATCATCGATCACTCCTCAACCATTATTCCGTGACAGAATACGTTGAAACACCTAAACCTTGCAATCTATTCTTATACTCTATTATACGGAGTATTCTGTCTTTTGTAAAGGTATATGCAGAAGACGTTTCAATGGGATGGCAGAGGTTATACTATAAGATAGAGAAGATTATGCAGGAGGTGTAGAGATGAAACGTATTGTTCTGTTTGATGGAGAATGCAATTTCTGTGACGCCAGTGTACAGTTCATCCTGAAACGTGATCCAGCTGCCCATTTCCTGTTTGCCTCGCTGCAAAGCGAAACCGGGGAGC